>NZ_CP048632.1:2180000-2480000 GCF_010669145.1 Rhizobium oryzihabitans
ATAAAGACGGATCTGCCCGAACTTCCCGTCAGCGACGTTCTGGCAGATATCGCCGATGCGCTTGGGGGAGCAAAGCGTGCGGTTCTTTCAGCTCCGCCGGGCGCGGGCAAAACCACGCTGGTGCCGCTTCATCTCTTGCAAGAGGAATGGCGGGGTGACGGCAAGATCATTCTTCTCGAACCACGTCGGCTTGCGACCCGCGCCGCCGCCGGGCGCATGGCCGATCTGCTACATGAGGATGTCGGGGAAACCGTCGGCTACCGCATGCGGCTCGACAATCGCATCTCCTCAAGGACCCGGATTGAAGTGGTGACGGAGGGCGTGTTCGCCCGAATGGTTCTTGACGACCCGGAACTTGCCGGCGTTTCGACGGTGATTTTCGACGAGTTTCACGAACGTTCGCTCGACGGCGATTTCGGACTGGCGCTTGCGCTCGACGTGCAGGAAGGGTTGCGAGATGATCTGCGCATCCTCGTCATGTCCGCCACCCTCGATGTGGACCGCATCAGCACGCTGATGGGTGACGCCCCGGTCATTCAGAGCCTGGGTCGGACATTTCCGATCGATATCCGCTACGAGGACCGCTGGCAGGGTGTACCCGTCGAAGAGAAAGTCACAAAGGCGATTACCGAAGCCCATGCAGCGGAAACGGGCTCCATCCTCGCCTTCCTGCCGGGGCAAGCGGAAATCACCCGCACGGCCGCACGGCTGGAGGGGCGTTTTTCCGCAGATACGGATATCATCCCGCTTTACGGCAATCTTTCGCAAAAGGAGCAGGATGCGGCGATCAAGCCGGCACCGGCCGGACGGCGCAAGATCGTGCTTGCCACCTCTATCGCCGAAACCTCGATCACCATAGACGGCGTGCGCGTGGTGATCGACAGCGGGTTGCAGCGACTGCCGGTCTTCGAACCGGCAACGGGCATAACGAGGCTGGAGACTGTGCGAGTTTCGCGGGCTTCCGCCGATCAGCGGGCGGGCCGCGCTGGGCGAACGGAGCCCGGCGTTGCGGTCCGTCTTTGGCATCAAGGGCAGATGGCGGCGCTCAACGCCTTCACACCACCGCAAATTCTGGCGAGCGACCTTTCCGGCCTGGCGCTTGATCTTGCCCATTGGGGCGTTCACGATCCGTCTGCGCTTGCATTTCTGGACGCCCCTCCCGAAGCGGCGCTGAAGGAATCCATCGCGCTTCTCAAAAATCTCGGCGCACTCGATGAAGCCGGATCACTGACGCAACGCGGCCACCTCATGCGCGGCCTCTCATTGCCGCCGCGACTGGCGGCCATGGTGATTGCCGCGACGGGTGAAGGTGCGGGAAAAAAGGCGGCGATGCTCGCCGTCATGCTGACCGAACAGGGTCTCGGCGGAAACGACATTGATCTCGATGAACGATTGCGGCGCTTTCTTTCCGAGAAGAACGAGAGGGCACAGGCGGCCCGCAAGCTGGCGTCGAGGCTTTTCGATACGATCGGCGGTGCGAAGGCAGCAATCGAATTGCCGAGCGAGGCTGGTCCCCTGCTGCTGCATGCCTATCCTGACCGGATTGCGCTTCAGCGTGGAGCACGCGGCCGTTACGTGATGGCGAACGGCCGGGGTGCTGAACTCGCCGAGACCGACCGGCTTGCCGCAAGCAGGATGCTGGTGGTTGCCGACATCACCGGGCGGGCGGCGCAGCCGCGCATCCTTTCAGCTGCCGGCATCGAGCGGGCCGATATAGAAGAGCGAATGCCGCATCTTATCGTGCAGCAGGACCAGCTGCTGTTCGACAAGGCGAGCGGCCAGGCGCGTGCACGCCGCGTCACGCGCCTCGGCGCCATCATACTCGACGAAACGCCCCTACCCCGTCCCGAAGACGAACAGGCGGCGCAGGCGCTCGCCAACGGCGTTCGGGAATACGGCATCGGCATTCTTCCTTTTTCGAAAGAGACCCTTCAGCTGCGTGACAGGATCGGCTTTCTGAGCGCCAGCATCGGAGAGCCTTGGCCGGACGTCAGCGATGCGGCATTGCTTTTGCGACTGGATGAATGGTTCGTGCCCTTCCAGCACGGCGCACGCAGCCTGCAGGATATCCGGCCCGGCAGCCTCTCCGAGGGACTTTTATCCTTGGTGCCCTATGAGGTCGCGCGCGATCTCGGCAGGCTTGCGCCGACGCATTTCGAAGCACCGACGGGCCAGCGGCATCCCATCCGCTACGACGCCAGCGAACCGACGCTTTCCATTCGCGTGCAGGAGCTTTTCGGGCTGACGGCCCACCCTGCCATCGCGCAGGGACGATTGCCGCTGCTTCTGGAATTGACCTCGCCGGCGCACAGGCCGATACAGACGACACGCGATCTTCCCGGTTTCTGGGCGGGATCGTGGAAGGACGTGCGGGCGGATATGCGCGGGCGTTATCCGCGCCATCCATGGCCGGAAGATCCCGCATCGGCATTGCCGACCAGCCGCGCCAAACCGCGGGGAACGTGACGACGATGACAAAGGTAAAGGAGACGAAGGTGGCTGGTCATCCGATCGAAACCACAAGGCTTGGCCGCGCCAGCCGCAGGATAAGGCTGCAAACCATCGTATGGCTGCGCTGGCTGGCGGTGGCGGGACAGACCGCAACGATCCTGTTCGTCGCCCTGGGGCTGAATTTCCCCCTGCCGCTTCTCGCTTGCAGCCTTTTGATTGCGGCTCTGGCGCTTGCCAACCTGTTTCTCACAGCCCGTTTTCCCTCCACCTATCGTCTGGAGCCCTGGGAAGCGACGCTGCTGCTTGCTTTCGATCTGCTGCAATTGACCGCGCTCATCTATATTACCGGCGGCCTTTCCAATCCCTTCGCGCCGCTGATCTGCGTGCAGGTCATCATTGCCTTTGCCTCGCAGCCGCTTCGGCATTCTCTTATTCTTCTCGCCTTTGCCGTCATATGTTCGACGGCGATTGCCTTTTCGCCGTTTCCGGTTCCTTGGTATCCCGGCGAGGTGCTGCCGATCCAGCTTCTGCTGCATGTCGGCACCTGGGTCGCGATCATTGCTACCACTTCTTTCGCAGCCTTTTATGCCTATCGCGTTTCGCACGAGGCCAACCAGCTGGCGGATGCGCTGGCTGCGACCGAACTGGTGCTGGAGCGGGAAAAACATCTGTCGCAGCTGGATGGGCTTGCAGCAGCAGCAGCGCATGAACTTGGCACACCGCTTGCGACAATCAGTGTCGTCGCCAAGGAGATGGAGCGGGAATTCGGCAATGATGAAAGATTTGGCGAAGACATAGCGCTGCTGCGCAGCCAGAGCGAACGATGCCGCGATATTCTGCGCCGCCTCACATCGCTTTCCGCCGACAATGAGGAGCACATGCGCCGCCTGCCGCTCTCCTCCCTGATCGAGGAGGTAGTGGCGCCGCACCGGGAATTCGGCATCCGCCTGGAACTCGTTGAAAAGAACAACCGGGCTGACGAGCCGGTCGGCATCCGCAATGCCGGCGTCATTTACGGGCTGGGCAACCTGATTGAAAACGGTGTCGACTATGCGCGGGAAAAAGTAACCGTGACGGTGGACTACGATTCGCAGACCATCACTGTCATCATCGAGGATGACGGACCCGGTTATGCCCATGACGTGCTTGCGCGCATCGGCGAACCCTATGTGACCGAACGTCACAACGACACGCGGGCTGGCGGGCTGGGCCTTGGGCTTTTTATCGCCAAGACGTTGCTGGAAAGGTCCGGCGCCGCCGTCACCTTCGGAAATCGCGGTTCGAGCGGAACTGGAGCGCGGGTCACAATCGTCTGGCCTCGGGCACTTATGGACGATAAAAGAAGCCGTTGACTTTACCATCCACGTTGAAGCGGCGATAAGAAGAAAGCCGACGAAGTTGCCGGAAGGCCGGAAACATGAAAACAGAAGACCAGAACCCATCCACCAGCGTGCCGACGGACGACGAAGATCCGATCGGACCTGACAGATCACTGCTGATCGTCGATGACGACGGCCCGTTTCTACGCCGGCTTGCCCGGGCGATGGAAACACGCGGATTTGCCGTCGACACCGCCGAGACGGTCAGCGAGGGCATTGCGCGCTCCAAGGCGGCACCGCCCAAATATGCGGTCGTCGATCTGAGGCTTGCGGATGGCAATGGTCTCGAGGTCATCGAAGCCATCAGGCAGAACCGGGACGATACGCAGATCGTTGTCCTGACCGGCTACGGCAATATTGCAACCGCCGTTACCGCGGTAAAACTCGGGGCGCTGGACTATCTTGCCAAACCCGCCGATGCGGACGATGTCTTCAATGCGCTGACGCAGCGCAAGGGCGAGAAGACCGAAGTCCCTGAAAACCCCATGTCGGCGGACCGGGTTCGGTGGGAGCATATTCAGCGCGTTTATGAAATGTGCGAGCGCAACGTTTCGGAAACAGCCCGCCGGCTCAACATGCATCGGCGAACGCTGCAGCGCATTCTGGCGAAACGCGCGCCGAAGTAGAGCATTTCCAGTAAAAGTGCGAAGCGGTTCTGCGCCCGGAAAATGCGCCGAACCGGAACTACTCTCCGAAGCTGCGCCCGGTCGTCCATTCCGCCAGCATCAGCCGGGTTGCAGCGGTTCTCGAGAAATCCAGCATCACCGATTTGCGGGTCGCCGGCGGCAATTTGTGCTCCGGCGCATCGCGAAGCATATGGGCGCCATATCCATCCGACAGGATCAAGCCGCATTCCTCCGGGAAGATTTCGACCGGGACTTCCGGATGGGTCGCGAAAAACAGCCGGTCGCAATGCAGGCGGTATTCCGGCCATTTGCGGTCGACCCGAAAATCCTCGATGGAGGATTTGATCTCGATGATCCAGATTTCACCCTTCACCGACAGGCTGATGAGGTCCGCCCTGCGTCCGCTTGCAAGCGGCAGTTCCGGCAGCACCGAATGGCGCATCTCGTGCAGAAGCACTTGAACGCCACGGCGTACAAGCATCGCCTTGTCCGACTGGCGGCCGTCGATTAACGGATTATTGTTGGTAACGGAAAGAATAGTCATGGATAAAAGCTGCTGAAGCGTTTGACCTATTGTTGCAAAAAGGCAATCAACCGGCAATTTCGAGGGCACAACCGTCTTGCGGCAGCGCAACGGCTTGCCAAGAGCGGCTGAATGGAAAATAACCGATTTATCCTGTTAAGCCTACTCCTTCGCACAATTTGGCGAATTTTCCGCGAGAACGACATGCGCATCCGCACCCCATTGACCGCACTCGGTCTGACGGCAGCACTGGCTCTGGCCGGCTGCGCCGAAACCACTTCCCAATCATCTGCGCCGACTTCCGGCAAGATCGCGGCGTCCGTGCCGGTCGCCGACCCGGTTCCGGCGAAGGTCGAAACGGTCCAGATCTTCAACGATGTTTACGGCCCCGTGACCGATGCGGGCTATGCGCTGCCGGCCATTCCGATCAATCGCGTGAATGAGAAGTTCCGTCGCCAGATCGTCGAGTTCCAGACCAGTGAACGGCCGGGCACGATCATCGTCAACACGCGTGACCGTTACCTCTATTATATCCTGTCCGGTAACCGTGCGGTTCGTTACGGCATCGGCGTCGGCAAGGCGGGTTTCGCCTGGGCCGGTGAGGCCTATGTCGCCTGGAAGCAGGAATGGCCAATGTGGCATCCGCCAAAGGAAATGGCGGACCGCAAGCCGGAAGTCGCGAAATATGTCGAGGCGGGCATGGGCCCGGGTCTTTCCAACCCGCTCGGCGCGCGCGCCATGTATCTCTTCAACGAAAAGGGACAGGACACGCTGTTCCGTATCCATGGTTCGCCTGAATGGGCTTCGATCGGCACTGCCGCCTCTTCCGGCTGCATCCGCATGATCAACCAGGACGTCATGGACCTCTACAGCCGCGTCCGTCCGGGCCGCAGCTCCAAGGTTGTCGTGATCCAGTAAGATCGATACCAGACAAAGAAAAAGCCGCCGAGGAATTCCCGGCGGCTTTTTTGTTTATGGAAATGACTTGCGGCGGCGTCAGGCCGCCTGCTTCGCCTTCAGTTCAAGACGGCGGCGATGCAGAACCGGTTCGGTATAACCGTTCGGCTGCTCCCGACCCTTCAGCACCAGTTCGACGGCGGCCTGAAACGCGACCGATCCATCAAAGTCGGACGCCATCGGCAGATAGGCCGGATCTCCGGAATTCTGGCCATCGACCACCGCCGCCATGCGCTTCATGGTCTCAACGATCTGCCCCTCTGTCACCACGCCATGGCGCAGCCAGTTCGCCATATGCTGCGCGGAGATACGCAGTGTGGCGCGGTCTTCCATCAGCCCGACATTGTTGATGTCAGGCACCTTGGAGCAACCAACGCCCTGATCAACCCAGCGCACGACATAGCCGAGAATACCCTGCGCATTATTATCGAGTTCGCGCTGGATTTCCTCCGGCGTCCAGTTGGGACGCGTCGCGACCGGAACGGACAGAATATCCGAGAGCTTCGCGCGGCCGCGGCTTTTCAAGCCTTCCTGAACGGCTGCGACATCGACCTTGTGATAGTGCGTGGCGTGCAGCGTTGCCGCCGTCGGTGAAGGCACCCAAGCGGTGTTGGCGCCGGCCTTCGGATGCGCGATCTTCTGTTCCAGCATGGCCGCCATCAGGTCCGGCATAGCCCACATGCCCTTGCCTATCTGCGCATGGCCGGAAAGGCCGCATTCCAGCCCGATATCGACGTTCCAGTTCTCGTAAGCCGCGATCCAGGCCGCCTGCTTCATGTCGCCCTTGCGGATCATCGGACCCGCTTCCATCGAGGTATGGATCTCGTCGCCCGTGCGGTCGAGGAAGCCCGTATTGATGAAGACGACCCGGTCCTTTGCCGCGCGGATGCTTTCCTTGAGGTTGACCGTCGTGCGGCGCTCCTCATCCATGATGCCCATTTTCATGGTGTTAGGCGCCATACCGATCAGATTTTCGACCCGCGCGAAAATCTCGTTGGCGAAGGCGACCTCCTCCGGCCCGTGCATCTTCGGCTTGACGACATACATCGAGCCGGCGCGTGAATTCTGACGCCGCCCGGACGGGCCAACATCATAAAGCGCGATCAGCGCGGTGACGACGCCGTCCATGATGCCTTCCGGCACCTCACGACCATCCCTGTCGAGGATTGCCGGATTGGTCATGAGATGACCGACATTGCGCACCAGCATCAGGGAGCGCCCCGGCAGAGTAAGCGCCGACCCATCGGGGGCCGTATAATAACGATCCGGATTGAGGCTGCGGGTGAAGGTCTTGCCACCCTTCGACACCTCCTCCGTCAGGTCGCCGCGCATCAGGCCAAGCCAGTTGCCATAAACCAGCACCTTGTCCTCGGCGTCGACTGCAGCAACCGAATCCTCGCAATCCATGATGGTCGTGAGCGCTGATTCGAGAAGGACATCCGAGATACCCGCCTTGTCGCCCTTGCCGATTTCTGTCGACGGATCGATGACGATCTCCGTGTGCAAACCATTCTTGCCAAGCAGGATGGTTGCCGGTTTTTCCGCCTCACCGGTAAAGCCCTTGAATTGCGCCGCATCCTTCAGTTCCGTCGTGCCCTCACCGATTGCAAGCTGCAATACGCCGCCGACAATCTCGAAGCCGGTCACATCCGACCATCCTGCCGTTTCGAGCGGGGCCGATTCGTTGAGGAAGTTCCGCGCCCAGGCAATGACCTTGTCACCGCGCTTGGGACTGTAGCCCCTGCCCTTTTCCGCTCCGTCGGCATCAGAAATGGCATCCGTTCCGTAAAGCGCATCATAGAGCGAACCCCAGCGGGCGTTCGCAGCATTCAGCGCATAACGCGCATTCATGACCGGAACGACGAGCTGCGGGCCAGCAACGGCGGCAATTTCAGGGTCGACGTTGCTCGTTTCCACCTTGAAGTCGGGGCCTTCCGGCAGCAGATAACCGATTTCCTTCAGAAAACCCTCATACACATCGAAATCCGTCGGTGCGCCGTTCTGCCGGTACCAGCCATCAAGCTTTTCCTGCAAGGCGTCGCGCTTGGCGAGCAGCTCACGGTTTTTCGGGGAAAGCTCGTGGACGATGGCTGAAAAGCCCTCGAAAAAAGCCTCGCTGTTCAGGCCCGTGCCCGGCAGCACCTCATCCGTCAAAAAGGCATGAAGCCTGTTATCGATGGAAAGACCGAATTTATCCGTGCGGCTCACATGCGCCTCCATTTTAACTTGAGGGCACAGAGTGGACGCTGAGGCGGCCGCTCGTCAATTGCGGGAGACAACCAAATATTATTTCCATTTTGGAAATAATGCAGGAGATAATCGCCTTTTCCTACAAAAGCGCCTGCAGGTCCTTGAGGCGGTCATTCACCAGCCAGCCGTAATAATTCTCTTCCGGCAACAGGGGCTGTTCCCCGCCAGCGGCGCGCTGGCGGTTTTTCTGGGCGAGCGCCGCCGCACGTTGCTGCGAGCCGCCGACATTATAAAGCGTCGAGGTTACGCCCGGATTTCTGGTGATGTCCATGTCGGCAATGGATTTATAGTCATCGATCGATCTACGGATGGATGCCGCCATGAAGGCCAGCGAACGGTCGGGATCCATGATCGCGGTATAAACGGCTGTGGCGTCATTCTCGTCCAGCTTCTCGTAACCGGACGTTCTCGACACCATGTCGGACAGCATCAGTGCCGTCAGCGGATTGATCTGGCCGAGACCGAAAGTCTGTCCTGCATAAAAGGGCTGGAAGAATACGGCGCTGAAACGATTGTTCGGATAGGCAACGCCATCCACCGTCTTGCCGCGGAAGCTGTCGTCCCAGACGTCTTCCCGACAATTCCAAAGGCTGTAGGAGTCCTTTTTCGACTGGCATCTGGAAAATTGCGAATGCGTCAGAAACTGCGCAATGGTTTCGTCCTTGTAGCCGAAACGGAAGCTGTTGCCGGCATAGGAAGCCGCCTTGACGTAATAGGATTGCAGGCGGTCATAGGCATCGACATTATAAGTATGCTCACCAACGATTGCGCCTATCATATGGATCGGATCGATACCGTAGCGCCCGGCCGTCGACTTGATCTTGCCGATCAGCGCCTTGTCGGAGGACAGGAGGTCGATCACTTTCTGGTATTTGCGCTCGAAAGAGGTGTTGGACGCCTTGGTCCTCTTTGCGGAAGCGCCCGGGACGCCCGGCTGTTCTGCATTGCGATTGCCCGGCGGAACGACCGTCGCAGCCTCGGCAAAGGAAGACGAGACGACGGTGAACGTCAAAGCAGCGGCAAATGCCAGAAGAGTTTTGCGCACGAGCGAATGCCTTTTCTCAAGCCTGCGGTTTCCCTGGCGACATATGCGGGAAAACCGGACCATTCCACCAAAGCGGTTCCAACCGGAATGCAGCCCTTCCATAAACAAAATGCGGGCTGAATGCGAGACAAGGCAGATAAAATAAAAGAGTGCGGCAAATATGGCCGCACTCTCACCTCTTTGATCTGAAGAGTCTTCAGAGAATATAGCGCGACAAATCCGTATCGGCAGCAAGATCGCCGACATGTTTTTTCACATATTCCTGATCGATCTTGACGGCTGAACCACCGCGATCCGGTGCATTGAACGAAATCTCGTCCAGAACACGTTCCATCACGGTCTGCAGGCGGCGCGCACCGATATTCTCGACCGACGAGTTGAGATGAACGGCCACGTCGGCCAAAGCATCTATCGCATCGTCAGTGAAGTCGAGATCGAGTTCTTCCGTCGCCATCAGCGCCTTGTACTGGCGGATGAGGCTTGCTTCCGTCTCCGTCAGGATACGGCGGAAGTCCTCCTTCGTCAGCGGCTTCAGCTCCACGCGGATCGGCAGACGACCCTGAAGCTCCGGCAGAAGGTCGGAAGGCTTTGCCACATGGAACGCGCCCGATGCGATGAAGAGCACGTGGTCGGTTTTCACCGGTCCATATTTCGTCGAAACCGTCGTGCCCTCGACAAGCGGCAGAAGATCACGCTGCACACCTTCGCGCGAGACGCCGGCACCCATGCCACCGTCACGGGCAGCGATCTTGTCGATCTCGTCGAGGAAGACGATACCGTCATTTTCCACCGACTTCACCGCTTCGCGCTGGATCATTTCATTGTCGAGCAGCTTGTCGGATTCGTCGCGGACAAGATCGGTATAAGACTTCGAAACCGTGGTGCGCACCTTCTTGGTACGTCCGCCCATGGCCTTGCCGAACATTTCCGACAGGTTAAGAACGCCGATATTGGCGCCCGGCATGCCGGGAATTTCAAAGCCGGGCATGCCCGATCCGCTGTCTGCAACCTCGATGTCGATTTCCTTGTCGTCCAGTTCACCATCACGCAGCTTCTTGCGGAAGCTTTCGCGGGTGCCGGGCGACGCCGTCGATCCGACCAGTGCGTCAAGCACCCGTTCTTCGGCGCTGGCATGGGCCTTTGCCTGAACCTCGGCACGCTTCTTTTCACGCACGAGACCGATGCCGATTTCGACCAGATCGCGGATGATCTGCTCGACATCGCGGCCGACATAACCGACTTCGGTAAACTTGGTCGCCTCGACCTTGATGAAGGGCGCGCCGGCAAGCTTGGCCAGGCGGCGGGAAATCTCCGTCTTGCCGACACCGGTCGGTCCGATCATCAGAATGTTTTTCGGCATGACTTCGTCGCGCAGGCTCTCATCGAGCTGCTGGCGGCGCCAGCGGTTGCGCAGCGCAATGGCGACCGCACGTTTCGCATCATGCTGGCCGATGATGTGGCGATCGAGTTCCGAGACAATTTCCCGGGGAGAAAAAGTGGTCATTCTGTCCTCTCGGCTTTCCTGTTCCGACCGGCCTTTCTGGCCCGGCCCACAGGACCCTTGGGTGAGAAATGGGGTGGAATATGCTTACTCGGCGTCGAGAGTTTCGATGACGAGGTTATGGTTGGTATAAACGCAGATATCGGCGGCGATATCGAGCGACTGGCGCGCCACGTCTTCTGCCGACTTGTCCGTGTCCATCATCGCGCGGGCAGCCGCAAAGGCGTAGTTACCGCCCGAGCCGATGGCGATCGCGCCGTGTTCCGGCTCCAGCACGTCACCATTACCGGTGATGGCCAAAGTGGTGGATTTGTCGGCCACCAGCATCATGGCTTCGAGGTTGCGCAGATATTTGTCCGTGCGCCAATCCTTCGCGAGCTCGACGGCTGCGCGCATCAACTGGCCGGGATATTGCTCGAGTTTCTTTTCGAGACGGTCGAGCAGCGTGAAGGCATCCGCGGTCGCACCGGCAAAACCGGCAATCACTTCGCCCTTGCCGATGCGGCGAACCTTGCGGGCGTTGCCCTTCATGACGGTCTGGCCAAGGCTTACCTGACCATCGCCAGCCATGACGACCTTGCCGCCCTTCCTGACTGTAATAATCGTTGTCATCAAACACCTGTCTGCCCTGCCGGGCCTGCTGTTAACGGGCCGGCATCCGGCCCTTCTCGAGTTCTATGTAAGTTTGCTTTTCACGATTGCAATCTTGGGCGCCGTGCACCGTTTTGCGCAAGCCAGGCAAGACGATGGAACAACTGGATATTTGTGTCCCGTGCTGATAAGGAACGGCAACATTTTCACGGAGCGGCCACAAATGGCAGAACGTAAAGGCGAGATTATCCGCAAGACCAACGAAACCTCGGTTTCGGTGCGCGTGGATATCGACGGCACCGGCAAGTCGACAATTTCCACCGGCGTTGGATTTTTCGACCATATGCTGGACCAGCTCAGCCGCCACTCGCTGATCGACATGGACATCGAGGTCAAGGGCGACCTGCATATCGATGACCACCACACCGTGGAAGATACGGGCATCGCCATCGGCCAGGCCATCGCCAAGGCGCTGGGCGACCGGCGCGGCATTACCCGTTATGCCTCGCTCGACCTCGCCATGGATGAGACGATGACCAAGGCCGCCGTCGATATTTCCGGGCGTCCCTTCCTGGTCTGGAACGTGAATTTCTCCGCACCGAAGATCGGCACCTTCGACACCGAGCTGGTGCGTGAGTTCTTTCAGGCGCTGGCGCAGAATGCCGGCATCACCCTGCATATCCTGAACCATTACGGCGCCAACAACCATCATATCGCCGAAACATGCTTCAAGGCCGTTGCCCGCGTTCTTCGCGCGGCAACCGAGATCGACCCCCGGCAGGCAGGCCGCGTTCCCTCGACAAAGGGCATGCTGGCCTGACCGCCAAAGCTGTCAGGAAGCCCATGACAAGCTATCTCGTTCTGGAAGCCCCCAACGGGCCGGACAGGGATCATAAAACGACCCGCTTCATCGCAGACCGTTTCGTCTGGCTGGCGCTGATTGCGCCCTGGCTGTGGCTCGCCCTGAACCGGTTGTGGCTGGCGGCCGCCATTGTTTTCGTCGCCATCCTTCTGGCCGGTCAGGCATCGATGTTACCCGGGTTTGAACCGGCCGGCATTCTGTGCGGTTTCGCCATTGCCCTCATCACCGCACTGGAAGGACGCAATTTTCTCGTCCGGCACCTGATCGGCAAAGGCTGGAAGATGACTTCCGTCATTTCCGCCCCTGATCTTTCGAGTGCAGAGGAAATATATTTCTCCGACCTCACCGATACCGCAACGACGGAACAGCTGTCGCAGCCGGTATGGACCCCTGCGCCGCAAAGGAGCGGCGACAAAAACTTCGTCAACGATCCCGCCGGATCGTTTCTTTTCGACTTGAATGGAAGGCGCTGACATGCGTGTCGCGATCATCGACTACGGTTCGGGCAATCTGCGTTCGGCCACCAAAGCTTTCGAGCGTGCCGCCCGTGAAGCAGGCATCAGTGCAACCATCGACCTGACCGACAGGCCGGATCACGTCGCATCGGCGGACCGCATCGTTCTGCCTGGTGTCGGTGCCTATGCCGATTGCCGTGCAGGCCTCGATGCCGTTCCCGGCATGCATGAGGCGCTCATTGAAGCCGTCGAGAAAAAAGCCCATCCCTTCCTCGGCATCTGCGTCGGCATGCAGCTGATGTCCTCACGCGGTCTGGAAAAGACCGTCAGTGCCGGGCTTGGCTGGATCGAAGGCGACGTCGTGGAAATGACGCCGTCCGATCCGGGCCTGAAGATTCCGCAGATCGGCTGGAACACGCTGGAAATCCGGCATGCCCACCCGCTATTCGAAGGCATCAAGACCGGCGCGGACGGGTTGCATGCCTATTTCGTGCATTCCTATCATCTGGCGGCAAAACATCCGGCGGACGTGATCGCCACCACCAATTACGGTGGCGCGATGACGGCTTTCGTCGGCCGTGACAATATGGCGGGCGCGCAGTTCCACCCGGAAAAAAGCCAGACGCTCGGCCTTGCCCTGATTTCCAATTTCCTGCGCTGGAAGCCCTGACATGATTCTTTTTCCCGCAATCGACCTTAAAGACGGCCAGTGCGTTCGCCTGAAACTCGGCGATATGGACCAGGCCACCGTTTATAACGAAGACCCCGGAGCACAGGCCAAGGCCTTCGAGGATCAGGGTTTCGAATGGCTGCATGTCGTTGATCTCAACGGCGCCTTTGCCGGCCAGACAGTCAACGGCGAGGCGGTCGACGCCATTCTGAAAGCCACGAAAAACCCGGTGCAGCTTGGCGGCGGCATCCGCACGCTCGATCATATCGAAGCGTGGCTCAGCCGTGGGCTTGCCCGTGTCATTCTCGGCACCGTGGCGGTGCGCGACCCGGTTCTGGTTATCGAAGCCTGCAAGCGTTTCCCTGGTCAGGTCGCCGTCGGCATCGACGCCAAGGGTGGCAAGGTTGCCGTGGAAGGCTGGGCGGAAGCCTCCGAACTCGGCGTCATCGAACTTGCCAAACGTTTCGAAGGCGCCGGCGTCGCCGCCATCATCTACACCGATATCGATCGCGACGGCATTCTGGCCGGCATCAACTGGGCCTCAACGCTGGAACTGGCGAATGCCGTGTCGATCCCGGTCATCGCCTCCGGCGGCCTCGCCTCCATCGAGGACATCAAGCGCATGTTGCAGCCCGATGCTGCAAAGCTCGAGGGTGCTATTTCAGGTCGTGCGCTTTATGACGGGCGCATCGACCCCGCCGAGGCGCTTGCTCTCATCAAGGCTGCAAAGGAGGTAAACGCATGACCCTCAAAGCCCGCGTTATCCCATGCCTCGATGTGAAAGACGGCCGCGTCGTCAAGGGCGTGAACTTCGTCGACCTGATCGACGCCGGTGATCCCGTCGAGGCGGCGAAGGCCTATGATGCGGCGGGAGCGGACGAACTCTGCTTTCTCGACATCACCGCTTCGTCCGACAATCGCGACACGATTTTCGACGTCGTATCGCGCACCGCCGACCATTGCTTCATGCCGCTCACCGTCGGCGGCGGTGTCCGCGCCGTCGCTGACATCCGCAAGCTGCTTCTCTGCGGTGCCGACAAGGTCTCGATCAATTCCGCAGCGGTGAAGGATCCTGATTTCGTCGCGCAGGCCGCCGACAAGTTCGGCAACCAGTGCATAGTCGTCTCGATCGACGCCAAGAGGGTTTCGAAAGACGGGGAAGCCGACCGCTGGGAAATCTTCACCCATGGCGGACGCCAGCCGACCGGGATCGATGCCGTGGAATTCGCCGTCAAAATGGTTGAACGCGGCGCCGGCGAATTGCTCGTCACCTCGATGGACCGCGATGGCACCAAAAGCGGATACGATATCGGCCTGACACGCAGCATTGCCGATCAGGTTCGCGTCCCCGTCATCGCCTCGGGCGGCGTCGGAACGCTTGATGATCTGGTGGCAGGTGTGCGTGATGGCCATGCCACCGCGGTGCTTGCCGCTTCCATCTTCCACTTCGGCACCTATTCGATCGGACAAGCCAAGACCTATATGGCCGAGCATGGCATCCCCATGCGTCTCGACTGATTGCAGGAACCTCTTCCATGAGTGCATTTTCCCTTTCCGATCTGGAGCGCATCGTCGCGACACGCGCCGCCGCCTCTCCCGATGAATCCTGGACAGCCAAACTTGTTGCGGCGGGTCAGGAACGTGCGGCTAAAAAACTGGGCGAAGAGGCGGTTGAGGCCGTCATCGCCGCCATCGCGAAAGACCGCGACGGGCTGAAAAACGAGGCCGCCGATCTGCTTTATCACCTGATGGTGGTGCTGAAGATTGCCGACATTCCGCTTGCCGATGTTTTTGCCGAGCTGGAGCGCCGAACCGGACAGACCGGGCTTGCGGAAAAGGCAGCGAGGCCGACATCATGAACGTCAAGGCAGGCAGCGGGGAGAGAGGCATGCCGAGCACACTCGATCATTTCCGCCCGGATGAATATTCGCCCTACCACTTCTTCAGCTCTGAAGAATGGGCGAATTTTCGCGCCGACACGCCACTCACCCTTTCCGCCGACGAGGTGAAAAGGCTGCGTTCGCTGGACGACCCGATCGATCTGGACGAAGTGCGGCGGATCTATCTTTCGCTGTCGCGCCTCTTGTCATCGCATGTGGAAGCGTCGCAGCTGCTTTTCGAACAGCGCAACCGCTTCCTGAATATGGCGGACGTAAACAAGACGCCTTTCGTCATCGGCATTGCCGGGTCGGTGGCCGTTGGCAAATCAACAACGGCGCGTATCCTGAAGGAGCTTCTGGCCCGCTGGCCCTCCAGCCCGAAAGTCGATCTCATCACCACCGACGGGTTTCTTTACCCGAACGAGGTGCTGCGGCGCGAAAACCTGATGGAGCGCAAGGGCTTTCCGGAGAGCTACGATATCGGCGCTTTGCTGCGTTTCCTCTCGGCGATCAAGGCGGGCCAACCGAATGTGAAGGCCCCGCGCTATTCCCACCTGACCTATGACGTTTTGCCGAACGAATTCACTGTCATCGACCAGCCGGACATCCTGATCTTCGAAGGCATCAACGTTCTGCAATCGCGCGACCTGCCGGCGGGCGGGCGGATCGTACCGATCGTTTCCGATTTCTTCGATTTCTCGATCTATATCGATGCTGACGAGGACTTCATTCACAACTGGTATGTGAACCGGTTCATGAATCTGCGGCAAACCGCGTTCCGCGACCCGAATTCGTTCTTCAATCGCTATGCATCGATCAGCGAGGAAGCAGCACTCAGCATTGCCGAGGGTCTCTGGCAAAACATCAACCTGAAGAACCTGCGCCAGAACATCGTGCCCACGCGACCGCGCGCCGACCTTATCTTGCGCAAGGGAAAGAACCACCTGATCGACACGGTGGCGCTTCGCAAGCTGTAAAAGATGCCGCGCGAGGCGGCATCTCCACTGCAGCGGTTAAAAGCCGTTATTACGCAAGGTCTGGAATACGCAGGACCTGACCGGGATAGATTTTATCGGGGTGAGTCAGCATCGGCTTGTTGGCTTCGAAGATGATGTTGTTCTTCGCACCATTGGCCTTGCCATATTGCGCTTCGGCGATCTTCCAGAGATTGTCGCCCTTCTTGACCGTGTAGAAGACGGGTTCTTTCGCCGGCGCTTCGGCGACCTTCAGTTCACCCGCCTCGACCTTGGAAATGCCGAGCGTATTGCCAACCGCGATGACCGCCTTTTCGAAAACCGACTGATCGGCCACTTCGCCCTTCAGAACGACCTTGTCGTCCACCACTTCGACCTGAACCTTGTCCGTGCCGAGATCGTGGGAAGCGAGTTCCTTTTTGACCGCTTCGACATCGGGGGCATCATCACCACCGCCGATACCAAGCTTCTTTCCCGCTTCCTTGATGAAATTGAACAGACCCATAGCACCCTCCTTGGTTGTAGGGATGCTTACCAGACGATATTTGAGGCTCTATGACAAGTGCGAAACATTTCGCCGTCTGCCGCCTATTCGCCTGACGGTTTGCCACGCATTTTCTTCACGTCCGAACGTCCGGACTTTGCCTTGAGGCGGCGCTCGACCGAGCCTTTGGTCGGCTTGGTGGCCTTGCGCACCGGTGGCGGCGGGGCGGCGGCTTCAAGGATCAGTTCCTTCAGCCGATCACGGGCATCTTCCCGATTGCGCTCCTGGCTGCGAAACCGGCTCGCCTCGATCATCAGCACGCCTTCTTTCGAAACGCGCCGGCCGCCCAGCCGCAGGGCGTTTGCCTTTACCCGGTCTGGCAGGGAAGGTGAATTGGCGATGTCTAAAAACAGCTGGACCGCCGTCGAGACCTTGTTGACATTCTGGCCGCCGGGACCACCGGCCAGCACGAATTGCTCCGTCAGCTCCCAGCCGGCGATGGTAATACGGTTGCTGATGTAAAGCGCGTCGCTGGCCATGATCTTTCTCCGCGCCGGTGATGCCACAGATCACAAAAAATGAAAACAGCAGGCCAAACGAAAGAACCCGGCACAAGGCCGGGTCCCCTCCTCCTCATAAATGAGGCTTCATTCATTCAGCCGCGAGCAGCAGGCCAGGTGCAGCGTCGCGAACCTTGCTGTCCACATGATCTTCGAACTTGGTGAAGTTCGTGACGAACATGGAAACCAGCTTCTTCGCCTGCGCATCGTAAGCTGCACCATCGGCCCAGGTCGAACGCGGATCGAGGATCGCGCTATCGACGCCTTCCAGCGACAGCGGCACGGCGAAGCCGAAATTCGCATCGGTGCGGAATTCGGCACCCTTGAGCTCACCGGTAAGTGCCGCCGTCAGAAGCGCGCGGGTCGCCTTGATGGGCATGCGCTTGCCGATGCCGTAAGCGCCGCCGGTCCAGCCAGTGTTGACCAGCCAGCAATCGACGCCATGCTTGCCAATCAGCTCACGCAGCAGGTTGCCGTATTCCGCCGGATGGCGCGGCATGAAGGGCGCGCCGAAGCAGGTGGAGAAGGTTGCTTCCGGTTCAGTCACGCCTTTTTCCGTGCCGGCAACCTTTGCGGTGTAACCGGAGAGGAAGTGGTACATGGCCTGTTCCGGCGTCAGACGCGCGATCGGCGGCAGCACACCGAAAGCATCCGCCGTCAGCATGATGATCGTCTTCGGATGGCCGGCAATGCCCGTTTCCGATGCATTCGGAATGAAGTGCAGCGGATAGGCGCTGCGGGTGTTTTCCGTCAGCGAATTGTCGTTGAAATCAGGAACGCGGTTTTCGTCCAGCACGACGTTTTCGAGAACCGTGCCGAAACGGCGGGTCGCGGCATAGATTTCCGGCTCGGCTTCCGCCGAAAGCTTGATCGCCTTGGCGTAGCAACCACCTTCGAAATTGAAGATGCCATGCTCACCCCAGCCATGTTCGTCGTCGCCGATCAGCGTGCGCGACGGATCGGCCGAAAGCGTGGTCTTGCCGGTGCCGGAGAGACCGAAGAACACGGCGGAATCACCCTCGGGACCCACATTGGCCGAGCAATGCATCGGCATCACGCCCTTGGCCGGCAGAAGGTAGTTCAGCACCGTGAAGACGGACTTCTTGTTTTCGCCGGCATAGGAGGTGCCGCCGATGAGGACGAGACCATTGGTGAGATCGCAGGCGATGACAGTTTCCGT
Organism: Rhizobium oryzihabitans; assembly: GCF_010669145.1. NCBI lineage: Bacteria > Pseudomonadati > Pseudomonadota > Alphaproteobacteria > Hyphomicrobiales > Rhizobiaceae > Rhizobium > Rhizobium oryzihabitans. Next base: position 2,198,389 of record NZ_CP048632.1, read on the forward strand.
ACGCACGCCGTGACGGGCGGGATCTGCCTTGAAGCTCGGCAGGTTGATGATGGTCAGCTTCTGCTTGAAGCCCGCCAGTTTCTCCTGCTTCGGGCGGATCAGCAGATTGCGGATGAACAGCGAATGCCAGGCAAGCTCGGTGACGACGCGTGTTGGCAGCGCGTTTTCCTCATCGGCGCCGCCGATCAGATCCTGCACGTAAAGTGTCTTGCCGGCGGCATGGGCCAGCATGTCCTGGCGCAGCAGCTCGAAATTTTCCGGCGACAAAGGCTTGTTGTTGTCCCACCAGATGGTGTTCTCGGTGGAGGCATCACGAACGACGAACTTATCCTTCGGCGAGCGGCCCGTATGCTGACCGGTGACGGCGCGCAGCGCACCATCGATGGTCAGTTCAGCCTCGCCGTTGCGGATCGCCTCTTCGTATAATTCGCTCTCATTGAGGTTATAAAAGACGCGGGAGGCCTCGCCCAGTCCGAGTTCCGCAACTCCATTGGCAGGATTATGAACCCCAAGCTCGTTCATGACGCGTTCCTTGTTAATGACGATAAGGACGTTGAAATTTCCTCGGAAAATACGTGGCGGCTTTTAGAAACGCAAGAGCTTCACTTTAAAAAACTTAGTGATTTCAATATATTAATCGATTTAAAAGATTTTATTTCTTTTTAAATCGGTTGAAGACGCATTAAAATCCGGCTGCGGCGTTTTCACCGAAATCCCCTGATCGCGCTGCGGATTTGGCTGCGAGATTTCCTTTGCCACAATTTGTTCCACCTTTATACTCAAGAGAGTGGCTCACGGCGCACAACCTTGGCTGGGTGGATGTCGGGAGTTACGAGAAAATGACGATGGAGACCAACTACATGCAGACTATCGCGCTTGTCGACGATGACCGGAACATTCTCACTTCGGTATCGATCGCGCTCGAAGCCGAAGGGTACCGGGTCGAAACGTATACGGACGGCGCGTCCGCGCTTGACGGGCTGATCGCCCGCCCGCCGCAGCTCGCCATTTTCGACATCAAGATGCCCCGCATGGACGGCATGGAGCTTTTGCGGCGTCTTCGCCAGAAATCGGATATTCCCGTTATCTTCCTGACGTCCAAGGACGAAGAGATCGACGAATTGTTCGGCCTGAAGATGGGCGCTGACGATTTCATCACAAAGCCTTTTTCGCAGCGCCTTCTGGTGGAGCGCGTCAAGGCCATCCTGCGCCGCGCCAGCAGCCGCGATGCTTCCCCCGTTGCCGGTGGCGGCGCGGCGAAACCGACTGCGGACCAGCAGGCGCGCACGCTTGAACGCGGACAGCTCGCCATGGACCAGGAGCGCCACACCTGCACCTGGAAGGGTGAACCGGTAACACTCACCGTGACCGAATTCCTCATCCTGCATTCGCTGGCACAGAGGCCGGGCGTGGTGAAAAGCCGCGACGCGCTGATGGATGCCGCCTATGACGAACAGGTCTATGTGGACGACCGCACGATCGACAGCCACATCAAACGCCTTCGCAAGAAGTTCAAATTGGTCGACGGCGACTTCGATATGATTGAAACGCTTTATGGCGTAGGATATCGCTTCCGCGAAGCAGCTTAAACAAGCGCGCCAAGCGGAAGAGACCACCCGACGAGTGGTGGCGAGGACTTAAATACGTGTTGAAGAAAACGCCGGAAACCGTCTCGGACAGTGACGATGCCGAAGATCGCGGCAGCGAACGCCGCCATCGTATCCATCCACTGACGATTATCCGGCGCATCTTCGGCAATGCGGTGTTTTCCAGCCTCACGCGCCGTATTCTTTTCTTCAACGTCGCAGCGACGGTCGTTCTGGTCGGCGGCATTCTCTACCTCAACCAGTTCCGCGAGGGGCTGATCGATGCGCGGGTGGAGAGCCTTCTGACACAGGGCGAAATCATTGCTGGCGCCATTTCCGCCTCCGCCTCTGTTGACACCAACTCGATCACCATCAATCCGGAAAAGCTTCTCGAATTGCAGGCGGGGCAGAGCATCACCCCTGCCCTCAATGACGAGGACTTAAGTTTCCCGATCAATCCGGAACGGGTGGCCCCGGTGCTGCGCCGGCTGATTTCACCGACCCGCACACGCGCGCGTCTGTTCGATGCCGACGCCAACCTGCTTCTCGATTCCCGCCATCTTTATTCCCGCGGGCAGGTCCTGCGCTTCGATCTGCCGCCGGTGACGCCGGAAACCCAGACCTGGGGTGAATGGTTCACCAGCATGTTCAACCGCATGCTGCAACCAAGCAGCCTGCCGCAATACAAGGAAGCACCGGGCGGCGACGGCTCAATCTATCCGGAAGTGATGAATGCACTGACCGGCGTGCGTGGCGCCGTCGTGCGCGTCACCGAAAAGGGCGAGCTGATCGTTTCGGTTGCCGTGCCGGTGCAGCGCTTCCGGGCCGTGCTCGGCGTGCTGCTGCTGTCGACGCAGGCAGGCGATATCGACAAGATCGTGCATGCGGAACGCCTTGCGATCATGCGCGTCTTCGGCATCGCCACGCTGGTCAATATCGTGCTGTCGCTGCTCCTCTCCTCCACCATCGCCACGCCGCTGCGGCGGCTTTCGGCCGCCGCGATCCGTGTGCGCCGCGGGGCGAGAACCCGTGAGGAAATACCGGATTTCTCAGCGCGTCAGGACGAGATCGGCAACCTCTCGATAGCGTTGCGTGAAATGACGACCGCACTTTACGATCGTATCGATGCGATCGAAAGTTTCGCTGCCGACGTCAGCCACGAGCTCAAAAACCCGCTGACGTCGCTGCGCAGTGCCGTTGAAACGCTGCCGCGCGCCAAGACCGAAGAGTCCAAGCAGCGCCTCACTGAGATCATTTTCCACGATGTGCGCCGCCTCGACCGCCTCATCAGCGATATTTCGGATGCCTCGCGGCTCGATGCCGAGCTGGCGCGCGCCGATGCCTCGCCGCTCGATCTTGATGTCCTGATGAAGGGTCTGGTGGATATATCCCGCCAGATAAGCACCAAAAAGAAAAGCGTGACGATCGACTATGTCGTCGACCGGAAGGCGGGCACCAAGACCTCTTTCGTGGTGAATGGCCACGATCTTCGCATAGGCCAGATCGTCACTAACCTCATCGAGAATGCGCGATCTTTCGTTGCAGAGGAAAGCGGCCGTATCACCGTGCGCCTTTCCCGCCACAAGGATCGTTGCCTTGTGCAGGTGGAAGATAACGGACCCGGCATTCAGGCAGAAGATATCGACCGGATTTTCGAGCGCTTCTACACCGATCGGCCGGCCAGCGAAGGCTTCGGGCAGAATTCCGGCCTTGGCCTTTCCATCAGCCGCCAGATCGCCGAAGCCCATGGCGGAAGCCTCAGGGCGGAAAATGTTGTCGACAAATACGGCGTGATTTCCGGCGCGCGCTTCACCCTGTCGCTGCCGGCGGCCGAGACCCATGAACGCTGAACGCTTCAACCTGCACGCTACCGCCATCGTCGTAGACGACACCGGCATCCTCTTCACCGGACCCTCCGGCAGCGGCAAAAGCGAGCTTGCCTTCAGCTTCCTGGTCGAGGCTGAACGCTGCGGATTGACGGCAGCACTGATCGCGGACGATCAGATTTTCGTGTATCGCGATGGCGAAACCATCATTGCAGAGCGGCCGGAAGCAATCGCCGGATTGCTGGAACTGCGCGGCAGCGGCATTGTTTCACTCAAAAGCATTGCGAGTGCGCCACTGGATTTCGCCGTTACGACAGTTCTTTCACCCGAAAACCCAAGACTTCCTGAAGATGACGAGGTGGTGTTGCTACCCTGCGGCGGGCATCTTCCGCTTCTGCGCATTCCGCTTTCCAGTCTTACGCCCTATGGAAAATTTGCTGCACTTGCTCAAAATCTTTTTAAAACGAATGTGAAGCGACCGTGATTCGGGCGATTTTAGGCTTGCGATTCGCATTTTCCTCATCAAGATGAAATCCCACCGATGGACAGGATTGCCGCGTTGCGATAGTCGGCAATGAGAGTGCGTGTGCAAGGGAGCATTTCATGATCGGACTAGTGCTTGTCACCCATGGCAAGCTGGCTGAGGAGTTTCGCCATGCGTTGGAGCATGTCGTCGGTCCCCAGAAATTGATCGAGACGGTCTGTATCGGTCCCGAAGACGACATGGATCAGCGCCGGCAGGATATCATCGACGCCGTCACACGCGCCAATGATGGCAATGGCGTCATTATCCTGACGGATATGTTCGGCGGCACGCCCTCCAATCTCGCGATTTCCGTCATGAATAACGGCAATGTCGAAGTCATCGCCGGCGTCAATCTTCCCATGCTGATAAAGCTCGCCGGCGTTCGCAGCGAAGACAACATGGACAAGGCGCTCCAGGATGCATCTGACGCCGGCCGCAAATATATCAACGTCGCCAGCCGCGTTTTGAGCGGCAAGTGAGAAGTCAGCCCATGTCGCCATTCTCCCGGGAATTACCGATCATCAACAAACGCGGTCTCCACGCCCGGGCATCCGCGAAGTTCGTGCAGATGGTCGAGGGGTTCGACGCGACGATCACGGTTTCCAAGGATGGCATGACCGTTGGCGGCACTTCCATCATGGGTCTCATGATGCTGGCGGCCAGCCCCGGCTGCAGCGTCTATGTCGAGGCAAGCGGTAACCAGGCGGAAGAAGCGCTTGCCGCACTCGAGGCGCTTGTCGCCGACCGCTTCGGCGAAGAAGCCTGACCTCTCCTCATATAAAGACATAAAGACTTCTTTATATCATCATTGCCAGATCGTTTGTGGCCTGCTAAACCCCTGCTACGTTTAAAAGCCGGGCTGACAGGCGCGGCATTTCTGATCTGGAGAACCTCATGAGCCTTGAGAAGGACTACATCGTCGCCGATATCAACCTTGCCGCATTCGGCCGCAAGGAACTGGACATCGCCGAAACCGAAATGCCTGGCCTGATGTCCTGCCGCAAGGAATTCGGCGAGAGCAAGCCCCTGAAGGGCGCACGCATCACCGGTTCTCTTCACATGACGATCCAGACCGGCGTTCTGATCGAGACGCTCAAGGAACTCGGCGCGGATATCCGCTGGGCGTCCTGCAACATTTTCTCGACGCAGGACCATGCTGCGGCTGCCATCGCGGCTGCCGGCATTCCGGTCTTCGCCGTCAAGGGTGAAAGCCTGACGGAATATTGGGAATATACCGACAAGATCTTCCAGTGGACCGATGGCGGTCTCTCCAACATGATCCTCGACGATGGCGGCGACGCCACCATGTACATCCTGCTCGGTGCGCGCGCCGAAGCCGGCGAGGACGTTCTTTCCAATCCCGGCTCCGAAGAAGAAGAGATCCTCTTCGCGCAGATCAACAAGCGCCTGAAGGCTTCGCCCGGCTGGTTCACCAAGCAGCGCGACGCGCTGAAGGGCGTTACCGAAGAAACGACGACCGGCGTTCACCGCCTTTATGACCTCAGCAAGAAGGGCCTCCTGCCCTTCCCGGCCATCAACGTCAACGACAGCGTCACCAAGTCCAAGTTCGACAACAAATACGGCTGCAAGGAATCGCTGGTGGACGGCATTCGCCGCGCAACCGACGTGATGATGGCCGGGAAGGTCGCCGTCGTCTGCGGTTACGGCGATGTGGGCAAGGGTTCTGCCGCTTCGCTGCAGGGTGCCGGCGCCCGCGTCAAGGTTACCGAAATCGACCCGATCTGCGCGCTTCAGGCCGCCATGGACGGTTTCGAAGTTGTTCGTCTTGAAGATGTCATTTCGTCGGCCGATATCTTCATCACCACCACCGGCAACAAGGACGTGATCCGCATCGAGCATATGCGCGAGATGAAGGACATGGCCATCGTCGGCAATATCGGCCATTTCGACAATGAAATTCAGGTCGCATCGCTGCGTAACCTGAAGTGGACGAACATCAAGCCGCAGGTCGACATGATCGAGTTCCCGAAGGGCAACCGCATCATCCTTCTGTCCGAAGGCCGCCTGCTGAACCTCGGCAACGCCACCGGTCACCCGTCCTTCGTCATGTCTGCGTCCTTCACCAACCAGGTGCTTGGTCAGATCGAACTCTTCACCAAGCAGGGCGAATACAAGAACGAGGTTTACGTGCTGCCGAAGCACCTCGACGAAAAGGTTGCACGCCTTCATCTTGAGAAGCTCGGCGTGCGTCTGACGGAACTTACCGACGTTCAGGCAGATTATATCGGCATCTCGAAGCAGGGCCCGTTCAAGGCAGAACACTACAGATATTAATTTCATAGTTAATATCCACTGAAATTACACAATATGTAGATGCCGCGCGCTTGACAAAGCGCGCGGCATCTTTTTTGCGCGCTCCCTTTCCGCAGATTTATGAAGGCGGTATTGTCATCGAACTTGATTCGGACACGCCAAAGGGCGGCGGGGACGAAATGGGATGTCTTGTCGAAGATGCGGCACATAGGACGGAGACAGACCGGGGATGACGGTTCACAATTCGGATCTGCGCGAGCAGACAGTTCAACGCGTTGAAAACACGCATGCTGGCGTGGCATTGAGCGCGGCTATTGGCCGTTGCCGGCAGGTCGTCAGTGCGGTTCGGACGGGCTTTGCGAGGCTTCCCGTCCTGATGTCGGGTACTATTCTCACCGGCTCTGCAAGCATGGCGCTGGCGCAGGACAGCCTTGCGGCAAAGACCGGCGCACGGCTGTTTTCATCCGGAGAAACAATCACCTATTCGCTTTTTGTCGGCATGCTGTCAGCAACGCTGTTTTCCGTCGTCTGGCTGGTGCGGCAGCGCGGCAATATAGAGGCGGAAAGCAGCGAATATCGCCAGGCACTTGCCCAGTCCCACCACAAGATCGCGAAATATGAAGCGCTGATCTCGGACAAAAGCCGACGCATCGTCATCTGGGATGGTGCGGACAGGCGCCCGGAGTTTCTCGGGCAATTGCCGGTGGAAACGGGCGCACCGCAGGCCGACCATGATTTTCTGGCCTTTGGGCGCTGGCTGAAACCCGCATCCGCAAGCCAGCTTGAAAAATCACTGGAAAAGCTGCGCAGCCACGCGCAAAGTTTCGACCTGACCATCGAGACACAGCGCGGCGAAGTCATTGAGGTTCAGGGCCGGGTTTCCGGCGGCAATGCCTTTGCGCGTTTCATCGCGCTCAACAATCTGCGTGCGGAGCTTGCCGAATTGCAGGTGGAGCGCGAGCGCCTCGTGGCCTCGGTCTCGACGTTTCAGGAACTTCTGGATTCGATCGAGCAGCCCGTCTGGCGGCGCAATGGCGAAGGTGACCTCACCTGGGTCAACCACGCCTATGCGCAGGCAGTGGATGCGCGCAATGCCGACCAGGCCGTTCACGAAAAACGCGAGCTTCTCAATACCGTTACCCGGCAGAAGATACGCGCGGCCGCAACGCCGGAATCGCCTTATCACGACCGCATTTCGACAGTGGTGTCCGGAAATCGCACCTTCTTTGATGTTGTCGACATCAAGACGGCGGGCGGGTCCGCGGGCATCGCCATCGACGCCACCGAAGCGGAAACCATCCGCGAGGAACTCAAGCGGGTTCTGAAAAGCCACGCCGAAACGCTGGATCATCTGGCAACGCCCGTCGCCATTTTCGACGGCCGGCAGCGGCTGCAATTCTACAATCAGGCTTTTGCAACCCTGTGGGGTTTCGATCTGGTTTTCCTCGAGTCCGGCCCTGATAATTCCGAGCTTCTCGACAGGCTGCGCACCGCCGGCAAGTTGCCGGAGCAGCTGAACTGGAAAAACTGGAAAGAGACAGCGCTTTCCGTCTATCGTTCCCTCGATACCAAGACCGATCTCTGGCATCTGCCAAACGGCCAGACCCTGCGGGTCATCGCAACCGCCCACCCGCAGGGCGGCGCGACCTGGGTCTTCGAGAACCTGACCGAACAGGTCGATCTGCAGATGCGCTACAACACGCTGGTGAAGGTGCAGGGCGAAACCATCGACCATCTGGCCGAAGGTGTCGCCGTGTTCGGTGCGGATGGGCGCATTCGCCTTTCCAACCCGGCATTCCGGGCGCTTTGGGGCGTTACCGCGGAGCAGGCTGAAACAGGCACCCACATCCGCGCGATCGAAACGGCCTGCACGCAATCCTATGACAGGCCGGACGGCTGGCGTTCTTTCAGCCAGTTCATCACCAGCTTTGACGACGAGCGTCCGTCCAGGCAGGGCACGCTTGAGCTGCTCTCCGGCCTCGTGCTCGACTACGCCATCATTCCGCTGCCGGACGCGCAGACCATGCTGACTTTCGTCAACATGACAGACAGCGTGCGGGCCGAGCGGGCGCTCAAGGAAAAGAACGACGCACTGCTCAAAGCAGACGAGTTGAAGAACGATTTCGTGCAGCACGTCTCCTACGAATTGCGCTCGCCGCTGACGAATATCATCGGTTTCACCGATCTCCTGAAGACCCCGGGTATTGGAGAACTGACGGAGCGGCAGGCGGAATATCTCGACCATATTTCCACCTCGTCCTCGGTTCTTCTGACCATCGTCAACGATATTCTCGATCTCGCGACCGTCGATGCCGGCATCATGCAGCTGAATTATTCGGAAAACGACCTGAACGAGTTGCTTGACGATGTGTCGGTGCAGATCGCCGACCGGCTGCAGGAGAGCGGCATTTCGCTCGAGGTCGTCGCACCGGCCCATCTTGGCAGCCTGGTGGCCGATCATCAGCGCCTGAAGCAGATCCTCATCAAGCTTCTGACCAATGCGATCAATTTCGCGCCGGAAGGATCTGTCGTTCAGCTTTCCTGCCAGCGCAGCGAGGGCGACTTCCTGTTCTCGGTGGCGGACAAGGGCCCGGGCATCCCGGAAGACATGCTGAAGAGCGTCTTCGACCGCTTCGAGACGCGCGGCAATGGCGGACGGCGAACCGGTGCGGGGCTTGGCCTTTCCATCGTGGAAAGCTTCGTCAGCCTGCATCACGGCACCGTCAGCATCGACAGCCGACCCGGTAACGGCACCATCGTCACCTGCCGCATTCCCTCCGCCACGCGCCCGCATTCCATCGCCGCAGAATGAGTGACGATATCCTGCCAATCACCATTTCCCTTGATGGGGAAAAAGACACCATCCGGTTAGGTGAAGATTTGGCGCTGGCTTTGACGGCCGGGGATTGCCTTGCGCTCATCGGCGATCTCGGTGCCGGCAAATCCACCCTCGCCCGTGCTTTCATCCGGGCGATGGCGGACGCACCGGATCTTGAAGTTCCAAGCCCAACATTCACGATCATACAGACCTACCCCACACGTATTCCGGTCGCGCATCTCGATCTCTACCGGCTTTCGGATGTCTCCGAACTGGACGAGCTCGGCATTGACGAGATGCTGGAGGACGGTATCTGCCTGATCGAGTGGCCGGATATGGCTGCCGAGGTTCTGCCGCCCGAGCAGACCATCAGCTTGACGCTGACCCATTCCGGTGAAGGGCGTCTGGCTGTGATCGACGCTCCCGCGAAGCAAAAAGCACGGCTTGAGCGCGTTTTTGCCATTCGCGCGTTCCTCGCAAAAAATGGCATGGGCGACGCGACGCGCCGTTTTCTGAGCGGCGATGCTTCCACACGCGCCTATGAGACCATTTCCACCGATGGTTCGGACCTTATCCTGATGGACTGGCGACGCCCCTTGAGAGGGGCGATCGTCGCGGATGGCAAGACCTATGCGGAAATCGCCCATCTCGCCCAGGATGCCCGTTCCTTCGTGGCGATCGGCAACTATCTGGGAAACAGCGGCTTTTGCGCGCCGGAGATTCTGGCGGCGGATACAGACCAGGGCATTCTCCTTCTGGAGGACCTCGGACGGGACGGAGTGCTGGCATCTGACGGAACGCCGATAGAGGAGCGTTATCTGCAAAGCGTCGCCTGTCTCGCCGCCCTCCATCAGACGCCCCGGCCCGATCTGCTGCCGGTGGGTGATGGCAGCACCTATGAGGTTCCGCCCTTCGACCGGCAGGCGATGAAGATCGAGGTGTCGCTGCTGGTGGAATGGTATCTGCCCCATAAGCGTGGCAAGCCGCTCACCGATAGCGAAAAGAGCGACTATTACGCCCTATGGGACAGGCTGATCGATACGCTCGCCGATTGCGAAACAGGGCTTCTGCTGCGCGATTTCCATTCTCCGAATATTATCTGGCAACAGCAGAATAGCGGCATCCGGCAGGTCGGACTGATCGATTTTCAGGACGCGATGATCGGCCCGACCGCCTATGATCTCGCTTCCATCGTGCAGGATGCCCGGGTTACCATCTCCCCCGAACTGCAAGCGCGTCTGCTTTCGCACTATCTCGACGGCAGAAGAAACACGCCTTCGTTTGAGGAGACCGCTTTCCTCAAGGCCTTCGCCATCATGTCGGCGCAGCGCAACTGCAAGCTGGCCGGTATCTGGGTAAGACTGTTGGAACGGGATGGAAAACCCGGTTATATGCAACATATGCCAAGGACGTTCCGCTATCTTGGCGCAGCGCTTTCGCATCCGGAACTTGCGCCTCTCCGAGACTGGTGCTTGCGCATGGGCATGGAATTTAACGACTGAAAGACGGTTGACCACGATGACGATCAAGAACGCGATGGTGCTTGCCGCAGGGCTCGGCACGCGGATGCGCCCGATCACGGATACGATACCGAAGCCGCTCGTCAAGATCGCCGGCAAGCCGATGATCGACTACGCGCTCGATGCCCTTGTCGAAGCCGGGGCCGAGAGGATCGTCGTCAATGTGCATCACCATGCCGAACAGATGATCGCCCACCTTGAAACCCGCTCGGATGCCGAGATCCTGATTTCCGACGAGCGGTCGCAGCTGATGAATTCCGGTGGCGGGCTTGCCAAGGGCCTGAAACTTCTGGAGCCCGGTCCCGTCTTCGTCATGAACGCCGATCTTTTCTGGATTGGCGAGCAGCTGAATGCCGTCAGCAATCTGCGCAAGCTTGCGCAATTCTTCGATGCCACGCACATGGATATGGCGCTGCTCTGCGTCGACATGGACCGCACAACCGGACATAACGGCAAGAGGGATTTCAAACTCTCTGCCAGTGGCAAACTGGCGCGTTATCGCGACGGTGATCCGAACCCGGTGGTTTATGCCGGGGCGATCGCCATGGATTCGCGCCTGCTTGACGATGCGCCGACGGATGCCTTCAATCTTAATATCTATTTTGACCGCGCCATCGAAAAAGACCGGCTTTTCGGGCTCCCACTGGATGGCCACTGGATCACCGTCGGCACGCCCGATGCGATAGAAGACGCCGAAAGCATTATCCGGCAATACAGGGAAAAGCGCTCTGCATGACTTTGACCCACCACGCAAAGCGCGTCCTGACGATCGCCGCGGGAACACCGTTCCTCAAGACGCTCGCGGAAACGCTGTGTGACGGGACACTGACATCCGGCTATCAATATGACCCGGCCGATCCGCTTTCGCTCGCCAAGGTGACGATCTATGTGCCGACCCGGCGCTCCGCCCGCGTGCTGCGCTCCGAATTCGTCGATCTTCTGGGTGGCCGATCCGCCATTCTGCCGCTCATCCGGCCGCTCGGCGAAACGGATGACGACAGCGGCTTCTTCGAAATTGAAAATCCCGAGATCATGGATCTGGCGCCGCCGATCTCCGGCACCGGCAGGCTGATCGAGCTGGCGCGCCTCATTCTGGCATGGCGCAACAGCCTGCCGGACGCCATCAGGGCGATCCATTCGGATTCACCGCTCGTCGCCCCCGCCAGTCCCGCCGACGCCATATGGCTGGCGCGTGCGCTTGGCGAGGTGATTGATGCGATGGATACCGAAGAAAAGGAATGGGAAGCTCTTCAGCATCTCGATACCGGCGATCACGCCCAATGGTGGCAGCTGACGGCGGATTTCCTGAAGATCGCCAGCATCTTCTGGCCTGCCCGTCTCGCCGAGCTCAACCGCACCTCCGCAGGCCGGCATCGAAACGGCATCCTGCGGGCGGAGGCCAACCGGCTTGCCAATCTGCCGGATACCGGGCCGATCATCGTTGCGGGCTCCACGGGCTCCATTCCGGCGGCAGCTGACCTCATCGCCTCCGTTGCCTCCCTGCCGCAGGGCGTCGTCGTGCTTCCGGGTCTCGATCTTTCGATGCCGGAGGAGCAATGGGAGGCGATTGCCGAGGACCCCACCGACCCTTCCAGCCGCACCCATTCGCAATATGGGCTTTACATGCTCTTGCAGAAGCTCGGCATCATGCGCGACGATGTCGTTCAGATCGGCGCTGTCGACAGTGATCTCGAAAAACGCGCGGCGGTGTTTTCAGCGGCACTCGCGCCGGCCAAATCCACCAGCGACTGGAACCGTTGGCGTGAGGAGAAACCGCCCGGATTTTTCGACGATGCTTTCGCAGCGGCGACCCTGATAGAAGCTGCCAATGAGCGGGAAGAGGCAACCGCAATCGCGGTGGCGCTGCGGCTGGCGCTCGAAGCGCCGGGTGCCGGGCGCCCGTCTCAGGCAGCGCTGATCACGCCCGACCGAGGACTGGCGCGGCGCGTTGCGACGGAACTGCAGCGCTTCGGTATCGAAGCCGATGACTCAGCCGGCACGCCATTATCCGCCACGCCACAGGCGGGGCTGACGCAACTGGCGCTGGAAGCGATCCTCAGGCCCGGAGATCCGGTGCCGGTCATTTCCCTTCTGAAACATCCGCTCAGCCGTTTCGGGCTTTCTGAGGAAGCATTCACGACGGCATCTAAAGGGCTGGAGTTGATCGCACTCAGAGGCGGCCGCGTCGAAACTGAAATCGGCAATCTGGAGGCGGTTCTCGATGCGCAACTCGTGGCGCAGCGCGATGATCGGCACCCGCCTGCCTGGCGGCTGGCACTGCCGGAGGGAAGCGTGGAGGCCGCACGCGATCTGGCGCGTCGGATCGCCGTTTCGACAGAGCCGCTCGGTGCTGCATTCGTTCGACGCGACAGGTCGGGCCGGTCTTTCACGGACAAACTACCGCTTTCCGATTGGGCAGAGCGGACCGGCCGGGTGATCGAAGCCATTTGCGCCGATGAAAACAATGATCTTGCCGCGCTCTGGTCCGGCGAGGCAGGCGACAAGCTTTCCGGCCTGTTCGGCGAATTGATGGAAAGCGGCGAAATCCTCGATGCTGACGGTCCGCAATGGGCCGATATCTTCGCGGCACTGGTGGCCGGCGAATCGATCAAACCGCGATCCATGCGCCATCCACGAATTTTCATCTTCGGCGCGCTCGAAGCGCGTTTGCAGAGCGTCGACACCGTGGTGATCGGCGGCCTCAACGAAGGGCTTTGGCCGGGCCAGACGGCAAACAATCCGTTTTTATCCCGCAACATGAAGACCGCGATCGGCCTGGAGCCGCCGGAGAGGCGGATCGGCCAACTGGCGCATGATTTCGAGATGGCGAACGGCACTCGGCAGATTTTTTACAGCCGGGCGCTCCGGCAAGGTTCGACACCCGCCGTCGCATCGCGCTGGCTGCAGCGATTGCTGGCACTCGGCGGCGAGGATTTCGCCGACCAGCTGAAGAAGCGTGGCGAGACCTATCGCCACTGGGCGGGTCTGATGGACGCGAGCATCGACCAGGAAGCGGCAAAACGCCCTGCCCCGAAGCCGCCTGCCGAGCTACATCCGAAAAGCTATTCTTTCAGCGAAGTGGGCAGGCTGCGCCGCGATCCCTATTCGATCTATGCGCGGCGCATCCTGCGGCTCGATCCTCTCCACCCGTTCAATCGCGACCCCAACGCGGCCGACCGCGGTACGCTCTATCACGCAATCATCGAACGTTATTCACGCGAGGGACATATTCCGGGCACGCCGGCATCGCTTGAGGCCATGCAGCGCATTCTGGATGAAAGTTTCGATGCGCAAGATCTTCCCTTGCATGTCGATGTCATCTGGCGCCCGCGATTCGAGGCGGTGGCGCGCGCCTTTATCGACTGGGAGAAGGAACGACATCCATCCATCCGCCGCAGCTTCTTCGAAGCCCGCGCCGGACAGGAAATCCCGAGGCGGGCATAAGGCTGACTGGTATCGCCGACCGTATCGACATCAAGACCAGCGGTCAGGCGGATATTATCGATTACAAGACGGGGCTCGCGCCGTCAGTCAATCAGGCGCGCGCGCTGCTTGACCCGCAGCTTGCGCTCGAAGCGGCAGCGCTGATGCGCGGCGCCTTTCGCGAGGCGGGTTCGCACACGCCGGAAAACCTCATCTATGTGCGCCTGCGGCCGGGTGAGCGTTTTTTTGCCGACCAGGTGAATAACGAACATTCCAACCGGAGCGGCAAGAAAGCGCCGAAATCGGCAATCGAACTGGCAACCGAATCCATCGACCAGCTGGCCAAATTCGTGCGTTCGCTGCGTGATGGCGAGAATGGCTTTGCCTCACGGCTGGTGCCGGAGGAGCAGCAATCCTATGGCGGGGAATATGACCACCTCGCCCGGGTTTCGGAATGGTCGACGGCGGAACCGGGAGACGGCGATGATGATTGACCCTATCGATCACGGGCCCGCCACGGATACCCCTCAAAGCTGGATCGACTGGACGAGCGACCGGCAGCGGCTCGCCTCTGATCCGGCTAGCTCCGCCTGGGTTTCGGCCAATGCTGGATCCGGCAAGACCCATGTTCTGACCCAGCGCGTCATCCGCCTGCTTCTGGCCGGATGCCGACCCTCCGCGATTTTGTGCCTCACCTATACCAAGGCGGCGGCTTCTGAAATGTCGAGCCGCGTTTTCGACCGCCTGGCGGAATGGGCTACATTGCCGGATAATGATCTTAAGGACCGCATTGCCGCCATCGAAGGCAAGGTACCGGATCGCATCAAGCTTGCTGAAGCGCGGCGGCTGTTCGCCAAGGCGCTCGAAACGCCGGGCGGGCTGAAAATCCAGACGATCCACGCCTTCTGTGAAGCGCTGCTGCATCAGTTCCCGCTGGAGGCCAATGTCGCCGGCCATTTCTCGGTTCTTGATGACCGTGCCGCAACCACCCTGCTGGCCGAGGCGCGCCGTTCGCTCCTAACGGCTGTTTCGACGGAGGGAGACACTGATCTCGCGCAGTCTCTCGCCTATGTGCTTGATCTGGCAGATGAAAGCGGGCTTGAATCGCTTCTGACCGCCATCATCGCCAATCGCAGCGCCCTTCGCGCCTTTTTGATTGAGGCAAAACAGGCTGATGGCATCGATGCCCAATTGCGGCAGGCAATGCAGATTGAAGCGGGTGAAACAGAAGAGACGGCAGCGGCGGCCTTCTGGCCCCTGCCCGGCCTCTTCGGGCTTTCCCTCGATACATATCTCACGCTTGCTGACGAAGTGGGCGGATCGCGCGTCATCGACGTCGCTTATGCCCTGCGGGAAGCGAAACGGCAGACGGATTCCGTGCGGCGCATGGAATTCATCGAGGCCGCGCTGTTGACGGCCAAGGGCGAGAAAAAATCCGATGCCTATGTCATCAACAAAGGCATGCAGAAATCGGCACCTGATCTCCTCGACGCACTGACGCTTGCGCGGGACCATGTCGTTGCCTGCCGCAACCGCTATCGTCTGGTGCGGATGCTGGAGGCGACGAAATGTGCGCTTGTTCTGGCCGAGCGGTTGATCGGCGATTTCGAGGATCTGAAAAAGCAGCGAAGCCAGCTCGATTTCGAAGACCTGATCGAACGCGCCGCCAACCTCCTCAACCGCGATACGGCGGGTGCCTGGGTGCATTACAAGCTGGACCAGGGCATAGACCATATTCTCGTCGATGAGGCGCAGGATACGAGCCCGGTGCAATGGTCGATCATCCAGTCGCTGGCGGCGGATTTCTTCACCGGCGAGAGTGCCCGCCTAGGCCGGCGCACGCTTTTTGCAGTGGGTGACGAAAAGCAGTCGATCTATTCGTTTCAGGGCGCAAGGCCGGAGCGGTTCTCCCAGGAGCGCGACGAGACAAAAAGACGCGTCGATTCGGTCGAGCAGGCGTTTCACCGCATCCGCCTGCCACTGTCCTTCCGTTCCACGGAAGATGTGCTGGCCGCCGTCGATCAGGTCTTTTCCGACCCCAAAAATGCCAGTGGCCTCAGCGCCGATAACGAGCCTGTCGAACACCGTTCCAACCGCGCCGGCCACCCGGCACGGTGGAAGTCTGGGATATGGTTGCGCCGGAAACCGCCGAGGACGAAGAGGACTGGACAGCACCTTTCGATGCACTTCGGGAAAGCGCGCCGGCCACCATCGTTGCCCGCCGGATCGCCGCGCGCATCGCCGGGATGATCGGGACCCAGACCATCATCGAAAAGGGCGTGGAACGCGCCGTCGAACCGGGCGACATTCTGGTCTTGGTCAGAAAACGCCACGCCTTCGTCAACGCGCTGACGCGCGAGCTGAAACGACGCAAGAACATTCCCGTTGCCGGTGCCGACCGTCTTCGCCTGACCGACCACATCGCCGTCCAGGATCTTCTGGCGCTTGGCCGTTTTGTCGTGCTGCCCGAGGATGATCTTTCGCTGGCAGCACTTTTGAAAAGCCCTATTTTCAATCTCACCGAAGATGATGTTTTCGATGCGGCTGCCTCGCGATCCGATATGGAGAGCGTGTGGCAGAGATTGCAGACACTTTCGCAGGATGAGAGCAGCCGCTTTTCCGCAGTGGTCAGCAAACTCAAAAACTTCATCGCGCTTTCAAAAACGGCAACCGTGCATGATTTCTTTGCCGCGGTTCTGACCCTGCATGACGGTCGCAAGAAGTTCCTGGGCCGTCTCGGCAACGAGGCGAGCGATGTTCTGGACGAGTTCCTGTCCTTTGCGCTTGACCATGAGAGGACAGGCCTGCCCGGCCTGCAGGCCTTCCTTTCCGTTCTGGAAACGGATTCGCCGGAGGTGAAGCGCGAACAGGACAAGGATCGCGGCGAAGTGCGCATCATGACCGTGCATGCCTCCAAGGGTCTTGAAGCGCCGGTTGTTTTCGTCGTTGATGGCGGATCAAAAGCCTTCAACCACAGCCATGTGCCGAAACTGCGCTTCGTGGAAGCGGACGGCGACGCCTTCCCCGTCTGGCTGCCAGGCAGCGGTTTTTCCAATCATCTCATTCGCGCTGACGAGGACCGCCTGAAGACGGCCGCCGAAGATGAATATCGCCGGCTGCTTTATGTAGCGATGACACGCGCTGCCGATCATCTGGTCGTTTGTGGTTATCGCGGCCAGAGGGAAAATCCAGAATGCTGGCATGCCATCGTCAAGGCAGCACTTGCCGACAATGAAAAACACTCGCAGCCGCAACTGTTTGCGGCCGACGGCGAGGAATGGCAGGGGCTGGTCTGGCGCAAGTCCGAGGCCCGCCCGACACCCGCCCCGCAAAGACTGACCGAACCGCAGCAGCAGGAAGAATATGCCCTTCCGGCGGGACTTCTCGGCCCCTTGCCTGCCCTACCCTCCCTGCCGAGACCGCTCAGCCCTTCCGGCGCGGGCACCATCATCGATGACGGCGCGGACGATCTGGCCGTTCGTTCACCGCTGTTCGGCGAAAAAGCCGATGCATCCTCACTGGCGCTGCAACGCGGCCGGCTGGTGCATCGCATGCTGCAGGCCCTTCCGGATTTTACCGAGAGTGAGCGGGAAGAGGCGGCCCGCCGCTATGCGGAACGCGCTGCCCGTTTCTGGCCGCCCAATGAACGCGAACACCTGATACGGGCCGTCCTGCGGGTGATGTCCGAACCGGCGGTGCAGCCGGCATTTTCAGCCAACAGTCGTGCGGAAGTTTCCATCATGGGAACCATGACGATCGGCAGGCAGCAATATGCTGTTTCAGGCCGTATAGACCGGCTGGCGGTGGATGGCGACCGCGTCATTCTGGTCGATTACAAGACGAACCGCGTTCCGCCGCGTGAGGCGCGCGAAATACCCTTTTCCCACACGGCGCAGCTTGCGATTTATCGGGAAATTCTCGCACCGCTTTATCCCGGCAAGAAATTCGTCTGCGCGCTGATCTACACGGAAAATGCCGCTTTTGTGACAGTTGACGACGATGCGATGAAGCAGGCCCTTGCCGCAATAAAGACAAAGTGAGATACCGGGGCATTGAAATTTCGCCGCGCCCGCATCACATCATAGCGGAAAAGTTTAGCTGAAAGGAGAGCCAGATATGGCTACCGTAAAAGTCGATGCCGCCAACTTCCAGTCCGAAGTCCTCGAATCCGCCGAACCAGTCGTGGTGGATTTCTGGGCCGAATGGTGTGGCCCTTGCAAGATGATCGCCCCGAGCCTTGAAGAGATTTCTTCGGAGCTTGCCGGCAAGGTCAAGGTTGCAAAGCTCAACATCGACGAGAACCCGGAACTGGCCGCCAAGTTCGGCGTTCGCTCGATTCCGACGCTCGCCATTTTCAAGGGCGGCGAAGTGGCCGATATCAAGGTTGGTGCTGCTCCCAAGACAGCGCTTTCCGCCTGGATTTCCGGCGCCGCATAAGCGATTTTTGATGGAATAAGAAAAGCCCGGCAGCGATGCCGGGCTTTTTTATTGGGGAATGGTGCCATTCAAGGCAAGCGCATTTCCGGCAAGGTAAAGCGAACCGCCGATCAGGATACGCGGCGCCGGCCCTTCGGGATCGAAGCGGCGTGACAATTCGTCCAGCGCTTCGGTAAGGGAAGATGTAGGCGCTGCCACCAGACCGGCATCAAAGGCCGCATGGGCAAGTACAACGGGGTCGATCGCCGCATCGGTACCGCCGATCGGTACGGTGAAGACATATTCGGCGATATCCGCAAAAGCCTTGAAATAGCCCACTGGATCCTTGGTATTGATCATGCCCGCAATGATGAACAGCGGACGTGGCGTCTTGTCCTCAAACCCCGCCATGGCTTCAGCGATAACTTCGCCGGCACCCGGGTTGTGGCCGCCATCGATCCAGATCTCCGCATCCTTCGGGGCCATGTCGGCGATTTTGCCGGTCAGGACGCGCTGAAGACGGCCGGGCCACTCCACTGTCGTCATGGCCTTTTCGATCATCCGCTCCGTCACCTCGAAACCGGCCGCCTTGACGGCGCGGATCGCGGCAGCGGCATTGGCAAGCTGGTGGCGGCCGGGGAGCCGCGGCAGCGGCGCATCGGTCAGGCCGAATTCATCCTGATAGACCATGCGGCCAAATTCTTCATGGGCGGAAAAATCCTGTCCATAGACCGATACAGGGCAACCGAGACGCTCCGCCGTGGCAACAAGCGTTTCCAGCGCCGCATCATATTCCTGATGGCCGATGACGACTGGAGAACCCGATTTCATGATGCCGGCCTTTTCAGCGGCAATCAGTTCCACCCGATCTCCAAGATAGGCCTGATGATCGAGTGATATCGGCATGATAACGCAAACGGCCGGGTTGTTGATCACATTGGTCGCATCGAAGCGCCCGCCAAGCCCAACTTCGACGACAGCGGCGTCAGCGGGCTGCTCCGCAAAAAGCACGAACATCGCGGCGGTCAGGATTTCGAAAACCGTTATCATCTGGCCTCCATTGGCAGCCTCAATACGGCGCAGCGCATCCGCAAAGACGGCATCCTCGACATAACGGCCCTTCTCGCCGGAAACGCCGATCCGATAACGTTCGTGCCAGTTCACGAGATGTGGAGAGGTGTGCACGTGGACGGAAAGGCCCGCCGCCTCCAATAATGCGCGGCAGAAGGCCGTAACCGAACCCTTGCCGTTAGTGCCTGCGACATGAATGACCGGTGGGAGTCTTTTCTGAGGGCTACCCAATTTTTCGAGAAGACGGGAAATTCTATCCAGCGAAAGATCAAACCCCTTGGGGTGGAGCTGCATCAGCTCTTCGATGATCTGTTCGGCCTCGCCGATTGCGGGCTTCGTCATGTCTTCTGTCCGCCTTTCAGGCGTTGTCTTGGCCATTTTGTCCGCCGCATCAGAAATGAAATCATGCAACGTATAACATCACCCGAAGGCGATTTGCCGCCTTCGGGTGAGATATTTTTCGTCAGGCCGAAGCCGCAAGCGGAACGACCGCATTTGCTTCCGCCGGCGCTTTCGTCATGATCTTGAGAAGGCTGGCCAGCGTATCGGGGATCTCGCGGCGGTCGATCACCATGTCGACCATACCGTGCTCGAACAGGTATTCCGATGTCTGAAAGCCCTCAGGAAGCTTTTCGCGAATGGTCTGCTCGATCACGCGCTTGCCCGCAAAGCAGATTTCGGCACCGGGCTCGGCGATATGCACATCACCCAGCATGGCGTAGGAAGCCGTGACACCACCCGTCGTCGGGTTCGTAAGAACCACGATGTAAGGCATGCCCGCCTCTTTCAGCATGTTCACCGCAACCGTGGTGCGCGGCAGCTGCATCAGGGAGAGAATGCCTTCCTGCATGCGAGCGCCGCCGGAGGCCGGGAACATGACGAGCGGGCAACGCTCGGAAATGGCGCGCTCGAATGCCTTGACGATGGCTTCGCCCGCCGCAATGCCGAGAGAACCGCCCATGAACTGGAATTCATGCACGACGGCGACGATCTTCAGTCCCTTCAAAAGACCAACGCCGGCAAGGATCGTATCTTCCTGCTCGGTCTTCGTGCGGCTGTCGCGCAGGCGATCGGTGTATTTCTTGGAATCGCGGAACTTCAGCGGATCCTGCGCCACCTTGGGCTGCGGCAAGGCCTCATACACGCCGCCATCAAAAAGATCGACGAGACGTGCCTTTGCCGGCATCTTCATGTGGTAACCGGAAGCCGGGATGACCCACTTGTTATCCTCGAGGTCCTTGTGGAAGACCATCTCGCCCGTTTCCGGGCACTTGATCCACAGGTTCTCCGGAACCTCCGGGCGGCGGCCAAGCATGGAATTGATCCGGGGCCGTACGTAATTGGTGATCCAGTTCAACTGACTACTCCTGACTGGGCCGCGCGATTATTCCGCAGCGGCAAGGCGCGACGCGCGCACGCCCGTTGAAAGTCCTTTTACCAGCGTCGTGACGGCCGGCACGGTATCGGCGGTCGCCTGTCCGTCCTTGGTCAGGCTGCCCGCAATCTGGTTGACAATGGCCGAACCGACCACCACGCCATCCGCCACGGCACCGATCGCTTTGGCATGATCGGCCGTCTTGACACCGAAACCGACGCACACTGGCAGTTCCGTATGCGCCTTGATACGACCGACAGCGCCCGAGATCAACGAGGGATCGGGAAGTGCGGAGCCGGTAATACCGTTCATCGAGACGTAATAAACGAAACCTGAGGTATTTTTAAGAACGGCAGGCAGGCGCTTGCCATCCGTCGTCGGCGTGGCAAGACGGATGAAATTGATGCCGCGCGCCAGGGCAGGCACGCAGAGCTCATCATCCATTTCCGGCGGCAGATCGACCACGATCAGGCCATCGACACCGGCCGCCAACGCATCATCCAGAAACCTGTCGACACCGTAGATATAGATCGGATTGTAATATCCCATCATCACGATCGGGGTCGCATCATCACCCTTCCGGAACTCGCGGGCGAGATCGAGTGTGGTTTTCAGCGTCTGGCCACCTTTCAGCGCGCGCTGTCCCGCCAGCTGGATCGCCGGGCCGTCCGCCATCGGGTCGGAAAACGGCATTCCAAGCTCGATAACATCGGCGCCTGCTTCCGGCAGGGCCTTCATGATGCCGAGCGAGGTTTCGAAATCCGGGTCGCCGCCCATGAAATAGGTGATCAGGGCCGGGCGATTTTCCGCCCGCAGATCGGCGAAGCGCTTGTCCATACGTGCAGTCATGATCTTATACATCCATTCCAAGGAACTTGCTGACGGTGTGGACATCCTTGTCGCCGCGACCGGAGAGGTTCATCAGGATGATTTCGTCCTTGCCCATCGTCGGCGCGCGCTTGATGACTTCCGCCAGTGCGTGGCTTGGCTCCAGAGCGGGAATGATGCCTTCGAGGCGGGTCAGCATCTGGAAGGCGTCCAGCGCCTCATGGTCCATGATCGGTACATATTCGACGCGGCCGATATCGTTCAGCCAGGAGTGTTCAGGGCCGATGCCGGGATAGTCGAGACCTGCGGAGATGGAATGGCCTTCCTTGATCTGGCCATCCTCGTCCTGAAGCAGATATGTGCGGTTTCCATGCAGAACGCCCGGCGAACCGGCTGTGATCGAAGCGCAATGCTCGTCACCCGAAAGGCCCTTGCCGCCGGCTTCGACGCCAACGATGCGGACATTCTTGTCGTCAAGGAAAGGATGGAAGATGCCGATGGCATTAGAGCCGCCGCCGACAGCCGCGACGACCAGATCCGGCAGGCGGCCTTCCGCCTCCAGCATCTGCGCCTTGGCTTCCTCACCGATGACGGCCTGGAAATCGCGAACCATTTCCGGATAGGGATGCGGGCCGGCCGCGGTGCCGATCAGGTAATAGGTATCGTCGACATTGGTGACCCAGTCGCGCAGGGCCTCGTTCATGGCATCCTTCAGGGTGCCGTGGCCGGCCGTCACCGGCTTCACTTCAGCACCGAGGAGCTTCATGCGGAAAACATTCGGGGCCTGACGGGCAACATCCGTCGCGCCCATATAAACGACGCAGGGCAAACCGAAGCGCGCGGCCACGGTAGCAGAGGCAACACCGTGCTGGCCGGCACCGGTTTCGGCGATGATGCGGGTCTTGCCCATGCGCTTGGCAAGCAGGATCTGGCCAAGGCAATTGTTGATCTTGTGCGAACCGGTGTGGTTGAGTTCTTCGCGCTTGAAATAGATCTTCGCGCCGCCAAGTTCCGCCGTCAGGCGTTCCGCAAAATAAAGCGGGCTCGGACGACCGGTATAGTGAGCGCCGAGATGCTTGAGTTCCGCCTGAAACGCGGGATCGGTCTTGGCCTTGTCCCATTCCGCCTGCAAATCCAGAATGAGCGGCATCAGCGTTTCGGCAACGAAGCGACCTCCGTAAATGCCGAAACGTCCGTCCTCATCGGGACCAGCGCGAAAAGAATTGGGTGTTGGCGCGTCGTTCACTTCAAGCTCCCTTTGGGCCTTTCGACCAATCATTCACCACATCGAAAAATGCGTCGATCATGGACAGATCCTTGACACCCGGCGCGCTTTCCACACCGGACGATAAATCTAGTCCGCTTGCCCTGGTCTCCGCCAGCGCCTCGGCGACATTGTCCTTGTTCAATCCCCCGGAAAGCATGTAATCCACACTTCCGTCAAGTGATCGCAGCATGGTCCAGTCGAAGGAGACGCCGTTGCCACCCGGCAGCTCGGAACCGGCGGGCGCCTTGGCGTCCAGCAGAAAACGGTCGGCTATTCCGATATAAGGGTCGATTTTGGCAAGATCAGCGGCATCGCGAATGGAAATCGCCTTCATGACAGGCAGGCCATACAGCGCCTTGATATTCAGCAGCCGCTCCGGGCTTTCATTGCCATGCAGCTGCAGGATGTCCGGTTTTACGAGATCGACGATTTCATCGAGATAGTCATTATCGGCATTGACGGTGACGGCAACCACCTTGGCGGCGCCACGGGCACCTTCCGCCAGCCTGCCGGCAATATCGGGCTCGATGTTGCGCGGGCTTTTTTCAAAGAAAATAAAGCCGACATGGGAGGCGCCGCGCCTGACGGCGCGCTCCAGCGCTTCCGGTGTCTTCAATCCGCAAATCTTGATATCCGGTTTCATACCCGCGACCTGACATGAAATGCGACAAGAGTCGAGCCAAATCGCATCCGTTTTCTCTGGAATGTTTCACGTGAATCCAGATGGCGATCCACGCCTCCACTTTCAATCGAAATCGATGGCGTGGAGTTTGGAGCCATGGCGTTTCAGCCATTCCTTGGCTTCGTCAGTATGCGGGCAGAGCTTTTCACACAGGGCCCAGAATTTCGGGCCGTGGTTCATTTCGCTCAGATGCGCAACCTCGTGGGCGGCGAGATAATCGATGACCTTCTCCGGCGCCATGACGATGCGCCATGAGAAGCTCAGATTTCCATCATGGGAACAGGAGCCCCAGCGGCTGCGGGTGTCCTTCATGCTGATGGACCGCACAGGTCGGCCGGCGGCACGCGCATGGAACGCAACCAGCTTCTCCAGATCAGCCTTCGCTTCCTTTTTCAGAAAGGTCGCCACCCGTCTGCGCAGATGCTCGGGCGCGCCGCTGACTTTCAGAACCGCCGTGCCGTCAGCGTCCTGGGATATATGGGTCAGGCCCCGCAGGCTGCCGGTGTGGTCTATGCGGTGGGATATGCCGCGAATATCGATGGTCGCGCCATGACCCAAACCGTCGTCAGGGCCGATTTTCAAAAGCTTGCCTTCCAGCCAGCCCTGATGCCTTTCAAGGAAATCATCAACCTGGCGGTGGTGCAGGCCCTGCGGGATCGTCAGCTTCAGTGCCCGACCGCCGGGTTCGATGCGCAAGGTAATGCGCGTGGCCCGCGGGTTTTCCCTCACCGTGATGGGGACGTGACGCCCGGCCACCTCGACGGTGCGCTGGCTCGGTGCGGTCTTTTTTGGCGCCGGCGACTTCACGGATTTTCTGAGGAGCGAAAACATGAATGGTTCATAGCCGATTCGACACTGGCTTGGCCACGCAAATGCGCGGCATCGCCTGTCTTCCAGCGCTAGACAGTCTGGTGTTTGCCGATGAATTCCACCATACGCGGCACGATTTCCTTGCGGAACCGCGACCCGTTGAAAACGCCGTAATGGCCGACATCGGGCTGCATATAATGGGCGCGCTTTTCATCCGGGATGTTCCGGCACAGATCATGGGCCGCCTTGGTCTGGCCGACACCGGAGATATCGTCATTCTCACCTTCCACGGTAAACAAGGCGACATTTCGAATGGCAGCGGGATCAACCGCCCTGCCCCTGTGCTGCATGTTTCCCTTCGGCAGCGCATGGTCGATAAAAACGGTTTCGACAGTCTGCAGATAGAATTCCGCCGTCAAATCCATGACGGCCAGATATTCATCGTAAAAATCGCGATGCTTCTCGGCGGAATCGCCATCGTTCTTGACGAGGTTGAGGTAGAAATCCTTATGCGCCGTCATGTGCTTGTCGAGGTTCATGGACATGAAACCGGACAATTGCAGGAAGCCGGGATAAACGGACCTGCCGAAAGCAGGCTGCGGCCACGGTACCTGCATGACGACGTTATCGCGGAACCACTCGATGGGCTTGGCCTTGGCCAGGCCGTTGACGGCTGTGGGATTGATGCGCGTATCGATCGGCCCCCCATCAGCGTCATGGATGCCGGTGCGAAACCATCCCCATCGGCTTCCATCAGGGAAACGGCCGCGAGCACCGGCACCGAGGGTTGACAGACGGCAACCACATGCGCACCCGGTCCAATCTCACGCAGCATATCGATGACATAGCTGATGTAATCGTCGAGATCGAAGGTGCCTTCTGTCACCGGCACCATGCGGGCATCGATCCAGTCAGTGATGTATATATCCGCCGATGGCAGCAGCGCCTCCACCGTTCCCCGCAGCAATGTGGCGTAGTGGCCGGACATCGGCGCAACCAGCAGCACCTTCGGATCCGCTTTGCGGGTCGTATCAAATTCTTTTTTGAAATGAACGAGGTTGCAGAAGGGACGCGACCAGACGATTTCTTCGGTGACGGCAACCGTCTCGCCATCAACGGTCGTGGTGCCAAGGCCGAACTCCGGCTTGACGTAACGGCGTGTCAGACGCTCGAACACCTCAAAGCCCGCATCGAGGCTTCGCCCGAAGGCGGTGCTGGAAAGCGGGTTCAATGGATTGCTGCAGGCCTGGCGCATCATATCGGCACCCGCGCGCAGGGGCACCATCGCCGCATGGTTCATTTCATAAAGGTGGTAGAACACTGATTACGCCTCCCTCGCGGATCACGCTCTTTTTTTGACCATAGCAGCTTTTCGCAACTGCACAAAATCGAAGGCGCCGGTGGTTTCCCGCCGGCGCCTCAATTTCAGTTGAACGCTTGTCGATAATCAGATGTCGGCGACGAAGGTCTGCTTCTGGGAACCGAGGCCTTCAATGCCGAGTTCCACGACATCACCGGTCTTGAGATAACGCGGCGGCTTCTGGCCCATGCCGACGCCGGGAGGCGTGCCGGTGGAGATGACGTCACCGGGATGCAGCGACATGAACTGGCTGAGATAGGAAACGACATGGGCAACGCCGTAAACCATGGTCTTGCTGGAACCGTCCTGCATTGTCTGGCCATTCACCTTCAGCCACATGCCGAGGTTCTGCGGATCGGTGATTTCGTCCTTCGTGACGAGCCAGGGGCCGATCGGGCCGAAGGTGTCGCAGGACTTGCCCTTGGTCCACTGCCCGGCGCGCTCCGTCTGGAAGGCGCGTTCGGAAACGTCGTGCGAGACGCAATAACCGGCGACGTAGTCGAGAGCATCGGCTTCCGAAACATATTTTGCCGTCTTGCCGATGACGACACCAAGCTCGACTTCCCAGTCGGTCTTTTCGGAGCCGCGCGGAATGACAACATCATCATTCGGACCGACGATCGCCGAGGTCGCCTTCATGAAAATGACCGGTTCCGGCGGTACGGTTGCACCCGTTTCAGCAGCATGGTCGGAGAAGTTGAGGCCGATGCAGATGAATTTCCCCGTTCCGGCAACGCAGGCGCCGATGCGCTCTTCGTTGAGGACCGGAAGAGTGCCAAGATCGATGGCAGCAATCTTCTTGAGGCCCTCTGGAGAGATGGCATCGCCGCCGATATCTTTCACATGGGCGGACAGATCGCGGACTTTTCCTTCCGCGTCGAGGATCGCAGGCTTTTCCTGGCCGGGTTGGCCAACGCGCATCAATTTCATGGAACTCTCTCCCAGTTGTCTGACAAGGTGATGCATATATGAACGATGCATTCATACTTGTCACCCCTTGACTGCTCCGACTTTCGAAAAATACCTTTTCCCTCCCGGCAATCAAAAGGACATGGCCCGTGACGAACAGTAATTCCCGGCAATCAGAATATCCCGTCGATCCCCTTTTCCTCGATCGCTGGTCTCCCCGCGCCTTCGATGGCAATGCCATGCCGCAAGAGCATCTGCTGACCATTCTCGATGCGGCGCATTGGGCGCCCTCGGCATCCAATCATCAGCCATGGCGATTTGTCTATGCACACAAGGATAGCGAGGACTGGCCGCTCTTCGTGGAACTTCTGATGGAGGGGAACCAGCGCTGGGCAAAAAATGCCTCCGTGCTGCTCTTCGTCATTTCCCGCGACCACAATATTTCGCGAGAAGGCGAGAAAAAACCTTCAGCGACCCATTCCTTCGATGCCGGTGCGGCATGGTTTTCGCTCGCCATGCAGGCCCATCTGCTCGGTTACCACGCCCATGGCATGGCCGGCATATTGAAAGACCAGATCGTGGAAAAGCTTGATGTTCCAGAAGGCTATAAAGTGGAGGCGGCGGTTGCCATCGGCACATTGACCGACAAGACCGTCCTTCCCGATGATCTGGCGGAACGGGAAGTGCCGAGCAAGCGCCTTCCCCTTTCGGACGTCGCTTTCAAGGGGCGTTTCACCGGCAAGGCCGATTGATATCCGAGCGTCAATATCAACAAAAAGGCCCGGCGGAAAACAACCGCCGGGCCTTTTGTTAAAGTTTCGTTTCACGTGAATCGTTACGTGAGACGCCCCACAGAATTAAATGTCGAGGTTGGCAACGCTCAAGGCGTTTTCCTGGATGAAGTCACGGCGCGGTTCCACCTCGTCGCCCATCAGGCGGGCAAACAGGCCGTCGGCATCGGTCGCATCGTTGACCTTGACCTGCAGAAGCGAACGGACATTGGCGTCAAGCGTCGTTTCCCAAAGCTGTTCGGCATTCATTTCGCCGAGGCCCTTGTAACGCTGCATGGAAAGACCCTTGCGGCCGGCGGCGAAAATCGCATCCAGAAGCGCACGCGGACCTGGCAGCTCCATGGTGCCGTCCTTGCGTTGCAGAACCGGCGGCGTCACGTAGATGTCGCGCGTGCGGGCTGCGAGCTGATCGATATGACGGGCATCGGCTGAACCGATGAGACCCATATCCAGCGTCGAAACTTCCTTGACGCCGCGCACCATGCGCTCGAAGCGCAGGCCGCCGTCATCAAGCACCGTGCCGGTCCAGCCACGTTCGGTTTCTTCCGCGATCATGTCGAGGCGGCGGGCAACTTCGGCAACCGTTTCCTCGGCACGCGCCGCATTGGCCGAAAGCTCGGGGTTGAGCGCGCCGGCAATGGCGGCCTGTTCCACGATCGAGCGGCTGTAGCGGGAATGCAGGCCATCAATCAGCGAGCGCATGCGCACCGCGTCAAGAATGACCTCGCGAAGATCGGCGCCAACGCGCACTTCCCCGGAGCCAAGCGTCAGCGATGCTTCTTCAAGGCCCATGGAGATCAGATAGTCTTCCAGCGCCTTCTCATCCTTGAGGTACTGTACGGACTTTCCGCGCGTCACCTTATAAAGCGGTGGCTGGGCGATATAGAGATGGCCGCGCTCGATCAGTTCCGGCATCTGGCGGAAGAAGAAGGTCAAAAGCAGGGTACGGATATGGGCGCCGTCGACGTCGGCGTCCGTCATGATGATGATCTTGTGGTAACGCAGCTTGTCGGCGTTGAACTCGTCCTTGCCGATCGACGTGCCGAGCGCAGTGATCAGCGTGCCGATTTCCTGGCTGGACAACATCTTGTCGAAACGCGCGCGCTCGACATTGAGGATCTTACCGCGCAGCGGCAGGATGGCCTGGGTTTCACGCGAGCGGCCCTGCTTGGCCGAACCGCCGGCGGAGTCACCCTCGACGAGGAAGAGTTCGGATTTCGCCGGATCGCGCTCGGAGCAGTCGGCAAGCTTGCCGGGCAGAGAGGCGATATCGAGCGCACCCTTGCGACGCGTCAGTTCGCGCGCCTTGCGGGCGGCTTCGCGGGCGACGGCCGCTTCCACGACCTTGCCGACAAGGATCCTTGCGTCGGAAGGATGTTCTTCCAGCCAGGTGGAGAGAGCCTCGTTGACGAGGCTTTCCACAACCGGGCGCACTTCGGACGAAACGAGCTTGTCCTTCGTCTGCGACGAAAACTTTGGATCGGGAACCTTGACGGAGAGAATGGCCGTCAGACCTTCACGGCAGTCCTCACCCTGCAGGCTCACCTTTTCCTTTTTCAGGATGCCCGATGTTTCGGCATAGGATGTTACCTGGCGTGTGAGCGCTGCACGGAAACCGGCCATATGGGTGCCGCCGTCGCGCTGGGGAATGTTGTTGGTAAAGCAGAGCACGTTTTCATGGTAGCTGTCGTTCCACCACAGCGCGACCTCGACCGTGATGCCGTCCTTTTCGCCACGGATGGCGACCGGCTTGTCCACCAGCGGCTTCTTGGCGCGGTCCAGATAACGGACGAAGGCTTCAAGCCCGCCGTCGTACAGCAGCTCTTCCTGCTTGATATCGGAATGGCGCTTGTCGGTGAGCAGGATGCGCACGCCGGAATTCAGGAATGCCAGTTCGCGCAGGCGATGCTCCAGCGTGCCGTAATCATAGTCCGTCATGGTGAAGGTCTGCGGGCTCGCGAGGAAAGTGACTTCCGTGCCGGAGCGACCTTCATATTCACCAATGACGGAGAGCGGCGCATCGGCGACACCATGGGTGAAGCCGATTTCGTGCAGCTTGCCATTGCGGCGGATTCTGAGCTTCAGCCAGACGGAAAGCGCATTCACCACCGAAACGCCCACACCGTGCAGACCGCCGGAAACCTTGTAGGAGTTCTGGTCGAATTTTCCGCCCGCATGCAGCTGGGTCATGATGACTTCGGCTGCGGAAACGCCTTCGGAAGAATGGATGTCAGTCGGAATACCGCGTCCGTTATCCGTCACCGTCACCGATCCATCGGCATTCAGCGTCACCGTCACCAGATCGGCGTGGCCCGCGAGTGCTTCATCGATGGCGTTGTCGACCACTTCGTAGACCATGTGATGCAGGCCGGAACCGTCATCGGTATCGCCGATATACATGCCGGGCCGTTTGCGCACAGCATCAAGACCCTTGAGGACCTTGATCGAATCGGCTCCGTATTCCGTGTTCGCGCCGACTTCGCTTGACGATGTTTCGGTCATAAGTACTCTTTCCAAAGTTTTCCTGGCCAAGTTTTCAGTGAGAAGGCCTGAAGCCAGCGAATCACTCAAATCCGACATGCGACTATAGAAATTCTACACCCAATCCCAAAGGCCGCATGCTTCCGGATGCTGCATAAAGCAGGGGATAGAGGGGTTTCAATCGCAAGAACGGCTTTTTTGCAGCACCGCTGACAGTTCCTCTATCATACTCGGCGGCAGCTTGCGAATATCCCGCGCCAGACGATTGGCGAAAGCCGTATATTGTGGTGGCAGACCGATGGTGTCGATCACCACTTTCGGGTCGGACGAGCCGGCGAGAAAGAACAATTCCTCCGCCTCGTCCCAGATAATATTGAAATATCCGGCAATGCGCTGAAGGAGATCAAAGCTCGGCTTGCCACGCTTGCCGTGCTCCAGCGCCGAGAGATAGGCCGGCGACACGCCGATGGCGGCGGCCATTTCCTTCTGCGTCACGCCCTTGCGTTCGCGAAGCTGTCGCACCGCCTCGGCAAAGGGCGTCATGATTTGTCACCCTTCCGGCGTGCCAGCCGCACATAGAGCGCGCCGTCGCCGCCATGATTGGCAGATGCATCCTCGTAGGAGGAAATCAAATGGCGATATTCCGGTTTGGAGAACCACATGGGCACCGCTCTTTTCAACGCGCCGTCGCTGCCTATCGAGCGCCCCTTGCCGGTGATGACGAGCACATGCCTCAGACCCCGTTCATGCGCGCGCAGCAGAAAGTCGAGCAGAACCGCATGGGCCTCGCTCTGGAACATGCCGTGCAGATCGATCCGCCCTTCCAGCGGCAGCCTGCCGCGGGTGAGCTTGCGCTTGACCGGTTTTTCCAGCGGCTGATGAATTCGGGGTTTCTTGTCCGGCGAAGCGGGCGGCACCTCCGCCGGCTCTGCGAGCATGCGCGGAAAGAGACCCTTGCCGGTTTGCGGAACCACCGGCTCGGCCGGGGTTTCCTCTACATCGTCGAAAGCCAGCAAATCCTCCAGCCTGCCTGGGATCGGCCGCGCTGTCCTTGCGACCTTACCCCACAGGATGCGTTCTTCCTTGCCAAGCTTTCGACTGCCCTTCATCGCCGATACCTTTCCGCAGCAGCATGCGGCAACAGTATATAAAAATCGGCGTCGTTGCGCACCGTACCGGCAAGTTCGCCGGCTTCGAAACCGGAGCCGGTGAAAATATCGCCGCGCGCCGGGCCGACGATGGCCGACCCCGTATCGAGCGCCAGCATCAGCCGGGCGAATGGTTTTCCATCATCCAGATGGGTCAATGACGGCGCATGGATGAAAAAGGGCAAACCGAATGTGTGAATGAGCCTATCGACCGCAAGCGCCCGGCCAGCGATCAGCGGCACCTTGGCGGCGGCAATCGGTCCCATATCGTCTTTGGCAACATCCGCTTCCCGGAAAAAAATATAGGAGCGGTTATGCCAGAGCACGCCATCCACGTCGTCGGGATGATCGGCGAGCCATTTTCGGATCGTCTGCATCGAGACGGTTTTTGGATCGAGTTCGCCGCGATCCAGAAGCAAGCGGCCGATTGGCGAAAACGGATGCCCGGCTTTTGCCGCATAGGTAATGCGTTTCACCTCACCATTGCGAAACAGGAGACGGGCAGCACCCTGAACGTGGACGAAAAACAGATCGACCTTCGATTTCGCCCAGGCGATCTCAAGACCCCTGCCCTCCAGATATCCTTCATCCATGGCGCGACGGTCGGGAAAATAGGAAATCCCGTCTTCGCCTTCTTTGCCAAAAGCATAGGTCGGATCGAA
The DNA here is from genome assembly GCF_010669145.1 of Rhizobium oryzihabitans. NCBI lineage: Bacteria > Pseudomonadati > Pseudomonadota > Alphaproteobacteria > Hyphomicrobiales > Rhizobiaceae > Rhizobium > Rhizobium oryzihabitans. The sequence continues at coordinate 2,230,162 of NZ_CP048632.1, forward strand.
ACCGGTGGGACGATTATCGTCGCCGATATCCACCAGTTCCGGCGGCCTGCGATAGATCGGATAACGCCAGATCTCGTCCGGTGTGGAAGACACTTCCAGTTCCGGTTCGTAAAAGGCGGTAACAAAACCGCTCTTTCCCTGAGCAGGAGAAATCTTGAAGGCTACGCAATTGGTTTCGAAAAAGTGGCGCGCCTGTTCGGGGCTATCCGCTTCCAAGCCTTCGGCGGCTTCCAGAAGTGAAACCAGTTCCCCAGCGGTGACGCCGAGCGCGCCGGTCCTGTAGGGTTTCGCATTCCTCAGATGCGACAGGATCGTTCCCATAGCTGCAAAAAGCTCGCTGGGATCGTCCTCCCGCCACCCTGGCAGATCGCGGAAAGACACTTCGTCGATTGAAAAAGGCGTGCTCATTGCTCGGATTCGGTAGCGATCAGCTTCCAGTTCGGATCGCGCGAACGAATGTCACGCGAGAAGGTCCAGATGTCATCCACTTCCGCAACCGCGTCCGGATCGCCATCCACCAGCTTGCCGTCCTTGTCATACGTGGCAGAAATCAGCTGGCTGACCAGCCTCAGCGTGATCTGCACTTCCGAGTCTCGAACGGCCGCCTGGGTGATATCGGCCTTTTCGATACCCACGAAGGTGGACTTAACAACCTCACCACGACTTTCCCGCTCGGAAATGGCCGCATCGAAGCCGTCAAAAACGTCCTTCGACAGAAGGTTCTTGAGTGTCTTGCGGTCGCCGTCGGCAAAACCCATGACAATCATTTCATAGGCCATGCGTGCGCCGTTGAGGAATTCCTTCGGGCGGAACGTCGGGTCCTTGGTCATCACGTCCCTGAGGGAAGCATTTAATGCGGAGTCCACGGGCGCAAGCGCATCCGCCTCGGCAAAGCGGTTTTCATCCTCCGCCTCGCCGCGCTTCGGCAGGGTCACGACCTTGTTATCGTCCGTGACGGGACCTTTCGCGACGTCGCGCGGGCTATAGGGATCGAATGGCGGCTTCTCATTGCCCGTTCGGCGGCCGAGAACGCTACGCAGCTGAAAGAAGATCAGCACCGCCGCAACGAGAAAAAACAATGTGATAAAGTCGCTAAAGCCCATCTTTTACCAAAACCGCCATTTAAAATCGAAAACCACACCATCATATAGTCTGCATCTTACCATCATTCAAATGTGCAGATTCAATCATCGGTGTTCTCGCGAACCGGCAATCTGCCAGAGATGCACACGCAAGGCTAGAAGATGCGTTTTTCCTTTCTCCCCATCGTCATCCTGATGATGCCCATCCTCGAAATTGCCGGCTTCATCATTGTCGGCAAAGCGATCGGTTTGTGGCTGACATTGGCGCTCGTCCTGTTCACGTCGTTTCTCGGGCTCCTGATCCTGCGCCTTGGCGGCATCGGCATGGTGAGAAACCTTCAGGCAGCCGGACGCACGGGTGCCCAACCGGCGGATGAGCTGGTCAATGGCGCCATGCGGGTTGTCGCCGGAATCCTGCTTTTCATTCCCGGTTTCATTACCGACATCCTCGGCCTTCTGCTGTTGTCGAAAACGGTTCGGCGCTTTTTCTGGAAAGCCTTCGGACCACGCGTCGTTGTTGCGGGCTCGTTTCGCCAGTCTGGCAGCCAGTCCGGTCCGCAGCCCGGTGATTTTTCCGGGTTCCGCAATGATCAAGGAAAAAGCGGGAATTCCAAGGTCGTAGACCTCGACGAGGAAGAGTTTCACCGCGAAGGACCGAAGGATTCTCCCTGGTCCCGCAAGCCGGATGATCGCGACCTGCCCAAACCCTGAAGGCGCGTTGGAACAGACCCAGGGCCGGCTCACGAAGGGTTGTAAGGCTCGGGTCGAAATGATAGACCGCCTTCCACGAATTCACGCCGCGAGGAAACGTAATGACCGCTGAAAATGGTGCACAGGACGCAGTAAGTCCTTCCCTCAACATTCTTACCCAGTACATCAAGGATCTTTCCTTCGAAAATCCGGGCGCTCCTCGTTCGCTCCAGGCACGTGAAAATGCGCCGTCGATCAACATCAACGTCAATGTCAATGCAAACCCGATCTCCGGTTCGGATTTTGACGTTGTTCTGGCGCTGAATGCGGAAGCCAAGGATGGCGACAAGGTTCTGTTTGCGGCCGAGCTGGTTTATGGCGGCGTGTTCCGCATTGCCGGTTTCCCGCAGGAACATATGCTGCCGGTGCTGTTCATCGAATGCCCGCGCCTTCTGTTTCCCTTCGCACGCCAGATCATCGCGGACGTTACCCGCAACGGCGGCTTCCCGCCGCTGATGATCGACCCGATCGATTTTGCGCAGATGTTCGCTCAGCGCGTTGCCGAAGAACAGGCGAGAGCCAAGGTTCAGGCCGTACCGAACTGAGCAGCGCATATCGCGTTTCAGAATTTCTGACAAAACAAAACCCGGGTTCTTTGCCCGGGTTTTTCTTTGACCACATTTGCCATTTCAACGTCTCGGCAGGCGCGTCAATTCTGGTACCGGTTCCAGATCGCCTTGTCGCCCATGCCGAGAACAAGTTTGCCATGAGCCGCGAGCGTCTCCGCGTCCAGTCTCGAGGGCAAGGGGCTTGGCCGTTGCAGTGGCTCAAGCGGTACGTCATCCTCGATGACGATGGTTTCCTGCTTGGCGGAGGAACCGAAACCGAGCGCCGTCTGGCGCCCGCCGATCATCTCGATGTAGACTTCGGCTAGAAGTTCGGAGTCGAGAAGCGCGCCGTGCTTGGTGCGGTGGGAATTGTCGATGCCGTAACGCCGGCAAAGCGCATCGAGAGAATTCGGTCCCATCGGGTGCTTGCGGCGGGCGAGCGAAAGCGTATCCGTCACCAGATCGGGTGCGACAGGTTCAATTCCAAGACGGGCGAATTCCGCATTGATGAAGCCCATATCGAAGGTCGCATTATGCGCCACCCAGCGCGCGCCCTCGAAGAAATCACGGATCTCGTCGACGACATCGGCGAATTTCGGTTTGTCTTTCAGGAAGTCGTCGGTAATGCCGTGAACCGCAAGCGCATCGGGGTGAACCTTGCGGTCTTCCGGGCTGATATAGAGATGCAGTGTTTTTCCGGTTGGAAAATGGTTGATCAGCTCAATCCCGCCGATTTCGATAACACGGTCCAGTTTCGATTCAAGGCCCGTGGTTTCCGTATCGAAAATGATCTCACGCATTGTTTTCTCCGTGGCCTGAACCGGCGGCCAATCTTTGCAAGATTCCTCTTACCTGATCCCGCGCCGCTTCGACACCATTTCCGGTATCGATGACGAAATCGGCGCGTTGGCGCTTTTCAGCATCTGGCATCTGCCGGGCTAGGATCATTTCAAACTTCTCTTCCGTCATGCCCGGCCGGGATAAAACGCGCTGGCGCTGTATGTCAGGGGCGCAGCTGACGACCACTATTTTATCGACCCTCTCTTCAGCTCCGGTTTCAAACAGCAGCGGAATATCGAGAAGGGCGAATTGCCGAGCTTCTTCCCTAGCCTTTGCGAGAAAGTCCTCCTGTTTCTGCCGGACAAGCGGGTGAACAATCGCTTCGAGCTTTCCAAAATTAGCCGGATTCTCCCGCAGAACTTCGCCGAGCTTCTGGCGATCCACCGCACCGGAAGCGGTCGTGCCGGGGAAAGCGGTTTCGATCAAGCCAACAGCTTCTGCCCGATAAAGCGCGTGCACGACCTCATCGGAATCGAGAACCGGGACGCCTTCTTCAGCAAACAGCTTTGCCGTCGTTGTTTTTCCCATTCCGATCGAGCCGGTAAGACCGATGACAATCATCAATGTTTTTCCATATCCGCGATGATGATGGAACGAAGGGTTTCGTCGACCTCCGGCATTTGACCGAACCACTTCTTGAAACCGGGTTTCGCCTGATGGAGGAGCATGCCAAGCCCATCCACGGTCGCAATGCCCTGTGCCTGCGCCATCTGCAGGATGGGCGTTATCAAGGGCACATAGACGATATCCGTCACGACGGCATTTTCTGCCAGCGGCGAGAAGTCGAGTTCGGGCGCTTCGGTCCCGTCCATGCCGAGCGATGTGGTGTTCACGAAAAGACCGGCACCTTGCATGACCTCATGAAGCGCGCCCTGCGGATGGGAAAAAACACGGGCGCCAAAACGGTCGGCCAGTTCCTGGGCACGTTCTTCAGTGCGGTTCAAAATGTGGATTTCGCCAATACCGCGGTCCCGCAAGGACTGAACCACTGCCCGGCTTGCGCCACCGGCGCCAAACACCACCGCCCGATCGGCTTTATCCCAGCCCGGGTGTCGCTCATCGAGATTGGAGACAAAACCATAACCATCCGTGTTGGTGGCGTGAAGCCTACCCTCTTCCATCCAGATGGTGTTGGCCGCACCCAGTTCTTCAGCCACCTCGTCAGGGCTATCGGCGAGCCTGTAGGCGGCTTCCTTGTGCGGGATGGTGACATTTCCGCCGACGGCGGATCCAAGCCCCTGCGCCCTTATTGTCGCAATGAAGTTCGGGAAGTCGTCCGGCGTGACCTCCACGGCCTTATAGGAGCCGGAAATGCCGAATTTCTTCAGCCAATAGGAGTGGATGATAGGCGACCTGGAATGCTTGATCGGGTAACCGGCAACGAAGGCATTTATGGTTAATGTTTCACGTGAATCAGCCATCGATGACATCCATGTCGCGCAGTTTCGATAAAAGAGGCAGAAGCGGCAGGCCGAGAATGGTGAAATAATCGCCTTCGATCGAAGTGAATAGCTGGATTCCCTCGCCCTCGAGCTGATAGGCGCCAACGCTACTCAGAGCTTTTTCTCCCACCCGTTGCAGGTGACGCGAGATAAATTCGACGCTCAGTTTCCGCACGGAAAGCTCGGCACTGGAAACAGTCTGCCATATTACTTCTTCTCCGCGAACGAGCACGGCAGCGCTGTTCAGGCGATGAACCTTGCCGGACAATGAAAGCAGGTGCGCCTCGGCTTCCGCCATCGTCTTCGGTTTGTGATAGACGCGGGTGCCGAGCGCCATTGTCTGGTCGCATCCAAGAACGAGCGCTTCAGGATGGAGCGCGCTGACTGCGAGGGCCTTGGCTCTGGCAAGTTCAAGCGCAACCTCTTCCGGGCGGGCGCCGTTTCTCTCCAGCTCTTCATCGAGCGCACGCTCGTTTATATCCGCCGGGATTGCCGAAAATGTCAGGCCCGCATTACGCATCAACATCTGGCGGGATGCGCTGGACGAGGCGAGGATCAATTCTTGTTTCATCGACTGTCTGCTCCGAATGGTGCGATCCGGATTATCGTGTCCTCGGGCGAAGGGCAAGAATGGCTGCCGCCGTTTCCTCAATGGACCGTCGCGTGACGTCAATCAGTGGCCAATTGTTGCGCGCGCAGAGCGCCCGCGCATATTTCAGCTCCTCCATGATGGTGGCGCGGTCCGTGTACCGCCCGCTGTCAAATCCCCCGGTAACGCCAAGCTCCCGGTTTTCACGCACCTGCGATATGCGGTCCGATGTCGCGACGAGACCGACGATCAGTGGCCTTGTGGCCACATAGAGGCTTTCGGGCAGAGGCACGTTGGGAACGACCGGAATGTTGGCGGTCTTTATTCCCCTGTTGGCGAGATAGATGCTGGTTGGCGTTTTCGACGTACGGCTGATCCCGATAATGACGATATCGGCCTCATCATAGGTTTCCGGCATCTGCCCGTCATCATGGTCCATGGCGAAATTAAGCGCCTCGATCCGCGCGAAATAATCCGCATTCAAGACATGCTGCGCCCCGACCCGCCGTCTGGAGGGCGCGCCGAGATAGGTCTGGAAAATACCGATGATCGGTTCCAGAACGTTGACGCAGGGCACCCCGATCGCGTGGCAGCGTAGATCCAGAAACTCGGCCAGCTGCTGGTCAACGATGGTATAAAGGACGATGCCCGGTTCCTTGTCGATAAGGTCCACCACCTGGGCAAGCTGCTTCTGGTTCCTGATCATCGGATAAACATGTTCCACCGGCATGGAGGCGTGGAACTGCGCAGAAACCGCGCGGCCGGCCGACATCAGAGTCTCGCCCGTTGAGTCCGAAATCAGATGCAAATGGAAGAAGCTTTTTTTGTTCTCCACGCTGTTTTTCTCCCGCTGTTGATAAACCGGGACAAACTTCCGGATTGTCCTGCGGGCTGCGCCGCGCCGTGGATAAAGTGGTTTTTTTCCACAATTCGCAAGTGGCTTCTTTGTTGTTCGGCGTGCCTGTGAATAGTCTGAAAATCTGGAACTTGTTCAAATCTCTCCACAAGCGATCCACAGACAACGCCTTCGGTACTAAAATTCTAAATTATTGAAATAATTTATTGAATCTTCGATTTCTCCATTATTCTGCGAAAGAACGATTTCCTTGTGCTCGCAGAATGATGAAAAGGCCCGGCTGCGGCATTTCGACTGGAAAGATTTTAATCCTTGCTACTCACCGACTCTAAGAAATAGAAAATCTTTTAAATCTCTTTGATTTTATTTTTTAGAAGTTGGGTGGCATGAGCGAGCGTAAGGTTATAAAGGTGTTGAACGGGCAAACGGTCACACCTCCGCCCATATGGCTGATGCGGCAGGCAGGGCGTTACCTCCCCGAGTACAGGGAAACGCGAAAGATCGCCGGCAGTTTCCTCGAGCTCTGTTATAATCCCGAGCTGGCAACTGAAGTGACCCTTCAGCCCATTCGCCGGTTCGGGCTCGATGCAGCCATTCTGTTTTCCGATATTCTGGTGATACCGGACGCGCTTCATCGCAACGTCTCTTTCAGCGAAGGAAAGGGTCCGGCCATGGACCCGATCGATGTGAGCGGTATCGAAAAGCTAGATTCAGCGAATGTCCTAAAACATCTTTCGCCTGTTTTCGAAACCGTTTCCCGCTTGCGCACAGCCTTGCCGGATGAGACGACGCTTCTCGGATTCTGCGGCGCGCCCTGGACGGTTGCCACCTATATGATTGCCGGCCACGGCACACCTGATCAGGCACCGGCGCGGCTATTCGGCTACCAGGAGCCGGTCGCGATGGAAAAACTTCTCGCTTTCCTTGCGGATATCTCCGCTGATTATCTGGTGGCGCAGATCGATGCCGGCGCCGACGCGGTTCAGATTTTCGATTCCTGGGCCGGCGTTCTCGGCGAGAAGGAATTCGAGGAATATGCAGTAAAGCCCGTTGCACGGATTATCGCTTCGGTACGCGCTCGTCGTCCATCCGCAAAGATCATCGCTTTCGCCAAGGGGGCCGGTTATCTTTTGAAGGATTATCGCCGCAAGACAGGTGCAGACGCCATCGGGCTCGACTGGTCTGTACCTCTCAGCTTCGCTCGCGATCTGCAAAAGGAAGGCTCTGTGCAGGGCAATCTGGACCCGATGCTGATGGTGGCCGGTGGCAGGGCGTTGCAGGATGGCATCGATGCCGTGCTACAGGCGCTCGGACAGGGTCCGCTGATCTTCAATCTCGGCCATGGCATTACCCCGCAGGCCGATCCGGAAAACGTCGCAAGGCTGGTACAGCGGGTACGCGCTTATGGAGCCGGGGCATGAGCGACGAGAAACAGACCTCTGCCCGTTCCGGAAACAGAGCCGCCCTTCGGGCGGGCGTAGCACTTGGCGTCTTTGCGGCATTTGTCACCCTGCTGTTTTATGCCGATCCCGCCGATCTCTATCTCTGGATCAAGGCGCTTCACATCATCGCGGTGATCTCCTGGATGGCGGCGATTTTTTACCTGCCGCGGCTGTTCATCTATCACACCGATGCGCCTGTTGGCTCACAGCAGTCCGAGACCTTCAAGGTGATGGAACAGCGGCTGATCAAGGTCATCATGAACCCGGCGATGATGATAAGCTGGGTATTGGGGCTTTATCTCGCCTGGTCGGTTTACGGTTTCTCCGGCGGCTGGCTGCATGCAAAAATCGCGCTGGTGGTGATTTTGACCATCACCCATGTCTATTTCACCCGCAGCGCCAAACGTTTCGCACGGGATGAAAATACCAGACCTGCCCGTCACTGGCGGTTGATGAACGAAGTTCCGACGGTGCTGATGATCCTCATAGTCGTACTTGTGGTTGTGAAACCCTTCGGTTAAGAGGTTCTCACGATAAATTTCGCGGAATTCGTGCTTTCCTCTTGCGGCGGCCGTGTTCAGTCGCTATTTTCCCCTCACTCATCTTCGTGGCATGTGAATTTTTCAGTCATCTGCGGTATCTCCCTCAGCATCTGATTCGCGAACACGCCCTCCCCCAAATTACATTATCAAACGGTCTTTCCTTCATGGCTGAAATGAAGCTTCAGGAACTTAAGAGCAAATCGCCTACCGACTTGCTGACTTTTGCTGAATCCCTGGAAGTTGAAAATGCGAGCACCATGCGCAAGCAGGAGCTTATGTTCGCAATCCTCAAGGTTCTCGCGAGCCAGGACATTGAAATTATCGGCGAAGGCGTCGTTGAAGTCCTGCAGGATGGTTTTGGTTTCCTGCGGTCTGCAAACGCGAACTATCTGCCGGGTCCGGACGACATCTATATTTCGCCCTCGCAAATCCGCCGCTTCTCGCTGAAGACAGGGGATACCGTTGAAGGCCCTATCCGTGGTCCCAAGGAAGGCGAACGTTACTTCGCGCTTCTAAAGGTCAACACGATCAATTTCGACGATCCTGAAAAGATTCGTCACAAGGTTCACTTCGATAACCTGACGCCGCTCTATCCAAACGAGCGGTTCAAGATGGAACTCGATGTTCCGACATCGAAGGATCTCTCTTCGCGGGTGATCGATCTCGTCGCGCCGCTCGGCAAGGGCCAGCGCGGATTGATCGTCGCGCCGCCGCGCACCGGTAAAACGGTCCTGCTGCAGAACATCGCCCATTCGATCACGGCGAACCATCCGGAATGTTATCTGATCGTTCTCCTGATCGACGAACGCCCGGAAGAAGTGACCGACATGCAGCGTTCGGTGAAGGGTGAGGTCGTCTCCTCCACCTTCGACGAACCGGCTGTGCGCCACGTCCAGGTCGCCGAAATGGTCATTGAAAAGGCGAAGCGCCTTGTGGAACATGGCCGCGACGTCGTCATCCTGCTCGATTCCATCACCCGCCTCGGCCGCGCCTATAACACTGTCGTTCCCTCTTCCGGCAAGGTCCTGACCGGTGGTGTGGACGCTAACGCTCTGCAGAGGCCAAAGCGCTTCTTTGGTGCCGCTCGTAACATCGAGGAAGGCGGTTCGCTGACGATTATCGCGACTGCATTGATCGATACGGGCAGCCGTATGGACGAAGTGATCTTCGAAGAATTTAAGGGTACGGGTAACTCGGAAATCGTGCTCGATCGCAAGGTCGCCGACAAGCGCATCTTCCCGGCTCTGGACATCCTGAAATCCGGCACGCGTAAGGAAGACCTGCTGGTACCGCGTCAGGATCTGCAGAAGATTTTCGTGCTTCGTCGAATTCTGGCGCCGATGGGAACGATGGACGCCATCGAGTTCCTGATCGACAAGCTGAAGCAGACCAAGACGAACTCGGACTTCTTCGAGTCCATGAATACCTGATCCGGAGTTTAGCCGGATTCTTCGACCAAGATTTAAAGCCGCATTCGTTTATTCGAATGCGGCTTGACTGTTTTAGACGAGGTACGTGATGCCAGCTTCCACCGATACGATCTATGCGCTTTCAAGCGGAGCCCTGCCGGCCGGTGTTGCCATCATCAGGATCAGCGGTCCCTTAGCCTTTGAGGCTCTGTTGAAGTTGACCGGCCGCGAGCTTCCCGCCCCTCGGCAAGTCGCGTTGGGTTCGATTCGGGATCGAAACAATGAGATTATCGACCAAGCGCTGACGGTCATTTTCCTGGCCCCCAATTCATTCACGGGCGAGGATTGCGTGGAGATTCACAGTCACGGCAGTCGGGCTGTCATGGCCGCGATTTTCACGGAACTCGACAATCTTCCGGGGCTCAGGCCCGCAGATGCCGGCGAATTCTCCCGTCGTGCATTTGAGAACGGCAAGATGGACCTTCTCGAAGTTGAAGGACTTGCCGACCTGTTGCAGGCGGAAACCGAAATGCAGAGGCGGTTGGCTGTCGAGCAAAGCTCAGGCAAACTCTCGGCGCTCTATGATGGCTGGGCAAATCGGTTGACCCGTGCCCGCGCCATGATCGAGGCGGAACTCGACTTTGCCGATGAAGAGGACGTTCCGGATTCTGTTGCGTCCCAGGTCTGGGATTCCGTGTCGCAGCTGCGAGATGAGATTGCCGGTCATCTGCGGAGCGGTGGAAGCAGTGAAATCATTCGTGACGGCTTCAAGGTGGCGTTGGTTGGAGAGCCTAATGCGGGTAAATCCACTCTCCTTAACGCTCTGAGCGGTCGCGACGTCGCCATTGTGACGGATATCGCCGGCACGACCAGAGACGTGCTGAGTGTGGATATCAATCTGGATGGTTATCTGGTTCGGATATTCGATACAGCCGGTATCAGGGATACTCAGGATGTGGTCGAACAGGAGGGTGTCAGGCGCGCCGTTCTGACGGCGGAAACTGCCGATCTCGTATTGGTGTTGCAGGATAATGATTCGATTCCGAAACAATTTTCCGCGTCGGTTGAGAATCAAAGACGGTTACGGGTCCGAACTAAAACGGCGGTTTCCCACTCTAATGCAGGCTCGGATTATGATCTCTCCATCTCGGCCAAGGAGGGTGTTGGCTTGGCCGAGTTGCGTTCGTCGATCAAACGGGAGATCGAAAGGCGGGTCGGCGCTGCGCAGACTTTGGTTCCGGCGCGCGCGCGTCACAAAAAACGTCTTGAAGACACGCTGAATTATGTTAGTGATGCGCTCCATTCCGAAGCCATGGACCTTGCGATCAGGTCAGAATATTTGCGGCTTGCGGCGACCTCGCTCGGACGCATTACGGGCCGCGTGGATGTGGAAGATTTGCTCGGCGTGATCTTCTCGGAATTCTGCATAGGAAAATGATTCACGTGAAACATTGGCGGCCCACGCGGCAGTGCTGATGGTTAAAATAAGGCGCAGGAATATGCACCACTCATTCGATGTCATTGTTATTGGTGGCGGTCACGCGGGCAGTGAGGCAGCAGCCGCGGCTGCACGACATGGTGCGAAAACCGCGCTGGTTACCCATAAGCGCGAAACGATTGGTGTGATGTCCTGCAACCCGGCGATCGGTGGTCTTGGTAAGGGCCATCTTGTTCGTGAAATCGACGCACTGGACGGCTTGATGGGTCGGGTGGCTGATGCTGCGGGAATTCAGTTCCGTATGCTCAATCGCAAAAAGGGCCCAGCCGTGCGCGGGCCTCGCACCCAGGCCGATCGGCGTCTTTACCGAGAGGCGATGCAGCGCGAAATCGATGCCATAGACATGCTCACGATTATTGAAGGGGATGCTTTCGATATCGAAATGGCCGGTGACCGGGTTTCTGCCGTTATCATGGCAAATGGTAGCCGGATTCTCTGTGGCGCCGTTGTTCTGACTAGCGGCACTTTTCTACGCGGACTTATTCATATCGGCTCCGAAAAGATTCCCGCCGGCCGCGTCGGCGAAAAGCCGTCTCTTGGGCTCTCCAAAACGCTTTCCCGTCTCGGTCTTGCCATGGGTCGGCTGAAGACCGGTACGCCCGCGCGCCTTGATGGGCGCACAGTCGATTGGAACGCGGTAGATCGCCAGGCTGCCGATGAGGATCCGGTCCCGTTTTCCTTTATGACGGACCGCATCGTCAATCCGCAGATCGAGTGTGGCGTGACGCGTACGACGCCTGCCGGGCATAAGATCATTCAGGACAATATTCATCTCTCGGCGATGTATTCAGGGCAAATTGAAGGCGTCGGTCCGCGCTATTGCCCGTCGATTGAGGATAAGATTACCCGCTTCGGTGAACGCGACGGCCACCAGATCTTTCTGGAGCCGGAAGGCCTGGATGATCACACCATTTATCCGAACGGGATTTCGACGTCTCTCCCAGCTTCTGTCCAGGAACAATTTATCCGCACCATACCCGGCCTTGAAAACGTGACTATTCTGCAGCCTGGCTATGCAATCGAATATGATTATGTCGATCCGCGGGAGCTTAAGCCGTCTCTGGAATGCCGCAAAATTCCAGGGCTGTTTCTTGCAGGGCAGATAAATGGAACGACAGGTTATGAAGAAGCCGCCGCGCAGGGTCTCGTTGCCGGGCTGAACGCCTCGCTTTATGCCGGTGGCGCGGATGCCATCCATTTTAGCCGCACGGAATCCTATATCGGCGTCATGATTGATGACCTCACCTCGAAAGGTGTTAGCGAGCCCTATCGCATGTTCACATCGAGAGCAGAATATCGCCTTTCGCTTCGTGTCGACAATGCCGACCTGCGATTGACGCCCATTGGTCAAGTTGCCGGAATCATAGGCCGTGAACGGCAGGAGCGCTTCGCGAATTTCCTTTCCGATCTTCATCAGGGACGGGAGTTGATGAGGAGCATGTCCATCAGCCCGTCGCAGGCAGCCAAGCAAGGATTGAAGCTCAATCAGGACGGCCAACGTCGCTCCGTCTATGAGCTGCTTGCCTATCCTGATATGACCCTTGAAGCGCTGACCGAACATTGGCCGGAGCTGCGATCTATCGACAGCAAGGTTGCTGAGGTATTGCAGATTGAGGCAAGTTACGCCGTCTACATGCAACGCCAGAGTGCGGATATTGTCGATATCAAGCGCGACGAGGACAGGAAGATTCCCGATGACTTCGATTTTCAGACTTTGTCCGGTCTATCCAATGAGCTGAAACAAAAGCTGGAAAAGGCGCGCCCAGAGAACATTGCGCAGGCTGCCCGTGTTGACGGTATGACACCTGCTGCGATATCGCTGCTGCTCGCACTTTTGCGGAAGAGCTCCGCAACGCGAAACGAAAAACTGCGCATGCACCAATAGCGAGTCGGATTATGAAGATAAACGGCCAGAGTGTTTCACGTGAAACACAAGAGAGGCTCGAGCATTTTGTCGAGCTTTTCAAGAAGTGGAATAAAACCACAAATCTGGTGGCGCCTTCGACTCTTACTGAGCTTTGGAGCAGGCACGTCGCTGACAGTGCGCAGATTTTCCAGCTCTCCCCTGCCCCTCAGAAATGGATAGATCTGGGTAGCGGCGGCGGATTTCCCGGCGTCATCACCGCTATTTTTCTTGCGGAGCTTGGCGAAGGCTGGGTCGATCTCGTTGAAAGCAACAATAAGAAAGCTGCATTTCTGCGAATCGCGCTAAAGGAAACCGGCGCGAGAGGCTCTGTTCATCCGGTCAGAATTGAAAAAGCGCCCGAATCCGTTAAAAACTGCGATGCCGTTTCCGCAAGAGCGCTGGCTGAGCTGGATCTGCTTTTCGACTATATTCACCCTTGGGCGCGGAATAATCCAAATCTCAAGGCCTATTTTAATAAAGGCCGGGATTATGATTCCGAAGTGCAGAAAGCACATGGCCGCTGGCAGTTTGATCTGATAAAACATCAGAGTGCCATTGAGGCGGATTCTGTTGTTCTTGAAATCAGAAACCTCATTTTGAGGCACTGACGAACTGACCAGGTGCGGCATGAGCTTTGAAAAAAACCGGATAATCGCAGTTGCAAACCAGAAGGGCGGCGTGGGTAAAACGACGACGGCCATCAATCTGGCTACCGCGTTGGCGGCAATTGGCGAGCGCGTGCTGATCATCGATCTTGATCCGCAGGGCAATGCGAGCACAGGACTTGGAATTGACCGTAAAGAGCGTAAGCTCTCGTCCTACGATCTTCTGGTAGGTGATAACACCATTGCCGAAGTTGCGGTCCCGACAGCGGTTCCAAGCCTCGATATCGTTCCTTCCACGATGGATCTGCTTGGCTTCGAGATGCAGGTCGCCAATGTCGCCAATCGTGTCTTTCTTCTGCGTGCCGCCATGGAGACGCAGGAAGCGCGAGGCTATTCCTATATCCTCGTAGACTGCCCGCCTTCGTTTAATCTTTTGACCATGAATGCCATGACGGCCGCACATTCTGTGCTGGTGCCGCTGCAATGCGAGTTCTTCGCGCTGGAAGGTCTCAGCCAGTTGCTGGATACCGTCAGCCAGATACGTGGCTCGGTCAACCCGCAGCTCGATATTCAGGGCATCGTTCTAACGATGTTCGATGCGCGCAATAATCTTGCGCAACAGGTCGTGACCGATGTGCGTGCGCATCTGGGTGAGAAGGTTTACCACACTCTCATTCCGCGGAATGTGCGTGTTTCCGAGGCGCCGTCTTATGGTAAGCCTGCCATTCTTTACGACCTGAAATGTGCGGGTAGCCAGGCCTATCTGCAACTGGCGTCTGAAGTGATCCAGAGAGAACGTCTGCGCAAGGCCGCGTGACGTCTGCCGGACTGTATGGAGTAATATCTTATGAGTGATGATCTTTCCAAGCGTCGTCTCGGACGCGGTCTTGCGGCGCTGATCGGTGAAATGGACCAGCCGGTGCCGGTGGGCGAACCACAGCGTGCCGTCAACGCTGATCGTACCATTCCGATCGAGTTCATCGCTCGCAGCCAGAGAAACCCGCGCCGTCATTTTGATGAGAATGAGCTGCAGGATCTCGCTGCATCCATTCGTCAGCACGGAATTGTTCAGCCTGTGGTGGTGCGGACAGTTGGCGTCAACCGTTACGAGATTATCGCTGGTGAAAGGCGTTGGCGCGCGGCGCAGCTGGCTGGTTTTACCGATGTCCCTGTAATCGTTCGTGATGTCGACGACCGTACGGCGCTGGAGCTGGCGATTGTCGAAAACGTGCAGCGTTCTGACCTCAATCCGCTGGAAGAGGCGATGGGTTACGAACAGCTGATCGCCGAGCACGGTTACACCCAGAACGATCTGGGCGAAATTATCGGCAAAAGCCGAAGCCATGTTGCAAACAGCCTCAGGCTTCTGAAGCTTCCTGATCCGGTTCGGGATATGCTGGCCGATGGTTCGCTTTCCGCCGGTCACGCGCGAGCACTTGTATCGACGTCCGATCCGGCCACTCTGGCAAAGACCATCGTCTCCAAGGGCCTCTCGGTGCGTGATGCCGAGCGTTTGGCGCAAAACGATATCAAGTCGCAGGGTGACGTTGCCGAGAAGCGTCCGGCTGCCGAAAAGGATTCCGATACGGTTGCTCTGGAACGCAGCCTGTCAGACGCTCTCGGCCTGGATGTGAAGATCAGCCACAAGGGCGGCTCCGGGCAAATCCGCATCAGCTACCGTACACTGGAGCAATTGGAAGCGATCTGCCGGCTGTTGGAACAGAAATAAGCAAGTGCTTGTTTTTATTGAAAAATACCCGCTTTTAGCGGGTATTTTTCATTACGGTGTTCAAAAGTCGATAGCCCGGCCTTTTATTTCGTAGTCCCCGAAACGAACGGGTTCTGCGCCGCCGCGGCCACCGGTTTCCGGCGGTAATTGGAGATCCGCCTGCTGTTTGCGGCGTTCTTCCGCTTCCTTCAACGCACGTTCCGCAGCAGGCGAAAGCCGCCTGGCCATCTCCGCGCCGTTGTCATTATCCGCATCCTGCATGAGAATCCTCCCTATGACGGGATATTGAAATATGTTTGCCGTTTACCAGATTATATAATCAAACGGGCTTTATAAACCCCGGAATATTCCCTGATAAATTACAAGGAGAGTTTGACAGATGAACATGATGCGCACGGCAATGCTTCTGGCCTTCATGACGGCATTGTTCATGGGTGTCGGTTTTCTGATTGGCGGCAGGGGCGGCATGATGATTGCTTTCCTCATCGCTGCCGGTATGAACCTCTTCTCCTACTGGAATTCGGACAAGATGGTCCTCTCAGCCTATCGCGCGAGGGAGATCGATGAGGCCAATGCGCCCGAGTTTTTTCACATGATCCGCGATCTCTCGCATAATGCCGGTCTGCCGATGCCTAAGGTCTATATTTACGACAGCCCGCAGCCCAATGCCTTTGCGACGGGAAGAAACCCGCAGAATGCCGCCGTCGCCGCCTCCACGGGTCTGCTGGAGCGTCTGACACCTGAGGAAGTGGCCGGTGTGATGGCGCATGAGCTTGCGCATGTGCAGAACCGGGATACGCTGACAATGACGATCACCGCAACATTGGCTGGTGCGATCTCCATGCTGGGCAACTTCGCGTTCCTGTTCGGTGGCAATCGCGAAAACAACAATAATCCACTTGGTTTCATCGGCGTGCTGGTCGCGATGATCGTGGCGCCGCTGGCTGCGATGCTGGTGCAGATGGCCATCAGCCGCACCCGGGAATATTCGGCTGACCGACGCGGGGCGGAAATCTGCGGCAATCCGCTGTGGCTTGCCTCCGCATTGCAGAAGATTTCCGGCATGGCGCAGCAGATTCACAATGACGATGCTGAGCGCAACCCGGCAACGGCCCATATGTTCATCATCAATCCGCTCTCGGGCGAGCGTATGGACAATCTCTTCTCGACGCATCCCAATACGGAAAACCGGGTCGCCGCGCTGCATGCCATGGCGCAGGAGTTTTCCCCGCGAGGATCGACGCCGGCGCCGTCGAATGATAAGCGTCTGCGCAAATCAGGCTCGGTTCCAAGCACAGGCTCGGGGCGAGGCAATGAAAACGAGCGAAAAGGGCCGTGGTCTTGACATCCGATACGCAGAATAAGCCGGCGCGGTCCAAAAAACCGAGGCCGGCCAATGGTGGGGGCCGCGAAGACGGCCCTTCGTCTTTCCAGGACAAGCCGGGCCTTGCCGCACGCGTTGCCGCGACGCGCATTCTCGCAGCCGTTCTGGAAAAGAAGACCTCGCTCGATGGAATGCTGGACAGCGAAAATGGCAATCCGGTGTACCGCGCGCTGTCCGTTGCGGACCGGGCGCTCGTGAGAGCCATCGTCAACAGCGCACTTAGACATCTGCCGCGTGTCGAGGCGGCATTGTCGATGCTGCTTGATGGCCCCTTGCCGCAGGGCGCCCGCTCGCTGCATCACGTTCTCGTCGTCGGTGCGGCGCAGATGCTTTATCTCGACGTTCCGGATCATTCGGCAGTGGATCTCGCTGTGGAACAGGCCCATCGCGACCCGCGCAACAGGCGCTTCGTCAAGCTGGTGAATGCCGTTTTGCGGCGACTGGGTCGGGAAAAAGCTGATATCGAACAGGCGATCGCGCAGGTCCCGGTACTGCCGGACTGGTTCTATGCGCGTCTGGTTTCCGCCTATGGTGATAAGACTGCCGAACGGATTTCCGAGGCACAGCTGACGCCGTCCTCCATCGATCTCACGGTGAAGGCCGATCCGGCTCTGTGGGCGGAAAAGCTGGGTGGCACGCTCATGCCGAATGGCAGCGTCCGTCTCGGGGAGTTCGAAGGGCAGATCCCGTCGCTGGACGGCTTTGCCGATGGCGCCTGGTGGGTGCAGGATCTCGCTGCCAGCATGCCGGTGAGGCTGATGGGCGATGTGTCCGGCAAGCGTGTTGCAGATCTTTGTGCCGCTCCAGGCGGCAAGACCGCGCAGCTTGCGCTTGCGGGTGCGAAAGTGACTGCTCTGGACCAATCCGGCAATCGTCTTCGCCGCCTCAGGGAGAATCTCGATCGGCTCGGCCTTCACGCCGAAACGGTGGAGGTCAACATGATGAAGTACCAGCCGGAGCAGCTTTTCGACGCCGTTCTTCTTGATGCTCCCTGCTCGTCAACCGGCACGCTGCGCAAGCATCCCGATGTCTGCTGGACGAAGGATGAAAACGATATCGCCAAACTTGCTACG
The DNA here is from genome assembly GCF_010669145.1 of Rhizobium oryzihabitans. Classification (NCBI taxonomy): domain Bacteria; kingdom Pseudomonadati; phylum Pseudomonadota; class Alphaproteobacteria; order Hyphomicrobiales; family Rhizobiaceae; genus Rhizobium; species Rhizobium oryzihabitans. Next base: position 2,247,857 of record NZ_CP048632.1, read on the forward strand.
CTTCAGGGCCAGATGCTGCGGCATGCGCTTACTCTGGTCGATTCCGGAGGCATCGTGGTGTTCTCCAACTGCTCGCTCGATCCTTCTGAAGGGGAAGCGATGATTGCGCAGGTTCTGGCAGAAAACCCCGGTATTGAGCGTGTCGCCGTCCGCAAGGAGGATTGGCCCTCGATGGAGGCTGCTATCACCGCAGAGGGCGATCTTCGCACGACGCCGGATATGTTCGGTGGGGTCGATGGGTTTTTTAGCAGTGTCTTGCGTAAGAAGTAGAAAAAAGCGAAGCTCTCGCGAATCATTAGATATTTATCGATAACGTTCCGGTCATCGCGGTTCACTGATAAAAACAAAACATGTGAACGGGAAACACAGCTTGTTAGGGTCCTTTGCAGGCAGCATGAATGCGGCCGGTCTTCTTTCACGGATGGCGTATCGGCATCTGTGCGTCGGCCTCACGCCTTTGCGCCTGCATGTATCCCGGTTTGCCAATCGTGTTCCCGACGGGCTGGTAGCGGCGCCTACCGATCTGAGGGCGATCGACCCCTATTTTGCCGAGGAATTGTTGCGTGGCCGTATAGCGCTTGCCGGTCGCGTCGTTGAAACCGGTGGCCTCTCGCCATTTCAGTTGGACTACCCTTCGCTGGTTTTTGAGGAACGCCTGCACGCCTTCGGCTGGCTGCGGCATATCCGTTCCGACAGATCGAGCGAGGCGTGCAAGCGCGCGCGCCGTATCGTTGCCGAGTGGATCGCCATCCATGGCAAGCGGCTTGCGGGCGCCGCCTGGTCACCGGAAATTGCGGCGCAGAGGCTGATCGCCTGGCTCTCCCATTCACCCGTCGTTTTATATGAGGCAGATGCGGGCTTTTATCGCCGCTTCCTGAAAAGTCTTGCCTTTCATGTGCGTTACCTCGACAGGATCGTGAAACATGCGCCTGACGGAGAAGCGAGGCTGAGGATAAGGATTGCGCTCGCCATGGCCTCCATCGCCATGCCTACCCGCCTCTCCCGCATTACCCGGCATGGAATGAAGCTTGCTCAGGAAATGGAACGCCAGATTCTCCCCGATGGCGGACATGTTTCGCGCAATCCGCGGGTCATGCTGGATCTCCTGCTTGATCTTTTGCCGCTTCGGCAAAGCTACATCAATCTCGGCCACGATCTGCCCTCGGGGCTTGTGCCGGCGATTGACCGCATGTTTCCGGCAATCCGGTTTTTCCGGCATCAGGGCGGCGATCTCGCGCTGTTCAACGGCGCGACAGCCACGCTGGCCAATGAGCTCGTCTCCGTGCTCCGCTATGATGAAACGGCGGGCCGGCCCTCCAAGGTGCTGCCGGACGTGAACTACCAACGGCTCGCCACCGACGATACCGTTATCATAGTGGATACGGGTTATCCCAGTTCGGCGGAGCTTTCGCGCAACGCCCATTCAGGGTGCCTGTCCTTCGAAATGTCCTGCGGCAAGAACCGGTTCATCGTTAATTCCGGTTTTCCGAAAAATGCTGCACCGGAATATCAACGGGCCAGCCGGTCGACGGCCGCCCACTCCACCGTCACGCTTGCGGACACGTCTTCCTGCAAATTGTCCCGATCGAGACTGCTTGGGCCGATCATGATCTCCGGTGTCAGCGAGGTCGATAGCAGGCGCGGAACGGATGGAAACCGCAACGATGTGCTGTGGGCATCGCATGATGGATATCTGCAGAATTTCGGCTGCTATCACGAGCGGGAAATCGAATTGAATGCAGCGGGTACGAAGATAAAAGGCCGCGACCTGCTGCGTGCCGATGAAGATGCAATAAAGATGCAGCTGCAGTCCGTTTCGGCGGTATCGCGTTTCCATATCCATCCTCACATCCAGCTGCATCAGCGGGATGAAGAGTCGGTTTATCTTGAAGCGGCGGATGGAACCACCTGGCTGTTCTCCGCGCCGGGGCTGGAGCTTTTCGTCACCGAGGATGTCTTCATGGCCGATGCCTCCGGCATGCGGCCCTCGCAGCAGATCGAGCTGCCCTTCAACCTTGCCAATACCCGGGAAATCCGCTGGATCATCGAACGCAAGGCCTAGATGGTTCCGGATGGTTTTCACACGAAAACCGCGTGTAGTTTTCGCCGTTCGGCATCCCCGCTGTTTATTAATACGGCAAGCTGTGTTAACGCGGCGGCAATTGCTGGATCAATCCCCAGTCCAGCCTGTCCTCCCTGTTGAACGGAGTATGCCTGATGGCTGTCGTATCCAAAAAAATCCCCGCTCCCGATAAGGTCAAAATCCGCACGGCACTTCTTTCCGTGTCCGACAAGACGGATATCCTCGAGCTGGCGACGGTTCTGTCGAAGCTTGGCGTCAAGCTCCTGTCGACAGGCGGTACGGCGAAGGCCATCGCCGAGGCGGGCCTGCCGGTGACGGATGTTTCCGATGTAACCAATTTTCCGGAAATCATGGACGGCCGGGTCAAGACCTTGCATCCCAATGTGCATGGCGGCCTTCTGGCCATCCGTGATGATGCCGACCATGTCGAGGCCATGAAGGCGCATGGTATCGAGGCGATTGATCTCTCGGTCATAAACCTTTATCCGTTTGAAGAAGTTCGCGCCAAGGGCGGCGATTATCCGACAACGGTCGAGAATATCGACATCGGCGGCCCGGCGATGATCCGCGCTTCGGCCAAGAACCACGCTTATGTCACTGTTGTCACCGATCCTTCAGACTACCCGGCACTGGTTGAAGCCCTGCAGGCGGATGACGGCCAGACATCCTATGCGCTGCGCCAGAGATTTGCCGCCAAGGCCTATGCCCGCACGGCCGCTTATGATGCGGTGATTTCCAACTGGTTTGCCCAGGCTCTTTCCATCGAGACGCCGGACTACCGGGCCATTGGCGGCGCGCTGAAGGAAAAGATGCGTTATGGCGAGAACCCGCATCAGAGTGCCGGCTTCTACCTGACCGGCGAAAAGCGTCCTGGCGTTGCAACGGCAACGCTTCTCCAGGGCAAGCAGCTTTCCTACAATAACATCAACGACACGGATGCGGCTTACGAGCTTGTGGCGGAGTTCCTGCCGGAAAACGCGCCGGCTGTTGCCATCATCAAGCACGCAAACCCCTGTGGCGTTGCAACCGGTCCCACGCTTGCCGAAGCTTACCGCCGGGCGCTGGCTTGCGATTCCGTTTCGGCATTCGGTGGTGTCATTGCGTTGAACCGCACGCTCGATGCGGAAACGGCGGAAGAGATCGTCAAGCTCTTTACCGAGGTCATCATTGCACCCGATGTTACGGAAGAGGCCAAGGCAATCATTGCCCGCAAGCCAAACCTTCGCCTGCTGGCTGCAGGCGGCCTGCCTGATCCGCGCGTAGCCGGTATCACGGCCAAGACCGTTTCGGGTGGCCTGCTCGTGCAGAGCCGCGACAACGGTATGGTCGAGGATCTCGAGCTGAAGGTTGTCACCAAGCGTGCGCCGACGGCGCAGGAACTTGAAGACATGAAATTTGCCTTCAAGATTGCTAAGCATGTGAAATCCAACGCCGTCATCTATGCCAAGGATGGCCAGACCGCTGGTATTGGCGCCGGTCAGATGAGCCGGGTGGATTCCGCCCGGATCGCCGCCCTGAAGGCGGAGGATGCGGCCAAGGCGCTTGGGCTCACTGAGCCCCTGACACGTGGCTCTGCCGTGGCGTCGGAAGCGTTCTATCCGTTCGCCGACGGTCTGCTTGCTGCGATTGCCGCAGGTGCCACCGCCGTCATCCAGCCGGGTGGCTCCATGCGTGATCAGGAAGTGATCGACGCCGCGAACGAGCATAATGTGACGATGGTCTTTACCGGCATGCGCCACTTCCGCCACTGAGCGAGAATACCCCTATCAGAATGGGAAAAGGCCCGGAAAGTGATTTCCGGGCCTTTTGTTTCACGTGGGACAGTCGGATTTCATCTCCCGCATTTTCCGGATGCAAAACCGCTACGCAGTTTTACTGGAATGCGCAGGTTCAGGTCACCGCTCCCACCTGCCACGGTACGAATTCGTTGTCGCCGTAGTCGTAAATCTCACTGACAGTCTTATCACCGGACGCGACCGCCAGAATGTGCTCGAAAATTCGTTTGCCGGATTCCTCAATGGTTTCCGCGCCAGTAACGATCTCGCCGCAGTTGAGATCCATGTCTTCCTTCATGTGTTCATACATTTCGGAATTGGTGGCGATCTTGATGCACGGCGCCGGCTTGAACCCTGATACGGAGCCGCGGCCCGTGGTGAAACAGATGACGTTGCAGCCGCCGGCAACCTGGCCGGTGACGGCAACGGGATCGTAGCCGGGCGTATCCATGAAAACGAAACCCTGTTCGGTCACGGTTTCCGCAAATTCATAAACGGCTTTCAGCGGCATGGAGCCGCCTTTGGCGACCGCACCCAGCGATTTTTCCAGAATGGTGGTCAGGCCGCCGAGCTTGTTGCCGTGGGACGGGTTGTTGTTCAGCTCGTCGCCATTACGGGCGGTATAATCCCGCCACCAGTCGATGCGCTGCAGCAGCTTTTCGGCGACCGCAGGTGTGATGGCCCGCTTCGTCAGGAGGTGCTCGGCGCCGTAGATTTCCGGTGTCTCGGAAAGAACCGTCGTGCCGCCGTTACGGACAATGAGATCGGAGGCGTAACCGAGTGCCGGGTTCGCCGATATGCCGGAATAGCCGTCAGAGCCACCACATTCCAGCGCCACTTTCAGCTTTGAAAGGGGTTGTTCGGTTCTGCGGGCGGCATTGACCATCGGCAGCATGGCCTTGATCTCGGCAATCGCCGCGTCGATCGTCTTTCGCGTGCCGCCATGCTGCTGGATGGTCATGGTGCGCAGGCGCTCGCCTTCCTCCATCTTGTAGTGTTCGAGGATGGGGGCAATCTGGTTTGTTTCGCAACCGAGGCCGATCAACAGAATGCCACCGAAATTTGGATGGCGGGCATAACCCTGAATGGTGCGGATCAGAAGGCGGTATCCTTCCGATTTCGTGTTGAGCGCGCAGCCGCCGCCATGCGTCAGCGCCACGACACCATCGACATTGTCGAAACCTTCAAGGCCGCCCTGCTTGTTGAAATAATCGGCGATGTAGCGCGATACCGTGGCGGAACAGTTCACGGAAGCGATGACGCCGATGTAGTTGCGCGTGCCGACGCCACCGAGACCGCGATCATAACCCATGAAGGTCCGGCGGTCGGCCTCGGGCACCATGCCCTTTTCCTCAATATCGACACTGAACTGATGCGCATGTTCGGAGGGCACCATGGCGAGATTGTGCAGATGCACGTGCCGGCCAGGCTCGATATCCTGTGTGGCGATGCCGATTACCTGCCCGTATTTCAGGACCTCGTCTCCGGATCTGATGAGCTTCAGGGCCACCTTGTGTCCGCGTCCGATCAGTTCAAGCGCCGTCAGATCGCCCCTGCCCGTCGCACCACCGGCCGGAATGGACCGGCGCGCCACCGCGACATTGTCGTTGGCGTTCAGCAAAATGGTTGCCTCGGAATTCTCACTCACGGGTTTTCCTCCTCCCGGTATATTGCCTGCTATATTTTAGATTCAACTATCAACCCAGCGCCTCTTGGAGCCTTCGAGATGGATGTGCATTGCGGCCTGCGCCAGCAGCGGGTCTTTCAGCTCCAGTGCCGCCAGAATGGCTTCGTGTTCCTGAAGGGCGAAGGCCCAGGTGTCGCGATCCTCAAATTTCACGCGCAGCTGGGCCGAAATGGGGCTGTGCCGCTCATCAAAGAGGTTTGCCACCAGCCGCGCCAGAACGCTGTTTCCGGATTGTTCGGCAATGGTGACATGAAACAGCCGGTCCTGATCGAGAGGCTTGCGTCCCGCCTCGATTTCCTTCTGCATGGTGTTTAGTATCTGGCGAAGGCTGGCAATGGTTTCCTCCGTCATGCGGCTTGCCGCCAACACGATGGTTGCGCCTTCCAGTGCCGCCCGCGCCTGCATCAGTTCAGACGGGCTGTCGCCCAGCGACTTGGTGTGATGGGTGGTCTGCAGAGCTTCGGTTGATACATAGACACCGGAACCCATGCGAATTTCGACGGTGTTGTCGATTTCCAGTGCGATCAGCGCCTCGCGCAGGGAGGGTCTGGAGACGCCGAGTTTCTGTGCCAGTTCCCGCTCGGCCGGAAGCCGCGTTCCGGGCAGAAACTCGCCCAAATCGATGAGCTCGCGTATCTGGTCCGCAATCTGCTGATAAAGCCTGCGTGGTTCCGCTATTTTGGCCTGACCATTCATGTGTTTTCTAACGAGCCCTGTCTTCAATCTGCATTTGGCCTTACCGTAACGCCAAGCGTATCAATACGCAAGAAATTACTTAAATATAAGAATTTACAACACTATTGCGGATTCTAGCTTCTGATGATTGTGTTCTTTCTTGAGCCCTTATCCAAATTTTGACCAAATTGGCTTGACCATTCCAGAAAACCGGCCTAACCATTTGGCCTGTTCATGGTACCCCGGTGGAGCGGGGAGCACGGGTGGGAGGTTTCCAGATGTCGCAGGGCGCATCGACAATTCGGGGCGATTTTTCGCCTGAGGAGATGGCGCGCGACGAGCGCTCCGTTCTTCTGCGTCTTGAAAACATCAGCAAGGAATTTCCGGGCGTCAAGGCGCTGTCGAACGTGCATTTCGATTTGCGCAGCGGTGAAGTGCATGCCGTCTGCGGCGAAAATGGCGCGGGAAAATCGACGCTGATGAAAATCGTCAGCGGCGTCTATCAGCCGAGCGACGGCACGATCCTGCATAAGGGCGTTAAGGTGCAATATGCATCGCCGCTGGAGTCCGAAGCCGCCGGCATCGCCATCATCCATCAGGAACTCAACCTCGTTCCGCATCTCTCTGTCGCCGAAAACATCTATCTCGCCCGCGAGCCCCGGCGGGGTTTCCTCGTTGATCGCAAGAAGCTGCGGCTCGATGCCAAGCGCTGTCTTGATCGGCTTGGCGTCGATATTGACCCGGACCAGACCGTTCGCGGTCTCTCGGTCGCCCAATGTCAGATGGTGGAGATTGCCAAGGCTCTTTCTCTCGATGCCGAAGTCCTCATCATGGATGAGCCCACCTCCTCGCTGACCGAGCAGGAGACAAGGCTGCTGTTCAAGGTCATCCGCGATCTCAAGGCATCCGGCGTCGGCATCGTCTATATTTCCCATCGTCTCGATGAAATGGCCGAGATCGTCGACCGGGTAACGGTTCTGCGCGACGGACGCTATATTTCGACCGATGATTTCGCGTCGATCACCGTTGACGATATCGTCACGCGCATGGTCGGACGTTCTCTCGAGGACAAATTCCCCGAGCGCACCTCGCATCCTACGCAAGACATTATCTTCTCCGTGGAAGGGCTGACACGCAGCGGCGTGTTCCACGATGTCGGTTTTTCGCTGCGCCGGGGTGAAATTCTCGGTTTTGCCGGGCTGATGGGTGCGGGTCGAACCGAGGTCGCGCGGGCGATCTTTGGCGCCGATCCTCTGGATGCGGGCAAGATCGTTTTTAATGGGCGCGAACTTTCGATCAACTCACCGCAGGACGCCATCAGGGAAGGCATCGCCTATCTCTCGGAAGACCGAAAGAGTGATGGTCTTGCCGTCAAGATGTCGGTTGCGGCCAATACGACGCTTGCCAATATCGGCGAGGTGTCCAACCGTTTCGGACTGATCGATTTCAAGAAACATGACGATGTCGCCAAGCGTTATGTCGACCTTCTGAATATTCGCACGCCCTCGATCGAGCAGACGGTGCGGCTGCTCTCGGGCGGCAATCAGCAGAAAATCATTATCGGCAAATGGCTGTTCCGGCAGTCGCGCGTGTTGTTCTTCGATGAGCCGACACGCGGTATCGATGTCGGCGCGAAATTTGCGATCTACAAGATCATGGATGAACTGGCCGCGCAGGGGATTGGTGTCATTCTCATCAGTTCGGAACTGCCGGAAATTCTGGGGCTGACGGATCGTATCGCCGTCTTCCACCAGGGCCGGATCACGGGCGTGCTTGAGACCGCCAAGACCAATCAGGAAGAAATCATGCGGTATGCGTCCGGTTACGGCCGGGCCGCGCAGTGAGGAACGACATGGCTAATATTGCAGAACCCAAGAAGAGCTTCGCCTTCAGCGACCGCCAGAAGGATATTATCCAGAAGTTTGCGGCGCTTGGCAGTCTCGTTGTGCTGGTTATGGTGTTTTCCGCCACCAGCAGCGCCTTCTTCTCCGTCAACAATGCCATGACCATTGCGCTTCAGGTCACGTCCATCGCCTTGCTCGGCATCGGTGCGACCTGCGTCATCATCACCGGCGGCATCGATCTTTCCGTCGGCTCTGTGCTTGCCCTGGCCGGGGTCGTCGCCGCCCTTGCGGTGAAGGAACTTGGCATGCCGGTGCCGGTCGGCATGTTTCTTGGTGTTCTGACGGGGTCTCTCTGCGGTCTCATCAACGGCCTTCTGGTTACCCGCTTCAAGCTGCCGCCCTTTATCGCCACTCTCGGCATGATGCTGATTGCCCGCGGCGTGGCGCTGCAAATCACCGGCGCGCGCGCGGTTTCCGGTCTTGGCGAATCCTTCGGCGAACTTGGCAATGGCGCTCTCTTCCGCATCGTCAACATCGGTGATGACGGCTTTCCGAACGTGGTGTTTCCGGGCATTCCCTACCCTGTCATCCTGATGGTGGTGATTGCGCTTGCCGTCTCCTTCATGCTCAACCGCTCGATCCTCGGCCGTCATATCTATGCCGTCGGTTCAAATGCGGAGGCGGCACGCCTTTCCGGCGTCAACGTCGCCCGCGTCACCAATTTCACCTACATCCTGTCCGGCACGCTCGCAGGGTTGACGGGTTGCGTGCTGATGTCGCGCCTCGTCACCGCCCAGCCGAATGAGGGCGTGATGTATGAGCTGGATGCAATCGCCAGCGCCGTCATCGGCGGCACATCGCTCATCGGCGGCGTGGGTACGATTTCCGGCACGGCCATCGGCGCCTTTGTCATCGGCATCCTGCGCAACGGTCTCAATATGAATGGCGTCTCCGCCTTCACGCAACAGATCATCATCGGCCTCGTCATTCTGGTCACCGTCTGGATCGACCAGTTGCGAAACCGCCGCTGATCAAAGGGCTGCGGACCCTTTCCGCAAAAAGATCGGCAGGGGAGGCCCGGTATGCCGACATCACGGAGGAAGAAATGAAGAAAATTGCGACTGCCCTTTTGACATCCGCAATCGCGCTGTGGAGCGTCTCCACCGTGCAGGCCGGCGAAATCGCCGTCATCGTCAAGACCGTCAACTCCACCTTCTGGCAGAACGTCCAGAAGGGCGCCGATGCGGCGATGAAGAACTCTGCCGGCAACACCATGACTTTCCAGGGCCCGGCAGCCGAATCCGCCATCGCCGACCAGGTCAACATGGTCGAAAACGCGATCAACCGTAAGGTCGCAGGCATTGTCCTCGCCCCTTCCGATCCGGATGCTTTGGTGCCGGCCGTCAAGAAGGCCTGGGAAGCCCGCATTCCCGTGGTTCTGATCGACTCGCAGCTCGCTCAGGGTTCCGAGCAATATTACCAGTCCTTCCTCGCGACCGACAATAAGAAAGCCGGCGAACTGGCAGCGCAGGCGCTGATCGACAAGGTTGGCAAGGAAGGCAAGATCGCCGTCATGTCTTACGTGGCCGGTGCCGGTTCGGAAATCGGCCGTGTCGGTGGTTTCACCGACTACATCCAGATGAATTCCAACCTGAAGATCGTCGGCCCGTTCTATTCGCAGTCGCAGATGGCGACGGCGCTGAACCAGACGACCGACGTTCTGGCCGCCAATTCCGATCTCAAGGGTATCTTCGGCGCCAATGAGCCCACCGCCATCGGTGTCGGCCGTGCGCTTGCCCAGACTGGCAAGGCGGGCAAGGTCGTCGGCATCGGTTTTGACGGCAACCAGGACCTTCAGGGCTTCGTCAAGGACGGCACGCTCGCCGGCATCGTTGTTCAGGGTTCCTACCAGATGGGCGAAAAGGGCGTGGAGACTATCTCCAAGCTCATCAACAAGGAAAAGGTCGAGAAGTTCGTCGATACTGGCGTCGTTGTTGTCACCAAGGACAATATCGAGAAGCCGGAAGCCAAGAACGTTCTTTACTGATGCAAGACGGCGCGCCGCTTTGGCGGCGCGCCTCAAAATTTTGAGATGCGGGATTTCAGGCGAAAACCGCACACACCTTTTCGCCATCCCGCTCTGCTAAAAATCAGAAAGCCCCGCGATGAAAGTCTCCGATACCCGCAAATTGCCGCGCCGCGCCGTCGAAGTCACCATGATGGGCCTTGGTTGCGCCCAGATGGGCAATCTCTACCGCGTCACGCCCTATGAGGAATCCAAAGGCGCGTTCGACAAGGCATGGGAATGCGGCATTCGTTATTTCGATACCGCGCCTTTTTACGGGTACACACGTTCGGAGCGCCGTCTTGGAACCATGGTGACGGAGCATGACCGTGGTGAATACACGCTCAGCACCAAGGTCGGTCGCGTCATGGTTCCGGATGCAACCGTTGGCCCGGAAGAGGACGCCTATATTGCGCCCCTGCCCTTCCGTCCGGTCTATGACTATTCCTATGACGGTATCCTGCGGTCCTTCGAAGCCAGCCAGCAGCGGCTCGGCGTTCTGAAGCCGGATATTCTTTATGTGCACGATATCGGTTCCTACACACATGGCGAGAAGCAGCAGCATTACTGGGAGCAGCTGACAAGCGGCGGCGGCTTCCGGGCGCTTGGCAAGCTGCGCGACGAAGGGTCGACGGGCGCCATCGGCCTTGGTGTCAACGAGTGGGAAATCGTCCGCGATGCCATGGATGTTTTCGATATCGACGTTGCGATGCTCGCCGGCCGCTATACGCTGCTCGAGCAGCAGAGCCTCGCCTTCATGAACCGCTGCGCGGAAACCGGCGTTGCGATCGTGGTCGCCGGTGCGTTCAATTCTGGCATTCTGGCCGGTAACCGCAAATTCAATTATGCCGACGCGCCTGCCGACATCATCACCCGTGTGGATGCCTTGCAGGGCGTTTGCGACGAAGTTGGCGTTTCCCTGCAGGCGGCCGCGCTGCAATTTCCGCTCGGTCATCCAGCCTCCGTCACGGTCGTCTCCGGCGCGCGCAATGCGCAGCAGCTTGCCTCCAACATCGAATGGTTCGAACAGGCGGTCCCGGATGAATTCTGGGTCGAGCTGCAAAAGCGCGGCCTGATCTCCGAAGGCGCGCCTGTGCCCGGCGGAAAGGCCTGAGGCCATGATCATCGACGCTCACCAGCATTTCTGGCTGATGAAGGATCGTGTCGGGCAATGGCCGCCGCCGTCTCTCTCCGCCATCTACCGGGATTTTTTGCCGGCCGATCTGTCGCCTCTGCTGGTTACGGCCGGGGTCTCCGGCACGGTGCTGGTGCAGACGATGGAAGACGCGGCCGATACGGATTTCATGCTGGAACTGGCGGAGCAAACGGATTTCATCAGGGGTGTGGTCGGCTGGGTGGACATGAAGTCCGTTGATGCGGCGGTGGGAATCGCCCGTCGTGCAAAACACCCGGCATTCAAAGGCGTGCGCCCGATGCTGCAAGGCATGGAGGACGTTGCCTGGATAGACGATCCGGCGCTCGATCCCGCCGTGGATGCGCTGGTGAAACACAGGCTCGTGTTCGATGCGCTGGTATTGCCGCCAAATCTGCCGCATCTCCTGTCTTTTGCCCGCCGGCATCCGCAATTGCCTGTTGTGATTGATCATGGCGCGAAGCCGCTTATCGCCACCGGTCACTATAGGGAATGGCGCAAAGATATGGCGGCCCTGGCGGCCCTTCCCAACCTTCATTGTAAGCTTTCCGGTCTCTTGACCGAGCGCGGTGATCAGCGGCCGGAGGCGGTCAGGCCCTATGCCGAAACCATTCTGGAGTTGTTCGGCGGAAACCGCGTGATCTTCGGCAGCGACTGGCCGGTCTTGCGACTGGCCGGCGATTATCAGGAATGGCTGGATTTCTGCCGCGATATCGTCCCGGCGGAGGACCATGCGGCAGTCTTTGGCGGCAATGCCATTCGTTTTTATTCCCTTTCCCACAGGTGATGCATGCTGGCAATTTTCTGCGAGACCCCCGGTCAACTCCTCCCAAAGGAACTGCCGAAACCCGTGCGTGGCGAAGGTGACGTGCTGGTACGCATTCGCCGCATCGGTGTCTGCGGTACGGATCTGCATATCTTTACCGGCAACCAGCCCTATCTTTCCTATCCGCGCATCATGGGCCACGAGCTTTCCGGCACGGTAGAGAAGGCACCGGAAGGCAGCCATCTTTCGGCAGGCGATGTCGTTACCGTTATCCCTTATATCTCCTGCGGCGAATGCAGCGCCTGCCTGAAGGGCAAGAGCAATTGCTGCCGCAACATCGGTGTGCTCGGCGTTCATCGTGATGGCGGCATGGTCGAATATCTGAGCGTTCCGCAAAAGTTCGTGCTCAAGGCGGAGGGCCTCAGCCTCGATCAGGCGGCGATGACGGAATTTCTGGCGATCGGCGCGCATGCCGTGCGCCGTGGCGCGGTTGAAAAAGGGCAGAAGGTTCTGGTCGTCGGCGCCGGACCTATCGGCATGGCGGTTGCGGTTTTCGCCGTTCTCGATGGCGGCGAAGTGACCATGATTGACGGGCGCACCGACCGGCTGGATTTTTGCAAGGAACATCTCGGCGTTGCCCATACGGTCACGCTCGGCGAGGGTGACAAGGACCATCTGTTACATATTACCGATGGCGATTTCTTCGATGCGGTTTTCGATGCGACCGGTAATCCGAAAGCCATGGAGCGCGGTTTTTCCTTTGTCGGCCATGGCGGCTCCTATGTGCTGGTTTCCATCGTCGCCAGCGATATTACCTTCAACGATCCGGAGTTTCACAAGCGTGAGACGACGTTGCTCGGCAGCCGCAATGCGACGCCGGAGGACTTCGAGCGGGTGTTGCAGGCGCTGCGGGAAGGAAAGGTGCCGGAAGCCCTCATCACCCATCGCATGACGCTTGCCGATGTGCCTGCCAAATTCGCCGGGCTGACCGATCCGAAAGCCGGAGTCATCAAGGGCATGGTGGAGGTCGCATGACGCCTGACACACCCATCCTGCAATTCGGCACCAGCCGCTTTCTTCTCGCGCATGCGGATCTGTTTATTTCGCAAGCGTTGGACAAAGGCGAAGCTCTGGGGCGCATCGCAATTGTCCAGACAACGGGCAATGCGGAAAGCCTGAAGCGCGTTGCGGCGCTGAATAGCGGTGCCCCTATCCCGTGCGTATCCGCGGCATTCGCGATGGGCAGGAGGTGGATGAAGAAATTTCCGGCAAGGCTGTCGCATTGGCGCTGACGGCGGATACGGACTGGGCCGAGGTTCGACGCATTGCCTGCGAGGCCGAAGTCATTCTGTCCAATACCGGCGATCGCGGTTATGAGCTGGATTCGTCTGATGGACCGGGTCTTGCCGACGATTTCAGGCGCGTTCCGAAGAGCTTTCCGGCCAAGCTGTGCGTGCTGTTGCTGGAGCGTTTTCAGACCAATCCGGAAGCGGCACTGTCGATCTTCCCCTGCGAGCTTGTTCCGCGCAATGGCGGCCGCCTCAAAGCGGTTGTTCGCCAGCTTGCAGACGAGTGGCAATTGCCGGCGGGATTTGCCTTTTACCTCAATGAAAAATGCCGTTTCGCCAATAGCCTGGTGGATCGCATCGTATCCGAGCCAATCGATCCGGTTGGTGCGGTGGCGGAACCCTATGCACTTTGGGCCATCGAAAAGCAGGAAGGTCTCGTCCTTCCCTGCGACCACCCGGCAATGGTGCTGACGGACGACTTGGACCACTACGAAAAGCTGAAGCTATTCCTGCTCAATCTCGGCCATTCCTATCTTGCCGAGCGCTGGTTGCGGGATGGTCGCGTAAAAGACGAGACGGTTCGCTACGCAATGGCCGATGATGCATTGGTCGACGATCTTGAAACGCTCTGGCGTGACGAGGTGCTGCCGGTCTTTGCAGCGGAAGGCATGGGGGATGAGGCGCAGGCCTATATCGGTGTGCTGCGGGAGCGTTTGAGAAATCCCTTTCTCGCGCATCGGCTCGCCGACATCGCCGGCAATCATGATGAAAAGAAACGCCGTCGCTTCATCCCGATCATCGCTGCTGCAGAACGCCTCGGATTGAACCTGCTGCAACCGAAGCTGCGCGCGGCGCTCGCCACCATCAAGCAATAATGGAGTTTTTCATGCAGCGTATGGGCATGGTCATCGGCGTCAAACCGGACATGATTGCTGAATATAAAAGACTGCACGCCGCCGTGTGGCCCGAAATTCTGGCGCTGATCAGCGACTGCAACATCCGCAACTACACGATCTTCCTGCGCGAGCCGGAAAATCTGCTGTTCGGCTATTGGGAATACCACGGCAGTGATTTCAGCGCCGACATGGCGAAGATGGCCGCAAGCCCGAAGAACAAGGAATGGTGGTCTTTCACCATTCCCTGCCAGCAACCGCTCGAAAGCCGAAAGGAAGGCGAGTGGTGGGCAATGATGGAAGAAACCTTCCACCACAATTGAACGATTTCCTTTGACACTGACCGCGAGTGAACGGCCATGACCAAAATTACAGATCTGCGTGTTTTCGACCTGCGTTTCCCCACCTCCCAGAGCCTCGACGGTTCGGATGCGATGAACCCCGACCCGGACTATTCGGCGGCTTACGTCATTCTCGATACCGACGAGGCGGGACTGAAAGGCCACGGGCTGACCTTCACCATCGGCCGCGGCAATGATATCTGCTGCATGGCCATTGAGGCGATGCGCCATCTCGTCGTCGGTACTGATCTTGCGACCGTTACCGAGAACCCAGGCAAATATTGGCGGCATCTGACGAGCGACAGCCAGCTGCGCTGGATCGGCCCGGACAAAGGCGCGATGCATCTCGCCACCGGCGCGGTCGTCAATGCTGTCTGGGATCTGCTGGCCAAGAAGGCGGGAAAGCCGGTCTGGCAGCTCGTTGCCGATATGAGCCCGGAAGAAATCGCCGACATCGTCGACTACCGCTACCTGACCGATGTGCTGAGCCGCGACGACGCGCTTGCAATCCTTAAGAAAGCCGAAAGTGGCAAGAAGGAGCGGATCGAGACGCTGAAGAACGAAGGTTACGCCTGCTACACGACCTCGGCCGGCTGGCTCGGTTATGACGACGCCAAGCTGCGCCGTCTTTGCCAGGAAGCGATCGATGCCGGCTTCAACCATGTGAAGATGAAGGTTGGCCGCGATCTGGAAGACGATATTCGTCGTCTCACCATCGCCCGCGAGGTGATCGGTCCCGACCGTTATCTGATGATCGACGCCAATCAGGTGTGGGAAGTGGACCAGGCCATCGACTGGGTCAAGAAGCTTGCTTTTGCCAAGCCTTTCTTCATCGAAGAGCCGACCAGCCCGGACGACATTGCCGGCCATCGCAAGATTCGCGCGGCCATCGGTTCCGTGAAAGTGGCGACGGGCGAAATGTGCCAGAACCGTATCATGTTCAAGCAGTTCATCGCCGAAGGCGCAATCGATGTCGTGCAGATCGACAGCTGCCGCATGGGTGGTCTCAATGAGGTGCTGGCAGTTCTCCTGATTGCCGCCAAATACGGCCTGCCGGTCTGGCCGCATGCCGGCGGCGTCGGCCTTTGCGAATACGTCCAGCATCTGTCGATGATTGACTACCTCGTGGTTTCCGGCACCAAGGAAGGCCGCGTGATCGAATATGTCGACCATCTGCACGAGCACTTCATCGAACCCTGCGATATCAGAAATGCTGCTTACATGCCGCCGAAACTGCCTGGCTTCTCCATCGAAATGAAGCCGGAGTCTATCGAGACCTATACGTTCGAAGAATAATCAGAAGGATGACAGCGCTTCTTCGAGGCGCTGCCATTCCTCTTCAGCACCGGGAAGGCCGAAACGCATGTCGTTCGGCCTTTCATCAAAGACGCGTACCAGAATGCCGCGCCGGCCAAGATGATCGAACAGGTCAATGGCGCGGTGGTCCCTTACCAGAGTAAACAGGGACGTGCCGCCGGCAATCGTTAGTCCCGCTTTTTCCAGCAGGCCATTCATACGCCGTGCCTCTTCCGCGAGACGGAGACGCATGGACGATTGCCATTCCTTGTCTGTCAAAGCTTGCGCTGCGATGTGCAGTGCCGGGCCGGAAACTGCCCAAGGGCCAAGCCTTGCCTCCAGTTCTCCAGCGATCTCTGGACGTGCGAGCGCAAAACCGAGCCGGACACCCGCCATGCCGTAAAACTTGCCGAAGGAGCGCAGCACCACCAGTGCTTCATAATCGGCAGCATTTGCGAGGCTTTCGGCACCTCCAGTTTCGATGAAGGCCTCATCCACCACGAGCAGGCCGCCCTTCCGGTGCATGGTCTTGGCCAAGGACAACAAGTCTTCGCGATCGATAACGCGGCCATCGGGATTGTTGGGATTAACGACCACGGCATAATCAGATGCCGCCAGGCCGCTGATGTCCTCCACTTCGGTCACAGTCAGTCCGGTCATTCGGGCGGTTCGGGCGTGTTCGGCATAGGCGGGGGAAAGCACGGCTCCGCTTTTCGCTCCGCGGTGGACCGCGATATGAGCCAGCAATGGCATCAGCATCTGGGTGCCGGGAGAAAGCGAAACATGCCGGTCAGAAGGCGCGCCGAAAGAGGCAGCTGCGAGCCCTTTTAATTCTTCGGCTGCGTCAGGCTCCGGCAGGCGGGCAAATGCGCTGGCGGGAATGGGCGAATGCGGGTAGGAGTGCGGATTGATCCCGGTCGACAGGTCGATCCACGGTTCCGGCGCTTCAGGAAACATCAGGCGCGCCCTGCCGAGATTGCCGCCGTGACGGATCGCAGTCTGCGCCTTTTCTGGTACTGTCTCGCCCATGTTCTTTGCTCTCGCTTTCCTGTCGCTCGTGATCGAACGCCTGACCGGTTATCCGGACTGGCTGTTCAAGCGCATCGGCCATCCCGTCACCTGGATCGGTTCGCTTATCGCGCTGCTGGACAAAAAATGGAACCGGGAGAGCGCGTCATTTTCGCAGCGTAAGGCGGCCGGCGTTGTGGCTCTGGTCGTTTTTGTAGGGCTGACTGTATTTCTCGCATGGTTTGCGCAGTCGCTTCTTATGTTCCTCCCCTTCGGTCTGTTGCTTGTTGCGGTGCTCGGGGCGTCGCTTCCGGCACAGAAAAGTCTGGAACAGCATGTGGAGGCCGTCGCCATCGCACTGGAGCGCGAGGGGGTGGAGGGGGGCCGCAAAGCCGTTTCGATGATTGTCGGCCGCGATCCGCAGGCGCTGGATGAGGCCGCGATATGCCGGGCGGCGATCGAAAGCCTGGCCGAGAATTTTTCCGACGGCATCGTTGCCCCTTCCCTCTGGCTAGGTCTTCTGGGGCTGCCGGGTGGTGCGGGTTACAAGGCGATCAATACGGCTGACAGCATGATTGGCCATCGCTCGCCGCGCCATGAAGCCTTTGGCTGGGCGTCGGCGCGGCTGGACGATCTGGTCAATCTGCCGGCATCGAGGCTGAGCGGCGGTCTTTTCGTACTTGCGGCATTTTTTGTGAAAGGCGCATCGCCGGGTGGAGCCATTGCCGCGATACGCCGCGATGCGCGTCATCACCGCTCCCCCAATGCTGGTTGGCCGGAGTCGGCGCTTGCGGGTGCTCTCGGTTTCGCCCTTGCCGGTCCACGTTCCTACGGTGGGCAGATGATCGAAGCCCGCTTCATGGGCGAAGGCGGAAGAACGGCGTTGGTTGCCGGCGATATTCGCACGGCGCTTCGATTGGCGCGGATCGCAGACTTCTTGCTGATTGGGCTGTTCGGGTTACTGGCGATCCTTATCGCGCTATAGAAAGCAGTCTGTCGAGATCGAGGTGGTATTCCATATGGGCCGCGAGACGATCAAGAACGGCGTCCACCTGCGCTTCGTAGTTCAGTTCCGTGCTTTCTCCACCAAGCCGCTCAAGCCATGCACCACGCTGGCGATCATCCGCAAACAGACCATGTATATAGGTCCCGAAGATGCGGCAATCGGGCGATATCGTGCCCTCCGTATGTCCGTCGATGTTCGAAAACGGGAGATTGCCCGTTACGCTCGTCGTTTCGCCGACATGCATTTCATAGCCGGATAAATTAACTCCGTCGAAACTCCTGCCCTGCACGGAGACGAGCCTCTTGTCGCCGGTCAAAACCGTCGTCACATCCAGCAGGCCAAGCCCTTCCACCGTCGCGGGTGGTCCTTCGATGCCATCAGGATCGGCAATGGTTTTTCCAAGCATCTGGTATCCGCCGCAGAGGCCGAGAACATAGCCGCCACGCCGCACATGCGCCTTGATGTCGATATCGAGCCCCGCATTTTTAAGCACGGCAAGATCGGCGATGGTAGATTTCGAACCGCAAAGCAGAACCAGCCTGCAATCGGCGGGTATGGTCTCGCCCGGCCGCACGCGGATCAACTCCACATCCGGCTCCATGTCGAGGGGATCGAGATCGTCGAAATTGGAAATATGCGGCAGGATCGGCACGGCGATGCGGATCTTCGCGCCGGGCTTGTGTTGCGCCGGGCCGGAAAGCCCGAGAGCATCTTCGGCCGGCAATTTCGCAGCATCGGAAAAATGCGGCAGAAGCCCGATGGACGCCCAGCCGGTTTTTTCCGCAATCATTCGCATACCGTCCGAAAACAGTGACGGATCGCCGCGAAAGCGGTTGACGATGAAGCCCTTTATCATCGCGGCATCGTCGGGGTCGAGAACGGTTCTTGTACCCACGAGGCTGGCGATGACCCCGCCTCTGTCTATATCGCCGATCAGGATGACGGGAGCATCGGCCGCGCGGGCAAAGCCCATATTGGCGATGTCGTTGGCGCGCAGGTTGATTTCGGATGCGCTGCCCGCCCCTTCCACCAGCACCAGATCGGCCCGTTGTTTCAGGTGCTCGAAGCTTTCCAGCACGCGCGGCATCAGCCCGGCTTTCATGTGCTGGTAATCGGCGGCTTTGGCATTGCCGACAATTTTACCCTGCACCACCACCTGTGCGCCGGTTTCGCTCTGCGGCTTCAAAAGCACCGGGTTCATGTGAACCGACAGCGGAACGCCCGCTGCACGCGCCTGCAGCGCCTGCGCGCGGCCTATCTCGCCGCCATCGGCGGTGACCGCGGCATTGTTCGACATGTTCTGCGGCTTGAACGGCATGACGGACAGGCCGCGTTTGACGAAGGCACGGGCAAGGCCGGCCACCATCAGCGATTTGCCGACATCCGAGCCGGTTCCCTGAAACATCAGCACGCGTGCAGTCATCTCAGAATTCTATCCCTGCCTGCGCCTTCACACCCGCCTTGAAGTGATGTTTGACGAGGGTCATTTCCGTCACCATGTCGGCGGCGTCGATCAACGGTTGCTTGGCGTTGCGGCCGGTGACGATGACATGCAGATCGGGCCGGCGGCTGGAAAGGGTTTCGACGACTTCTTCCAGCGGCAGGTAATCGTAACGCAGCGCGATATTCAACTCGTCGAGGATCAGGAGGCCGATCGTTTCGTCAGCCATCAGGACCTTGGCTTCTTCCCAGGCCTTTGCGGCTGCCATGACATCGCGCTTCAGGTCCTGCGTGTCCCAGGTAAACCCCTCGCCCATGGTACGCCAGACGACCTTGTCACCGAAGAGCGTCAGCGCCTGCTGTTCACCCGTGGACCATGCGCCCTTGATGAATTGCACCACGCCGACCCTGCGTCCGGTGCCGAGCATGCGCAAAGCAAGGCCGAAAGCCGCCGTGGACTTGCCTTTACCGGGGCCGGTATTGATCATCAGCAGACCTTTTTCGATGGTCTTTTCCGCGACTTCGGCATCCTGAACCGTCTTGCGGTTCACCATTTTCTGCCGGTGGCGTTCGGCTTCGCTGTCGCTGATGTCGCGTGTCATCGCGTTTTCCTTCTCGTCCAGCGGCGCGGGGCCGGATGCCCCTGCCTTTCGGAGCGGCGACTATACCCAATTTGCCGCACCCGGCAATGCGGCCAGCCAACGGGCCGCGGCATTGACCCCCACGCCCGTTCAGCCTAAGGGTAAGGGACTGACGGTCTTTTCCCGGCAACGGGAAAAGCTAAGAGGGAACACGGTTCCGCCCTGACAGGGGTCATTCCGTGGCTGCCCCCGCAACTGTAAGCGGCAAGCCCGCACCGTAAAGCCACTGAACCTCTAAAGATGGTTCGGGAAGGCGGTGCCCGGGTGTTTTAAAGCCGCAAGCCAGGAGACCTGCCGTTTCAGGAAAAACGTCTGCCGGGCGGGGTGCTCCGGTCAGTCGGTCAGATCGAACAGCCGGCTCTGCGCTTTTCCGCATGCCGTTTTCGACATCCGCACCCCGATGAGTTTTTAAAGGCGCGGAAAGCGAAACGGTTTGGATATTACAGCGGTCTCTTCATGTGCGAATTCGGAGGCGGAAGGCGAAAACGCCTCCGGCGTCGTCGTTTTTGTCTGCCGCAGCTGTCGCGATGAAACCGATCCCAATGCGGAGCCGCGACCCGGTGCACGTCTTGCGGATGCCGTCATGGCAACGGCGCAGGAAGCCGGCATTGTCGTCCGTTCCGTCAATTGTCTTGCCAATTGCAAACGCGGCCTCAGCGCCGTGCTTCGCGGCGGCGACGGCTGGTCCTATGTCTTTGGCGGGCTGACGCCCGACGATGCGGAAGACCTGCTGACCGGCGCGCGCATGCTGGCCGCCTCCGCAGATGGCCTGATGCCCTGGCGCGGCCGCCCCGATACATTGAAGCGCGGCATGGTGGCGCGCATTCCCCCATTCGATTTTACCGAGGAGAGATCATGAGCACCCTTCTGGACCGCGTTCCCTGCACCATCGTCACCGGCTTTCTGGGGGCCGGAAAAACCACGCTGCTGCGCGGTCTTCTCGAAAAGCTTGATGGCAAGCGACTGGCCATCATCGTCAATGAGTTCGGTGATATCGGCATCGATGGCGAAATCCTCAAAGGCTGCGGCATTGAGAGCTGCCCGGAGGAAAACATCGTCGAACTGGCCAATGGCTGCATCTGCTGCACGGTCGCGGATGATTTCCAGCCGGCCATTGAACAGATCCTCAGCCGCCAGCCGAAGGTGGAGCATATCCTCATCGAGACCTCGGGCCTTGCCCTGCCGAAGCCCCTGGTGCAGGCGTTCCAGTGGCCGGCGATCAAGAGCCGCGTAACGGTGGATGCCGTGGTGGCTGTCGTGGACGGTGCCGCCCTTGCAGAGGGCCAGGTGGCGCATGACATGGAAGCGCTTGCCGCCCAGCGGGCGAATGACGAAGCGCTCGATCACGACGATCCGGTGGAAGAAGTCTTCGAGGATCAGGTCGCCTGCGCCGATCTCATCGTCCTCACCAAGGCCGATCTCCTTGATCACGCCGGTCTGGAAAAGGCGAAGGCTCATATTCTCGAGCATCTGCCGCGGGCTGCGAAGATCGTCGTCGCCTCGAATGGTGCAATCGACCCCGCCGTTCTGATTGGTCTCGGCCTTGCGGTGGAGGAGGATATCGAAAACCGCCGCACCCATCATGATGGCGAGCTTGACCACGAACACGACGATTTCGACAGCTTCGTCATCGATCTGCCCGCCGTGACCGATCCGGAAGCACTGGCCACCCGTATCGCGGAAACTGCTGCTGCGGAAAACGTTCTTCGCATCAAGGGTTTCGTTGAAGTTTCCGCCAAGCCGATGCGCCTGCAGGTGCAGGCTGTCGGCAGCCGCGTCAACCATTATTACGATCGGCCATGGGCAGCCGGTGAGGAGCGCCGCAGCCGCCTCGTCATCATCGGCGAGAAGGGCATCAACCGCGAAAAGATCGAACAGATGCTGGCCGCCTGACATAAAGCACGTCCGGTTTAAACGGAATCATCGGACGTGCTGTCTTGTTTGCGCATTGTCGGACGCAAAACTGCACTGCACTTTTACTGGAAATGCCTTAGATGCATATTCTCGCCACCACATCCTCGTCTCTGGACGATCTGGTCGAGCCGGTTGATCTCAATCAGCCGCGATCGGATGTGGTGATGCTGTCTTTTTCGGCAAGCGATCTTGCCGGGCTGGAACAGGCATGGCGGCAGGTGGGGTCCAGACTTCCTTCCCTGTCCGCCGCCAACCTCTCCGAACTTCGGCATCCGATGTCAGTCGATCTGTGGATCGAAAAAACGGCGGAGCACGCCCGTGTCATCCTTATCCGGATTCTGGGCGGTGCGGAGCGCTGGCGTTACGGCGTGGATCAACTCTCCATAATGGCGCGACGGCGCGGCATAAAGCTTCTGTTATTGCCTGGTGAGTGCAGCGAGAGGGACGAGAAGCTGGAGGCGGCCTCGACCGTCGATCGACAGACGCTTTCCTCAGTCCTCTCCTTCTTCCGTGAGGGTGGGCGGGAGAATATGGACCGGCTTGCCTCCGGGCTTTCGGTTCTTGCAAGCGGTGGCGCATGGCCGGATATCGAGGCCCAACCGCTGCCGAAAGCGGGTTTCTACCGGCCCGGTAAAGGCGTTGTGGATCAAGCGGAAGCCTGCGTGGGTTACCCCGCCGATGCACCTATTCTGCCCATTCTCTTTTACCGCTCCATGCTTCTGGCTTCGGATTCTGCGCCCGTCGATGCGCTGTTTCATGGGCTCGCACAGCGCGGTTTTAGCCCTTTGCCGATTTTCGTCAGCGGCCTGAAGGATGCGGAGGCGATCCGCTTTCTTGAAACCGTGCTGCCGGATATCAAGCCCGCGGCCATTGTTGCCGCCACGGCTTTTGCCAGTCAGACGGACGACGGTGGCAAAACCCTGTTTGATCGCCTCGGCGTGCCGGTGTTTCAGGTGGTCATGGCGACGACGCACCGCGACGGCTGGGCGGAAAATGCGCGCGGTCTCAACCCATCCGACCTTGCCATGCATGTGGTTTTGCCGGAACTCGATGGCCGGATTCTTGCCGGTGCTATCTCATTCAAACAGATGCGGACCGATGGCGGTGTCAGCCTCGTTAACACGCCGGAAGCGGATCGTGTCGAGCAGGTGGCAAACCGCATCGCTGCGTTTCTGCGGTTGAAACAGTCTGCGCCGCAGGAACGGCGGATCGTTATTTTGATGCCGGATTATCCGGGTGCTGCGCCGGGGCGCACCGGTTATGCCGTTGGTCTCGATGTGCCGCAAAGCGTGCTTGAAATGCTGCGCGATCTGGCCGCGGCCGGATATGCCGTTTCGGATATTCCCGAAACGGCGCGGGCTTTGCTGGATTGTGTCGAGCAGCAGGAAGCGTCTGTCGAACTTTCAGCCTATCAGGATTTTCTCGCGGCTTTGCCTGACGGGGCTGCTGCCTCCGTGGATGCCACGTGGGGTTCCGCCGAACGGGATGATGCGCTAGCCAACGGCGCATTCCGTTTTCGCGTCGCTCGTTTCGGCCAGGTCTTTGTGGCGCTGGCGCCGGACCGGGGGCGGAACGAGGACCGCCGGGTGGATTACCATGACCCTGCCCTGCCGCCACGCCATGCGCTCGTCGCTTTCGGCGCCTGGATGCAGCGGGTCGCGGATGCGCATGCCATCGTGCATGTGGGTGCGCATGGCACGCTTGAATGGTTGCCGGGCAAGACGGTGGCGCTTTCCCGCGATTGTTTTCCCGAGATCGTCGCTGGTTCGTTGCCGGTGATCTATCCGTTTATCGTTTCCAATCCGGGCGAGGCGGCCGTCGCCAAACGGCGGATTGCTGCTGTTACCATCGGCCATGTTCCGCCGGTGCTGGTACATGCCGGACTTTCGCCGGAACAATTGGCTTTGGAACAACTTGTCGATGAATATGCACAGGCGGACGGGCTTGACCGCCGCCGCCGTGACCGGTTGGCAAAACTGATCGTAGAGAAGGCACTGGAAACCGGGCTCGCGGCCGATGCGGGCGTGGGGGCTAAGGACGATGCCGATGCGGCGCTATCGCGCATTGATGCCTTTCTCTGCGACCTGAAGGATTTTGCCATCAAGGATGGCCAGCATGTTTTTGGCCGCAGCCCTGAAGGCGAAATCGATCTTCTGAGGCTTGAAAGCGCTGCGGCGGAAAAAGCAGCGCTGCTTGCCGCGCTCGATGGCCGCCATATTGTCCCCGGCCCGTCAGGCGCGCCCGCGCGCGGGCGTCTCGATGTGCTGCCGACGGGTCGCAATCTTTATGCCGCCGATCCGCGCACCATGCCGACGCCGACGGCTTTCGAACTGGGCCGCATGGCGGGTGAAGAAGTGCTTCGGCACCATCTGCAGTCCCATGGCGACTGGCCGAAACATCTGGTTTTTGATCTCTGGGGCAGCGCCAGCCTGCGCAATGGCGGCGAGGATGTGGCGCAGGCGCTGCATCTGATGGGGGCGAGGCCGATCCATGACCCGGCCACGGGTCGCGTCACAGGCATCGAGGTTCTGCCGCCCGCCAGTATCGGGCGGCCGCGTGTCGACGTCACATTCAGGATTTCCGGCTTGTTCCGCGACATGTTTCCAGCGCTCATTGCTCTTCTCGACGCAGCGGCCAAGGCCGTCGCGCGGCGGGATGAAGCGCCGGGCGACAATCCTCTGGCGGAAGAGGCGGTGGCACTCGGGCACATACCGGCACGTATCTTCGGCTCCGCACCCGGCACCTATGGCGCAGGTATTGAGGAAAAACTCGCCAGCGGGAAATGGGAAGAACGTGAGGAACTGGGCCAGGCTTATCTCGATTCGGCAAGTCACGCCTTCGGCGGTGCCGATGGGCTTGAGATTTTCGAGAACGCCGGTTTTGTTGAGCTGGTACGTCGGGCCGACCTTCTCGTTCACACCGGTGACGATCCGGGCCGGGATCTTCTCGACGGCTCTTCCGATGTCGCCTTCATTGGGGGGTTTTCCGCCGCAAAGGCAGTACTTGGCGGCGTTGCCGATATTGTGGCGCTGGATACGACCGATCCCGCGCGTCCGCGCGCCCGGTCCATTTCTCAGGCGCTGACCCGCGTGGTGCGGGCCCGCGCCGTCAACCCACGCTTCATTGCCGGCCAGATGCGGCACGGCCCGCGCGGCGCCGCGGAATTTGCCGAGACGGTTGACCGGCTGATCGGCTTTGCCGAAACCACCCATGCGGTTTCTTCCTCGCTGATCGAGGCGCTTTATGACGCCTATTTCGGCAATGAGGACGTGCGCGATTTCATCCTGCGGGAAAATCCGAAGGCGGCGGAGGTGATGGCGACGCGCTTTTTATCCGCCCGTCGGCGCGGCCTGTGGCACAGCCGACGCAATGCGGTTGATGTGGAACTTGAAATGCTGATCCTGCCCCGTTCTGAAAGGGTCGGCGCATGAGGACGGCCCCTTCCGATCCGGTCCAGCCATTTGGCCGCCGTGGGACGTGTCCGGCCTTGTCGACCCCGATGCTGACCGGTGACGGATACCTGTCACGCATCGCATTCGAGGCTGATATTGCGCCCCATGACATGATAGCGCTTTGCGAACTTGCCGAGCGGCACGGCAACGGGCTGATCGACATCACGGCACGCGGCAGCCTGCAATTTCGCGGCCTGACGCGGGAAAGCGCCTGCGACCTGGAGAATGATGTTCTGGCGCTCGGTTTGCCGCTTCGCGACGGACTGGCAGTCGAGACCTCACCCCTTGCCGGCCGGGACGATCAGGAAATCGCCGATGGCAGTTCTCTTGCCGGCGAGATTCGCAGAGAGGCTGCTGCGCTGGCGCTGCATGAAAAGCTCGCCGCCAAAATGTCCGTCGTCATCGATGGGGGCGGCCGTCTTTCCATGGGCGATTTGCTGGCCGATATCCGCCTGAAAGCGGTGCGGCTTGAGGGCCGCGTTTTCTGGCAATTGTCTGTCGGGGGCCGGAGAGCAAGGCGTTGCGCGCGGGATTTGTCGAGGCCGACAAGGCGGCGGATGTTGTCCTGTTGCTGCTCGTTCATCTGGCCGGCAAGGGACCGCTTGCCCGGGGCCGTGATCTAGATTTGCGAACGATAAAGGCGATTTGCGGAGACCGCCTGGTGGATAGGGAGATTGAAGGCGAGACGCCCGCGACTTCTTTGCCGCTGGGGTTGATGGCGATCGGCAACGGCACTTTCGCTGCCGGTGTCGGACCTGCTTTTGCGCAAGTCAGTGCCTCCGATCTGTCGCGGCTCTGTGATCTGGCGCGCGCAGTTGATATCGAAACATTGCGACCCTCGGTCAATCATAGCCTGCTATTTTTCGGGTCACCGGATGCTTGCCGTGCATTGATCCAGACCGCGGGCACTTCCGGTTTCATCACAAGGGCAGGTGATGCGCGGTCTTCCATCGCCGTCTGTCCCGGCGCGCCGGGATGCGCTTCGGCGTTCTTTCCCACCCATGATCTGGCCGCCTTTGCATCCGAGGAATGCGCCTCGTTGCTCGACGGCTCCTTCACGCTGCATATCTCCGGCTGCGGCAAGGGTTGCGCGCATCCCGCCGCGTCGCTCTTGACCTTTTCCGGCACCGTCGATGGCCTGGCCTTTTCGATTTCGGGCCGCGCCTGCGACCCGCAGGACGGTATTTTACCTTTAGAGCAACAGAGGACGGCGCTTTCGCGGCTTGCCCGTCTTTACGAAAAAGAACATAAGCCCGGGGAAAACGCTGCCAACCTCATCGCCCGCCTGGGCAGAGAGGCAATCGCTGCGGCGCTTCGACAGGATGACCGATGACCGACCATGACTATATTCGCGACGGCAATGCGATCTATGAGCGCTCCTTCGCCATTGTCCGCGAAGAAGCGGATTTATCCGCCTTTACCGAAGAACAGGCGGATATTGCCGTTCGCATGATCCACGCCTGCGGGCAGGTGGAGGCGGCCAGCCATTTCCGGTTCTCACCGGATTTCGTTGCCGCCGCACGCGGCGCTTTGCTGGCGGGCAAGCCCATACTTTGCGATGCGGAAATGGTTGCCCATGGCGTGACCCGCGCTCGCCTTCCGGCCAATAATGACGTGATTTGCACCCTTCGCGATCCGCGCACGCCGGAACTTGCAAAAAAGATCGGCAACACCCGCTCCGCCGCAGCGCTCGATCTCTGGGCGGACAAGCTGGACGGCGCTCTCGTTGCCATTGGCAACGCGCCAACAGCACTGTTCTATCTTCTGGAAATGCTGGAAAAAGGCGCTGCACGTCCTGCCGCCATCATCGGCATGCCGGTCGGTTTTGTCGGCGCGGCGGAATCGAAGGATGCGTTGGAGGCTAGTTCGCTCGGCATTCCTTATGCCATCGTCAAGGGACGCATGGGTGGCTCGGCCATGACGGCTGCCGCCGTCAACGCGGTTGCGAGGGCAGGTCTGTGAGCGCTGCTCTTTTTGAACACACCAAGGGTAAACTGGTCGGTGTCGGAACCGGCCCTGGCGATCCCGAGCTTCTGACGCTGAAAGCCGTGCGCGCCATCGAAAATGCCGATGTCCTTGCCTTCTTCTGCAAGAAAGGCAGCAGCGGCAATGGTCGCGGCATCGTTGAGGCCTTCATTCGTCCGGGCACGCTGGAAATGCCGCTGGTCTATCCGGTCACCGTCGAGAGCGACAAAAACGGCGAGGACTATCGCGGCGCAATCGCCGCCTTTTTCGATCAGTCGGCCATGGATATTGCTGCCCATCTCGATGCCGGGCGCAATGTCGCCGTGCTGTCGGAAGGCGATCCGCTGTTTTACGGCTCCTATATGCACCTTCATCTGCGGCTTGCGCCCTCCTATGAGGCGGAGGTCGTCGCTGGCATCACCGCCATGTCCGGCTGCTGGTCGATGGCCGGTCTACCGCTGGTGCAGGGTGACGATATCTTGAGCGTGCTTCCCGGCACGCTGGCGGAAGATGTGCTGACAGAGCGCCTGTCCGGCACGGATGGCGCCGTGATCATGAAGGTGGGGCGCAACCTGCCGAAGATCCGCCGGGCGTTGGAAAAAGCCGGCAAGCTTAACGAGGCGCTTTATGTCGAGCGCGGCACCATGGCGAACAGCCATGCCGTGCCGCTGATCGAGCGGGACGCATCGCCCGCGCCCTATTTTTCGCTGGTTCTGGTGCCGGGCTGGAAAACCAGACCCGCTGGCGGTGAAACGCCATGACCGGCCGGCTGGTGGTTGTCGGCCTCGGCCCCGGCAGTGCGGCGCAGGTGACACCGGAAGCGCTCGCCGCCGTTGAAGCATCAGAGGATTTCTTCGGTTATATTCCCTATCTCGACCGTCTGGCGCTCAGACCCGGCCAGCGCCGCCATGCCTCTGATAATCGCGAGGAAATCTCCCGCGCCCAACAGGCGCTGCGGCTTGCCGCCGCTGGCGGCAAGGTCTGTGTGGTTTCGGGCGGCGATCCCGGCGTTTTCGCCATGGCGGCGGCGGTTTGCGAGGCGATTGAAAACGGCCCGTCTGAATGGCGCGAGATAGACTTTTCGGTCGTGCCGGGCGTGACGGCGATGCTCGCTGTTGCCGCAAGAGCCGGCGCGCCTCTCGGGCATGATTTCTGCGCCATTTCGCTGTCGGACAATTTGAAGCCCTGGGGCATTATCGAAAAGCGGCTTATCGCGGCGGCGGAAGCCGGATTCGTGATGGCCTTCTACAATCCCGTAAGCAAGGCGCGCCCGCACCAGCTTGGCACCGCCTTCGATCTCTTGCGGGCACATTTGCCCGGTTCGGTGCCGGTGATCTTCGGCCGGGCGGCAGGCCGGGCGGATGAACGTATCCGGGTCGTGCCTTTGTCGGAAGCATCAAGCGATATGGCGGATATGGCCACCTGCATCATCGTCGGCTCGGTGGAAACGCGTCTGATCGAACGCTCCGAGAAAGACCCGCTGGTCTATTCGCCACGTTTTTCGAAAAGAGAAAGCTGATGGCGGATGGTGGTGAGCGCAGTCGCTACATCAGGCACGTTCGCGTCATTGGCGTCGTTCCGCTTGGGCGGCCGCTCGATCATGATGACCGGAACGCCGAGACGCCTCGCCGCTTCGATCTTGTCATAACTGGCACTGCCGCCGGAATTCTTGGAAATAACAGTCTCGATACTGTTTTCTTCCAGCATGCGGATTTCGTCATTGAGCGCAAAGGGGCCGCGTGCGGTGATATAGTGCGCATCCGGCACCTTGAGCGGCGGCTCCACCGGATCGACGCTGCGGATAAGATAGCGGTGCTGAGGGGCGGCTTCGAAAGGGAGAAGTTCCTGCCGTCCGAGCGCCAGAAACACGCGCTTGCCTTCGCTGCCGAGCGCCGTAACGGCCTGTTCGACGGTATCGACACTCTGCCACCTGTCACCCGGCTGGCGCTGCCAGGCGGGGCGCGAAAGCGCTACGAGCGGAACTTTGGCAAGTCGGGCTGCCTCGATGGCGTTGGCGGAAATCCTCGCCGCATAGGGATGGGTGGCGTCCACGAGAATATCGAAGCCCTCGGCGCGAATGAAATCCGCAAGACCCGTCGCACCGCCAAATCCGCCGCTGCGCATCGGCACGGGCTGTTCCACTGGCGAAAGCGTGCGTCCGGCCATGGAGAGCAGGATTCGGTAGCCGGAGTCCTCTGCCAGCCTGCCGGCCAGAATGCGGGCATCCGCCGTGCCGCCAAGGATGAGTATGGAGCGTGTCATGACGTCTGAATATTCTGGAACGGACAACGCTTCCACTCAAAAGAAGGCTTCCGCTGAAAAGAAAGAGAAGCCGTGGCTTTCCATCGTTGGCATTGGCGAGGATGGGTTTGAGGGGCTCGGCCGGAATGCCATTGCGGCAATAGAGGCGGCCGAGATCGTTTTCGGCGGCAAACGCCATCTGGAACTGGCGGCCGCGGCCATTCATAGCGAAGCGCGCCCTTGGCCGGTGCCGTTCGATGCGGAGATGAGCGATGTCGTGGCGTTGCGCGGCGGCAAAGTCTGCGTGCTCGCCTCCGGCGATCCGTTCTTTTATGGTGTCGGCGTTACACTTCTGCGGCGAATCAATGCGGATGAGACAGTCTGCTATCCATCGCCTTCCGCCTTTTCGCTTGCCGCGGCGCGGCTTGGCTGGGCCTTGCAGTCTGTCGACTGCGTGTCGTTGCATGGGCGCTCCATCGATCTTTTGCGACCGCACCTGCATCCGGGTGCAAGGATCATCGCGCTGACTTCGGATGAACGTGCGCCGGCTCTGATCGCGGAACTGCTGACCAGTTCGGGTTTCGGCCAGTCGGAATTTGTCCTGCTTGAAGCTTTGGGCGGACAGCGGGAAAAGCGGCGGCAGGTCAGGGCGGCTGATTTTGCCTTTGACGACATAGATCCGTTGAACGTCGTGGCCATCGATGTTGTCGCTGCTGAGGGCGCACGTGTTCTGCCTTTTGCACAGGGGCTTGATGACAGCCTGTTTGAGCATGACGGGCAGATCACCAAGCGTGAAATTCGTGCCGTGACGCTTTCATCGCTGGCCCCGCGCCGGGGCGAGTTGCTGTGGGATATCGGTGCCGGTTCGGGTTCAATCGGTATCGAATGGATGCTGTCGCACCCCTCGCTTCGTG
Source organism: Rhizobium oryzihabitans (assembly GCF_010669145.1). NCBI lineage: Bacteria > Pseudomonadati > Pseudomonadota > Alphaproteobacteria > Hyphomicrobiales > Rhizobiaceae > Rhizobium > Rhizobium oryzihabitans. The sequence continues at coordinate 2,278,305 of NZ_CP048632.1, forward strand.
CCATCGCCATAGAGCATCACCCGGAAAGGGCGGAACGTATCGCCCGTAATGCCGAGGCATTTGGCGTTCCGGGGCTTGAAGTCCTGATCGGTGCGGCACCTGCGGCTTTTGAGGGCCTGCCTCAACCGGATGCGATCTTCATTGGTGGTGGCGGCAGCGAAGCGGGTGTGCTGGAAGGCGCCATGCAGGCCCTGAAACCGGGCGGACGGCTGGTCGCCAATGCGGTGACGCTGGAAATGGAGGCGGTGTTATTCGATGCCCATGCGCGACTTGGCGGTTCTATGATCCGTCTCGACGTGTCGCGCGTTGTTGCTCTCGGCTCCATGTCTGGCTGGCGTCCGGCGATGCCGGTGACGCAGTGGAGCTGGGTCAAGCCATGCTGACCGTCGCTGGTATAGGCTGCCGTAAAGGCACGGGTTCGGATGCAATTATAGCAGCCGTGCGCGCCGCCGAGCTTGCTTTCGGCGTGACCGTCGAATGCCTGGCGACTGCGCCGCTCAAGGCAGAAGAAGCTGGTCTTGTGGAAGCGGCGAAACGCCTGTCGTTGCCGCTTGAAATCGCATCGCAGGAATGGCTCGAGGCGGTTGCTTCGAAAACAATGACATTTTCACAGGCAAGCCTCGATCATGCCGGGACGCCCAGCGTCAGTGAAGCGGCGGCACTTGCCGCAGCCGGAGAAAATGCGCGGCTGGTTGCGGCGCGTCTTGTGGTTGGCGATGTGACGGTGGCTATCGCCACGACAAGGGATGCGTCACATGACCGCGAGCGTGCCATCGAACATGGAGAACAACAATGACAGTTCATTTTATCGGCGCTGGTCCGGGTGCTGCCGACCTCATCACGGTGCGCGGGCGTGATCTTATCGCTGCCTGCCCGGTCTGCCTTTATGCCGGTTCGCTGGTTCCGAAGGCGCTGATCGATTATTGCCCGCCGGGTGCACGCATTGTCGATACGGCCGCACTGTCGCTGGATGAGATCGAGGCGGAATTCGTTGCGGCGGCAAAGGCGGGCAAGGATGTGGCGCGGCTGCATTCCGGCGATCTCTCCGTCTGGAGCGCCATGGGTGAACAGATCCGCCGGCTCGAACGGCTGGGTCTCGACTACACTGTGACTCCTGGCGTGCCCTCGTTTGCCGCTGCCGCTGCCACCCTGCAGCGGGAACTGACGGTGCCGGAAGTGGCGCAAAGCCTTGTACTGACCCGTATTTCAGGCCGCGCTTCGAAAATGCCCGAGGGCGAGACGCTGAAAGCCTTCGGTGCGACAGGTACTACGCTTGCCATCCACCTCGCCATCCATGCCATCGGCAGGGTGGTGGAAGAACTGACGCCGCTTTGCGGTTCCGATTGCCCTGTTGCCATCGTCGTTCGCGCCTCCTGGCCGGACGAGCGGGTCATTCGCGGCACCTTGTTCGACATTGAAGGGAAACTGGCCGCCGAGCCGGTGGAGCGGACGGCGCTGATCTTCGTCGGGCGCGGGCTTGCCTCGACGGATTTTCGTGAGAGCGCACTTTATAGCACCGATTATGTACGCCGGTTCCGGTCCCCGAAGGAAGATGCGAAGGGTTGATGCGACGGCGTGGAGGCGGTGCGCCCCTTGAGCGTACCCTGACGATCGAAAACCAGAATATCGAGCGCGATGGTGGGCGTCTTCAGCGCGGCGGCCGCGGTTACCCAGGCTTTTTCCGCAACGATCGCACCGAGGTCAATCCCGGCGCCTTCGGCCAGCTCAAAAGCGTGCGCGACCATGTTGGCCTGACGGATGGCGGCTGCAAGATTCTCATCTCCGCCGGCTTCGGTTGCCAGCTCCGCCAGCGCGTCGAGATCGGCGAGGCCTTTCTTGGAGTGGACATCGAGCATGCCCTGGGCAAGCTTCGTCATCTTGGCGACGCCACCGGCAATCGTGACCCGCTCTACAGGGTGGCTGCGCAGATATTTCAGCATGCCGCCGATGAAATCGCCCATGTCGATCAGCGCGGTCTCCGGCAGGTCGTAAATCGCCCGTCCGGCTTTTTCCGAGGTATTGCCGGTTGCGCCGAGCAGATGGGCGCAGCCGGTCGCGCGCGCCACATCGATGCCGCGCCAGATGGAATGTATCCATGCCGAGCAGGAAAATGGGATGACGATGCCGGTGGTGCCGAGAATGGAAATGCCGCCAATGATGCCGAGCCTGCCATTCAGGGTCTTTTCCGCCAGTTTCTCACCGTCACGGACGGAAATCTCGACTTCGAAATCGGCATTCTCTCCGGCGACCTCGTGAATGGCGGTTTCGATCATCTTGCGCGGCACGGGGTTGATGGCAGGTTCGCCCGGCGGCAGGGGCAATCCCGGCCGGGTGATGGTGCCGACGCCTTTTCCGGCCCTGAAGGTGATGCCGCTTCCCGGTTGGCCATGTCGCACTGTACTTTCGATCAGCGCTCCGTGGGTGACGTCCGGATCGTCGCCCGCATCCTTGACGACACCCGCACGGGCGAAGTTTTCGCCTTTTTCCTCGGTGGCGAGGGAAAATGCCGGCCGCGCGCCGCTTGGAAGTTGGACTTCGACAGGGTAAGGAAACTCGCCGGTCAGAAGGGCGGCGCAAGCCGCCTTCGAGGCCGCCGCCGCGCAGGTGCCCGTGGTCCAGCCGCGGCGAAGGGTCTTTCCATCTGTTTCCATATGAATTCCTATAGCCGGGACGGCTTTTTCCGTCATCGTTAAAAAAGCAGCCGAGAAGAATGTCGATACGCCAAGTTTTAAACAGCATCGCCGCAAAAGGTCCGGTCTTTGAGCCCGGTCACGTCTGGCTCGCAGGGGCGGGACCGGGGGATGTGCGTTATCTGACACTCGAAGTGGCGCTTGCGCTTTCGCAGGCCGATGTGATCGTTCGCGATGCGCTGGTCAGCGACGATGTCGTTGCCCTTGGTCCCCAGGCTGAAATCGTCTTTGCCGGCAAGCGTGGCGGCAAGCCTTCGGCAACGCAGGACGACATTACCGCCTCGCTGATCGATCTCGCCCGGCAGGGTAAGAAGGTGTTGCGGCTTAAGGGTGGCGATCCCTTTATTTTCGGGCGTGGTGGTGAAGAGGCGGAGGCGCTGATCCTAGCCGGTATCCCGTTCCGTATCCTGCCGGGCATGACCTCGTCGCTCGCAGCCCTTGCTTCCGCGCATATTCCCGCCACCATGCGCGGCATCAGCCGCGCCGTCACGCTCGCCACGGGCCATGCCGCCGGTACTGAAGAGGATCTGGACTGGCTAGCGCTGGCGAAAACGCACGAACCCATTGTCGTTTATATGGGGCTCAAGAATATAGGTTCTATCGCCGATCTTCTGATGCAGGGCGGCCGTTCAGGAATAACGCCGGTCGCCGTCATCATGTCGGCAACGACGGCGCAGGAGCGCATTTTTATCGGAACGCTGGAAAGCATAGCTGACGATGCAAAGCGGGAAAAATTCGAGGCGCCGGCCCTGATCGTCATTGGCGAGATTGTTTCGATGAGAAACCGCCTCGGTGGAGCCGGATCATGACGGCCCGGGCGATCATCATCGGTGCACCGCGCTCCGGTTCCGGCAAGACCAGCGTGACTATTGGCCTGCTCAGGGCCTTTGCAAGACGCGGCGTCAAGGTGCGCGGCATCAAGACCGGGCCTGACTATATCGACCCCGGCTTCCATGCCTTTGCCACCGGCACGCCTGGGCTCAATCTGGACAGCTGGGCCATGCGGCCGGAACTGCTGCGGCACCTGTTCTTGCAGCAGACTGACGGCGCGGACCTCGTTCTGATCGAAAGCGCCATGGGCCTGTTCGACGGCATTCCCGTGGCGGAAAACCGTACCGGGTCGGCGGCGGATCTGGCCCGGCTGTTCGGCATTCCCGTGCTGTTGGTGCTGGATGTGTCCGGCCAGTCGCAGACGGCGGCGGCTGTCGCCCATGGTTTTGCCCATTACGATCCGGACGTCACAATGGCGGCGGTGGTGCTGAACCGGGCCGGCAGCGAAAGACACCGGACGCTGTGTACGGAGGCCATCGAAAAAATCGGACTGCCTGTCGCAGGCTGTGTATTGCGCGATCCGTCGCTCATCCTGCCGGAGCGGCATCTGGGGCTGGTGCAGGCCAGCGAACATCCGGAAATTGACGCGCATATAGAACGGCTGGCGGATGCGATGGAAAGGTCCATCGATCTCGATGCCCTGCTTTCGCTCGCCGCGCCGGTGGATGTGCCCCTAGGCTTGGCGGAGGCGGCGATTGCGCCGCCCGGCCAGCGTATCGCGCTTGCGGACGATGCGGCTTTCACCTTCCTTTATCCGCATCTGAAGAGCCATTGGCATACGGCCGGAGCCGAGATCGTGCCCTTCTCACCGCTCGCAGACGAGGCGCCTGATGAGACCTGCGACATTTGCTGGCTGCCCGGTGGCTATCCAGAGCTTTACGCTGGAAAGCTTGCCGATGCGGTCGGGTTCAAAGCGGGCATTACCCGTTTCGCCGCGACAAAACCGGTCCACGGTGAGTGCGGCGGCTATATGGTGCTTGGCGCGGCGCTGGAAGATGCCGAGGGTGTAACCCATGCCATGACCGGGCTCTTATCCCATGCCACCAGTTTCGCGACGCGCAAGATGAATCTCGGTTATCGGCAGGCGACGATCGTGGCAGATGGACCGCTCGGCGGAGCGGGCGAGATCCTGCGCGGCCATGAGTTTCATTATGCGCGTGTTATCGATCCGGGCCACGATGAGCCTTTCGCCCAGATTGCTGACGGGCAGGGTCGTCCGCTCGGCCCCTCTGGCGGCAGGCGGGGTCTCGTTTCAGGCACTTTCTTCCATGCCATCGCCAGAGGCGGTTGATCGTCCCGGACATTTGCCTTCCCGGATCACGGTGCGGCAAAGTGGACCAAGCAGCGAAAGTTTGTAGGCTTGGAGCGGGGGAAAGTGCTATAGATCGCTGCACAGGACGTGGACCAGGGGAATTGCCTCCGGGTCTCCACACTTGGTGAAGCGCGGCCGGACCTGAAACCGCTTCATATTTTTCGGTCCGATATTGTACTCGCGCATTTTACATCGAGCGTGCATACCGATGATGAAACCCGGATTTTTTATCTCTGCCGTCTTTGCTGCGGCCATTCTGCTGGCTCCTATCGGTACCGGGTTCAACGGCACGCGCGCCCATGGCGGCGAAGACTATGCGACTTTGGAAAAGCTCGGCGCAGCTCTTTTCGACGACCCCAATCTTTCCATGAATCGCACCATGGCCTGTTCCACCTGCCATATGCAGGCGGCGGGTTTTTCCGATGCGCGCGAGAGCGACAAGGTCGGGCGGGACGTGTCGCTCGGCGATGACGGGATTTCGCTGGGCGACCGCAACGCGCCGACTGCCGCCTATGCCAGGTTCACACCGCCTTTCGGCAAGAACGCGGCGGGCGAGTATGTAGGCGGGCAATTCTGGGACGGTCGCGCCTCGATGCTGGAAGATCAGGCGGGTGGTCCACCGCTCAACCCGATCGAAATGGGGATGCCGGACAAATCGTCGATCGTGAAACGGCTGAAGGAGAACCCCGATTATGTCGCGGCTTTCGGCACGCAGTTCGGCGGCGATGTTTTCAAGAGTGACGAAAGCGCCTATGCCGCGATGACCAAGGCGCTGGCTAGCTTCGAGCGTTCGGATGAATTCTCCACCTTCGATTCCAAATATGACCGTTTCCTGCGCGGCGAGGAAAAGCTGACCGATCAGGAGGAGCTGGGGCGAGTTCTGATTTCCTCCACGCAATTTACCAATTGCAATACCTGCCATGAAATTCGCGGCGCCAAGGGGCTGGAAGACGGCCTCTTCACCAACCACAAATATTTCAACATTGGCGTTCCGGCCAACACGGCGGTGAGAGCGGCCAACGGCTCGAAGCCGGATGCTGTCGATCTTGGGCTCGCGCAAAATCCTGTTGTGGCCGGCGATCCGGCTGAGCGTGGCAAGTTCAAGGTGCCGACGCTGCGCAACGTCGCCGTCACCGGTCCATACATGCACAATGGCGTCTTCAAGGACCTGCGCACGGTGGTGCTGTTTTACGTGAAATACAAAAGCAAGAAGCCCAGCCGGCAGATCAATCCGGAAACCGGCAAGACATGGGATGCGCCGGAAGTGCCTGAGAACATCGCCATGACGGAGCTGACGTCCGCGCCCGCACTGGACGACAAGCGTGTAGATGCCGTCGTCGCATTCTTGAAGACTTTGACTGACAAAAGATATGAGCATCTTTTGCCGAAGGAGGACGGGCAGGGAGCCGTGGCCCCTGCCCAGCCGGTTCCTGTAAACGTTACGCCGAAAGCGCCTTGAATTCGGCGAGAACCGCATCACCCATTTCGGAGGTTCCGACCTGGCGGCTGCCCTCGGCCATGATGTCGGCGGTGCGGATGCCCTTGTCGAGCACGTTTGCGATCGCTGCTTCGAGCTTTGTTGCCTCATCCACCATGTTGAACGAGTAACGCAGGCACATGGCGAAGGACGCGATCATGGCGATGGGGTTGGCGATGCCCTTGCCGGCAATGTCAGGAGCCGAACCGTGCACCGGCTCATACATGGCCTTGCGCTTGCCGGTCTTGGCGTCAGGCGCGCCAAGCGAAGCGGAGGGCAGCATGCCAAGCGAGCCGGTCAGCATGGCGGCGACGTCGGAGAGCATGTCGCCGAAGAGGTTGTCGGTCACGATCACGTCGAACTGCTTGGGCTTGCGCACCAGCTGCATGCCGCCGGCATCGGCCAGCATATGTTCCAGCTGAACGTCTTTGAACTTGGCAGCGTGGGTTTCGGTGACCACCTGGTTCCACAGAACGCCAGATTTCATGACGTTGCGCTTTTCCATCGAGCAGACGCGGTTGTCGCGGGTGCGGGCCAGTTCGAAAGCGACGCTGGCGATACGCTCGATCTCGAAAGTGTCGTAGATCTGCGTGTCGATGCCGCGCTTCTGGCCGTTGCCGAGATCGATGATCTGCTTCGGTTCACCGAAATAAACGCCGCCCGTCAGCTCGCGGACGATGAGGATATCGAGACCTTCGACCAGTTCAGGCTTCAGCGAGGAAGCGGCGGCAAGTGCCGGGTAGCAGATGGCCGGGCGCAGATTGGCGAAAAGCTCGAGATCCTTGCGCAGGCGAAGCAGACCGGCTTCCGGGCGATGCTCGTAGGGCACGCCATCCCATTTCGGGCCGCCGACGGCGCCGAACAGGATCGCATCGGCGGCTAGCGCCTTTTCCATATCTGCATCGGAAATCGCCACGCCATGGGCGTCATAGGCAGAGCCGCCGACCAGACCTTCCGAGACGGTGAAGCCGGCATTGTGCGCGCTGTTCATATAATCGATCAGCTTGCGAACTTCAGCCATGGCTTCGGGGCCGATACCGTCACCGGGCAGCAGGAAAAGCGAACGGACTGTCATGAGAAACCCTCCTTGGGCGGCGCGCCGAAAAACATCCTGAAGGGTTTTCGATTGCGGCGAGCGCGGCGTCAAACTCATTCCGTCCTGCACATGGCAAATCGTGTCGCAGCCGGACGGGATCGGAGGCTTCTTATCTCCGCCTCAAGGGCTTTTCAAGCAAAGCAAAAGCCGATCCGGTACTGTTTGGTACGGGATCGGCTTTTTTGAAGAGCGGAAATGCGGTCAGGCCCAGGGGCGGACCGAGGCATTTGCCTTTTCGAACGTGTCGATAGCGCCGGAATGTTCCAGCGTCAGGCCGATATCATCAAGTCCGTTCAGCATGCAATGGCGCTTGAATTCATCGATCTCGAAGGTGATCGTACCGCCATCGGGGCCGCTGATTTCCTGACTTTCCAGATCGACGGAGAGAACGGCATTCGATCCGCGCGACGCATCGTCCAGCAGCTTTTCGAGGTTCTCGGGCTGACGACGATCGGCAGGATGCCGTTCTTGAAACAGTTATTGTAAAAGATGTCGGCGAAGCTGGTGGAGATCACGCAGCGGATGCCGAAATCGAGAAGCGCCCATGGCGCATGTTCGCGCGAGGAGCCGCAACCGAAATTGTCGCCGGCGACAAGGATCTGGGCGTTCTGGTAAGCGGGCTTGTTCAGCACGAAATCGGGGTTGGGCGAGCCATCCTCGAGATAACGCGACTCGGCGAAGAGGCCCTTACCGAGACCGGTGCGCTTGATGGTCTTCAGATAGTCTTTCGGAATGATCATATCGGTGTCGATATTGACAACCGGCATGGGCGCGGCGACGCCCGTCAGCTTCGTGAACTTTTCCATCTGTCGCTTCCCGTTTTCCCTTCAACAAAATCCGGCGCGGGCCGAAGCTCGCCGGATGTGTTCTGCCGGGAAATACTGCAAAACGGATCGCTTTAGAAGCGCAAACCCGCGTTCTTCGGTACGCCTTCTGCGGCGTCCTCGCATTTTGACCGGATTAAACGATCTCAGAGATCGATAATCGTGCCCTTGCCATCGTTCCAGACGCGCATGTCGCGCTGGTTGCGGGGCTTGACCGGAATGGGGGCCGGCCTCAGACGCGCCGAAAGCAGACGGCCAGCGCTGAGAACGGCGAGCACGCCGATAAAAGCGACCGTAAGCGACGCCGTGAAGAGGGCGGCCATGGCCAGAATTGCGATGCCGGATGCGGCGATGAAAAATGAACGGATGCCTTGCATGATTCAACCTTTCTTTCCAGACGAATGTGGGCCTTCTTCTTCCGGCTTGCAAGAGGATTCAGTGGATTGTCAGGTTGCAGATGTCACAAAAGCTTGACACAAGTGCGGCATGACTAATTTTTTCGAAAATATTCCTGTGAGACCGCGCCGTTCGCTGCTGTCGGTTCCGGCCATCAATGTCAGGGCGCTCGAAAAAATCCGCGATCTCGATTGCGACGGAGTAATCCTCGATCTGGAGGATTCCGTCGCGCCCGACATGAAGGGCGAGGCGCGGGAAAATCTGGGCAGGCTATTTTCGGATGCGCCTTTCGCCGGACGCGAGACCATTATCCGTATCAATCCGCTCTCAACGCCGGATGGCATGGCGGATTTGAAACTCGTGCTTTCCTGTCGGCCGGATGCGGTTTTATTGCCGAAGGTGGAGCAGCCCGCAGATATTCATGATGTGGCCGACCTTCTGGCGGAGGCCGATGCGCCCCAGGACCTGAAAATTTGGGCAATGATTGAGACGCCGCTGGGTGTTTTGAACGCCGCCTCCATCGCCGACGCTGCCCATACGCCGGATGCGCGGCTTGCCGCCTTTGTAATCGGGCTCAACGATCTGCGCAAGGAAACGCGTGTTCCAGTCCTCCCCGGGCGAACCTATCTCGTGCCCTGGATGATGCAGGTGGTGCTCGCCGCCCGCGCCTATGGCCTTGATGTCATCGACAGCGTGTCCAACGATTTTCGAGACATTGCAGCTTTTGACAGTGAATGCGAACAGGGTCGCGCCATGGGGTTCGATGGCAAGATGCTGATCCACCCGGCACAGATTGAGCCGGCCAATCGGCGCTTCGCGCCAGATGATGCCGCTGTTGCGGATGCGAGAGAGATTATTGCCGCTTTCGCAAAACCTGAATCTATGGAATTGAACGTCATCAACATGAACGGGCGGATGATCGAACGGCTGCATGTGGGGCAGGCCGAGAGGCTGGTTGCCATGGCCGATATCATCGCACAGAGAAAGGCAAAAAAGACGTGAAGGTCTATCGTTTCATAACTGGTCCCGATGACTCGAAGTTCTGCCATCGGGTCACCGAGGCGCTGAACAAGGGATGGGAGCTTGCCGGTTCGCCGAGCTACGCCTTCAACGCCGCAAGCGGCGTGATGCATTGCGGCCAGGCCGTGACCAAGGTGGTCGAGGGCAAGGAATACCATCCGGATATGAAGCTCGGCGAGCAATAAGACGCGCCGTCGGCGGGGCTATCGCTCCGCCGCGGCCTCGTCAGCGCTTTCCTCGATCCGCTCCATGTCATCATCCGAGAGGCCGAAATGGTGGCCGATCTCGTGGATGAGGACATGGGTGATGATGTCGCCCAGCGTTTCCTCGTTCTCGGCCCAGTAGTCGAGAATGGGGCGGCGATAAAGCGTGATGCGGTTCACCATTTCGCCCGTTTCCATGGTGAAACGTTCGGAGATGCCGCGTCCTTCAAACAGTCCGAGAAGATCGAAGGGTGTTTCGAGTGCCATGTCTTCGAACACGTCATCGGTCGGAAAATCGGCGATCTCGATGATGAGATCCTTCGTTAAGGCGCGGAATTCTTCTGGCAGGTGGCCATACGCCTCGATCGCAAGCGACTCGAAGGCGGAAAGTGTCGGCGCATGGCGGTCCCGCCAATCGTCGGTCTGGTCTATGCGGGCCATTTCTGCTCCTTGTTGGTAGGCCCATATAAACACTTGCTGCACAAATTTCGAGACCCGACTGCTTCACCTGCCGAAAAAGCATGAAATTCTTGGCGTTACAGTTACTTTTCAAGCCGTCGTCATCTTGACATAAACTGACGTCTCGCGTAATCGGCACCCAAATTGATGGCGTAGTGCGCCTTCTGTTTATTCCGCCCCTCAAAAGGCGGCTTCACCGGCAGACATTCAAAGGGGCATTCAGTCCTGACGGATTTCCGCTACTCCGACTGATAAAAAGACGGCCAGCTTGCATATGCGGGCAGAGCCGGAACGAACATGAAAGGATAAAAAATGTTCGCAGTCATCAAGACCGGCGGTAAGCAGTACCGCGTAGCGGCCGACGCCGTGCTGACCATCGAAAAGCTGGAAGCAGAGGCAGGCGCAACTGTAGAATTCACCGAAGTTCTCGTTGTTGGCGAAGGCGCCGACGCCAAGTTCGGTGCACCCTTTGTCAAGGGCGCCATCGTCAAGGCTGAAGTTGTCGAGCACAATCGCGGCAAGAAGGTCATCGCCTTCAAGAAGCGTCGTCGTCAGAACTCCAAGCGTTCGCGCGGCCATCGTCAGCATCACACTGTCGTCCGCATCACGGACATCGTTGCTGCCTGATCGGCGCGACACGGGAAACAAGGTTTAAAGGAGAACTCCAATGGCACACAAAAAAGCTGGCGGTTCCTCGCGTAACGGTCGCGATTCCGAATCCAAGCGCCTTGGCGTAAAGAAGTTCGGCGGCGAAGCCGTCATTCCAGGCAACATTATTCTGCGTCAGCGCGGCACGCAGTGGCATCCGGGCGCCAATGTCGGCATCGGCAAGGACCACACGATTTTCGCACTGACCGCAGGTAACGTGAACTTCCGCACGAAGGCCAACGGCCGCGTGTTCGTATCCGTGGCTCCGAAAGCGGAAGCCGCAGAATAAGCCGGTAAGCGTCATATGCAGCCGGTGTCCCATCGACCCGGCTGAGACGTATCAGGTTCAGTCAAGAAAACAGGGGAGATGGGGCACCACCCAACTCCCCTTTTTCTTTAACCCCAAGGAGGGACTGAACCATGCAAGCTGAATTGTTGAGGGTTGACCAATCACGGTCACCCGAGGAACGGCCGAGGCCCGATCGGTCGAGGAGCGATTGCCCCGTTTTACTGTCGCAGAGGCTGGTTTTACGCAAGCCTCACGAAGAAGACATCGACGCCCTTGCCCATCTTGCCAACAACGCCAATATCGCGACCATGGTGTCGCGTATGCCGCACCCGTACACGGCCAAAGACGCCGCGGACTTCGTGCGACGCACCAAAGCTGGCGAGATTGGCAAGTGCGTCTATGCGATTACCCGCATGGACAATGGCGAGTTTCTGGGCTGCTGCGCGCTGGAACCCCAGGAAGACGAAAAGACGCTGGAGATCGGTTACTGGCTGGGGGAACCCTACTGGAACCGGGGCTATATGACGGAAGCCGCGCATGCGCTGATCGACATGGCCTTCCGCACGCGTGAAATCGACCAGATCGATGCGCGTTGCCGGGTCACCAACATTCCCTCGCGTCGCGTCATCCAGAAGTGCGGTTTCCAGTTCCAGGGCTCCGGCATGGTTGGTTCGCTGGCGCTGGGCGGCATGGTGCCGGTTGAATGGTACCGGCTGGACCGCAAGACCTGGGTTTCGCTGAAGAGCTGGGGGATATGGGATGAGCACGCTCGAGCTTACCCGTCGCCGTGCAGCTGCAACCGCGGCGCCGCCCGGCCCCTGCCCTGTCATTGAGACGTCGCGTCTGGTGCTGCGTCCGCAGCGGCTTTCCGACGCTGGCAGCATTGCGGAATCGCTTGGCGATTTCGCCGTGACCAGGATGCTGGCCCGTGTTCCCGCACCCTACCACAGGCAGGATGCGCTGGAATGGCTGGTTCTGCGCACTTCCGGCACCCTGCCCGACTGGGATTTCGCCATCACCAGTGGTGACGATACCCTGATCGGGGTTGTCTCAATCGAGTTGCGGCATGGCGAGTGGCATCTGGGCTACTGGCTCAACCGTTTCTACTGGGGCAAGGGTTACATGACCGAGGCGGTGGCTGCTGTGGTCGAGCGGTTCTTCCGCCGCATGCCGGGGGTAGTTCTCCATTCCGGCGTGTTTGCGGATAACCCTGCATCCCTGCGCGTGCAGGAGAAACTGGGCTTCCGGGTGACCGGCTGCCACCAGATCTATGCCACGGCGCGTGCCGCCATGGTGGCGCATATCGATACGGTGATCACGGCTGAGGATTTCCTCCCGCCGCATCGCTGACACCTGAAGAGCATCGGGCCGAAAACCATTACAGTTTTCGGCCCGATGCTTTGAACAGGGCCGGTTTATCCCAAACCGACCTTGTCTCACGCAGGGGCTTCCCGCACGATAGTCTTTGACCTCGTGAAGAAGCGCTTGTATTCGAAACGACGATATTTTTGTTTGGCGCAACGCGATTGACGAATGCGCCCGCAAACCGACAGAACGGCAGTCCGATGAAATTTCTCGATGAAGCAAAAGTCTATATCAAGTCCGGTGATGGCGGCGCGGGCGCCGTTTCCTTCCGGCGCGAAAAATTCATCGAGTTCGGCGGCCCGGATGGTGGCGATGGCGGCCGCGGCGGCGATGTCTGGATCGAGGTGGTCAACGGTCTCAATACCCTGATCGACTTCCGCTTCCAGCAGCATTTCAAAGCCTCGATCGGACAGCACGGCATGGGCAAGACCCGCACCGGCGCAAAGGGTTCGGATGTGGTGCTGAAGGTGCCCGTCGGTACGCAGATATTCGAGGAAGACAACGAGACGCTGATCGTCGACCTCACCAAGGAAGGCCAGCGCTTTCGTCTTGCCGCTGGCGGCAATGGCGGTTTCGGCAATGCCTATTTCAAGTCTTCGACCAATCAGGCGCCCACCCATGCCAATCCGGGTCTTGCGGGCGAGGAAAAGACGGTCTGGCTTCGCCTGAAGCTGATTGCCGATGCCGGTCTCGTCGGTCTGCCGAATGCCGGCAAATCGACATTCCTCGCGACTGTCACGCGCGCGCGGCCGAAGATCGCCAATTATCCTTTCACGACCCTGCATCCGAACCTCGGCGTTGCGACCATCGACGGCCGTGAATTCGTGCTGGCCGATATTCCGGGCCTCATCGAAGGCGCGCATGAGGGCGTGGGCATCGGCGACCGTTTCCTTGGCCATGTGGAACGTACCCGCGTACTTCTGCACCTCGTCTCGGCGCAGGAAGAAAAAGTCGGCAAGGCCTATAAGACGGTCAAGGCCGAACTGGACGCCTATGGTGGCGGGCTGACCGACAAGCCGGAAATCGTGGCGCTGTCGCAGATCGACGTGCTCGACGAAAAAGAACTGAAAAAGAAGGCAAAGGAACTGGAGAAGGCCTGCGGCCGTCCTCCGCTCCTGTTGTCTGCCGCTGCCCATATCGGCATGACGGAGGCACTGCGCGCCCTTCGCGATATCATCGTCTCGGCGAGCAATGGCGGCGAGACCGCCCTTCCCGACCGTTCAATGCCTGAGGAGAGCGAGGCCGAGGAAGAGGACGATCGCCTATGAGCCTGACGCGTAAACCTCTGGGCAGCCACCACAGGATCGTCATCAAGATCGGTTCTGCACTTCTGGTGGACCGGAAAAGCGGGCTGAAAAAGGATTGGCTCGACGCCATTTGCGAGGACATCGCTGCGCTGAAGAAAAACGGCGTCGATGTCCAGGTCGTGTCTTCGGGCGCCATTGCGCTTGGCCGCACAGTCCTTGGCTTGCCCTCCGGTGCATTGAAGCTGGAGGAAAGCCAGGCGGCGGCGGCAGTCGGCCAGATCGCCCTGGCTAGGGCATGGTCGGAAAGCCTGTCGCGGCATGAGATCGTCGCGGGTCAGATTCTGCTGACGCTGTCCGACACCGAGGAGCGTCGCCGTTACCTCAATGCCCGCGCGACCATCAACCAGCTGCTGAAGATCGGCGCTATTCCGATCATCAATGAAAACGACACGGTGGCGACCACCGAAATCCGTTATGGCGACAATGACCGTCTGGCGGCGCGTGTGGCGACAATGACGGGTGCCGATCTTCTGGTGCTGCTGTCGGATATTGACGGGCTTTACACCGCCCCACCGCATCTTGATCCTGATGCGAAATTCCTTGAGACGATTGCGGATATTACCCCCGAGATCGAGGCCATGGCCGGCGGTGCTGCTTCCGAGCTTTCGCGTGGCGGCATGCGCACCAAGATCGATGCGGGCAAGATCGCGACCGCTGCCGGCTGCGGCATGATCATCGCTTCCGGCAAGACGCTCAATCCGCTGAAGGCCATCGAAAACGGTGCACGCTCCTCCTGGTTTGCGCCATCAGGCACGCCGGTGACGGCGCGCAAGACCTGGATTGCTGGGCAGTTGCAGCCGGCCGGTGAAATCCATGTGGATGCCGGCGCGGAAAAAGCTCTATATGCCGGTAAAAGCCTGCTTCCCGCGGGCGTGCGTGTGGTGAAGGGCAATTTCGGACGCGGCGACGCGATTGCCATCATCGGCGTGGAAGGCCGCGAGGTCGCACGTGGTCTTGCGGGCTACGATGCGGAAGAGGCGCGCCTCATCATCGGTCACAAGTCCAATGAGATCGAGGCGATCCTCGGTTATGTCGGGCGTGCGGCGATGATCCATCGCGACGATCTTGTGATGACCGGTGCTGCCGTCAAAGTCAAAAATGCGAAGAAGGATGAGGTCCATGCCTGAACAGGCCGTGAAGCAGAGCCATGATATCGATGCGCTGATGATGACCATCGGCGCTCAGGCAAAAGCTGCTTCGCGACCGTTGTCCATTGCAGGGACTGAGCAGAAGAACCGCGCGCTTCTCGCCATGGCCTCCGCGATAGAGGCCTCCAGAGAAACGATCCTTGCGGCCAACAGGAAAGATCTGGCAGCGGCGGATAATGCCGGCCTTGCTGCTTCCTTCATCGACAGGCTCACCCTCAACGATGCGCGGATCGCCGGCATTGCCGAAGGTATCCGCTCGGTTGCTGCGTTGGCCGATCCGGTTGGCGAGGTCATCGCCGCCTGGGATCGTCCGAACGGGCTGAAGATCGAGCGGGTGCGCACGCCGCTTGGCGTCATCGGCGTGATCTACGAAAGCCGCCCGAATGTGACGGCGGATGCCGGTGCGCTCTGCCTTAAAGCGGGCAATGCCGTGATCCTGCGCGGTGGCTCGGATTCGCAACATTCATCGCGTGCTATTCATGCCTGCCTAGTCGAGGGCCTGAAGATTGCCGGTCTTCCCGAGCATGCCATTCAACTGGTGCCGGTCACCGACCGCGCCGCCGTGGGCGCGCTTCTTGGCGGCTTGAATGGCATGGTTGACGTGATTGTGCCGCGCGGCGGCAAAAGCCTCGTTGCGCGCGTGCAGTCTGAAGCGCGGGTTCCGGTCTTTGCGCATCTGGAAGGTATTTGCCATATCTATGTCGACGGCTCGGCCGATCTCGACATGGCGAAACGCATCGTCGTGAACGCCAAGATGCGCCGTACCGGCATTTGCGGGGCGGCCGAAACCCTGCTGGTGGATGCCGCTGCCGTGTCCACGCATCTGGAACCACTCATCAAGGGCCTGATCGAGGCCGGATGTGAAGTGCGCGGCTCTCAGGCCGTTCGCGATGTGGTTGAGGGCCTGAAAGCTGCGACAGAAGAAGACTGGCGCACCGAATATCTGGATGCAATCATTTCGGTTGCTGTCGTGGACGGCATTTCCGGCGCCATCGATCATATCAGCAGCTATTCGTCCAATCACACCGAGGCCGTAATCGCCGAGGATCCCGATGTGGTCGAACGTTTCTTCAACGAACTCGATTCGGCCATTCTGCTGCATAACGCCTCGACGCAATTTGCCGATGGTGGCGAATTCGGCATGGGTGCGGAAATCGGCATTGCGACCGGCAAGATGCATGCGCGGGGCCCGGTCGGCGTCGAGCAGCTCACCTCGTTCAAATACCGGGTGCATGGCACCGGCCAGACACGGACCTGATTTTGCCGACTGAGAAACGCCTCGACAGACGTTATCTCACCATGCCGCATGCGGAGCGCGGCATGGTTGTCGGGCTATTCGGCGGCTCTTTCAATCCGCCACATGCCGGCCATGCCCTTGTTGCCGAAATTGCGCTGCGCAGGTTGGGTCTCGATCAGCTCTGGTGGATGGTGACGCCTGGCAATCCGCTGAAAAGCCGCTCGGAACTGGCGTCTCTGGAGGATCGCATCGCCGCCTGCGAAAGGCTGGTCAGCGATCCGCGCATCAAGGTGACGGCCTTTGAAAAATCGCTGGGCATCAGCTACACGGCCAATACGCTCGCCAAGGTGAAGGCGAGAAATCCGCATGTCCGCTTTATCTGGATCATGGGCGCCGACAATCTGAAAAGCTTCCATCGCTGGCAGAAATGGCGGGAGATCGCAGAGACCTTTCCGATTGCGGTGATAGATCGGCCGGGCTCCACCCTGTCCTATCTCTCCTCCACCATGGCGCAGGCCTTCAGCCAGGCGCGGATCGATGAGGACGATGCGGGCGTTCTGTGGAAAAAACGCGCGCCCGCCTGGGTTTTCATCCATGGTCCGCGTTCGACGCTCAGTTCCACGGCATTGCGCAATGGTCACAAATGAAACGCATGATCACAAATGATGTATGCGCCATAAGCCGAAGCCTCCATATCTTGAAAAGTTAATGCTTTGGTGCCACCTTTATTGAGCGACGCAGAGAATCGCGTCGCCAGTACCTGTTTTGTCATTCTTGGAAAGGGAAAACCTCTGACAACAGTACACGCCAAGGGAAGAGCATTTGTTGCTATCCCGAAGGGCCAGGACAGTGGCGCCGATGCCGCCGACCACGCCCTCGAAACCGTCCTCGCGAGCCTCGAGGACTCCAAGGCCGAAGATATCGTATCTCTCAACATTGCCGGAAAATCGGCGCTTGCGGACTACATGGTTGTGGTCTCCGGGCGATCGAACAGGCATGTCTCGGCGATTTGCGAGCATCTTCTTAAAGATATGAAGGGTGAAGGGTTCGGAAACGCCCGCGTCGAAGGTCTCGAGACCGGAGACTGGGTGCTGATCGATACCGGCGATATCATCGTTCATGTGTTCCGTCCGGAAATCCGCGCCTTCTACAACATTGAAAAAATGTGGGCGACGCCGGATATGCCGGAAGAAACGCTGCATTGACACGGTGAGCCTTGTTGCGCATCGAGCTTCCCGACTATCTCGTTTGATGTCGGGCCGGTGCGTCTGGCCGGAAAGCGAACCGGCCGCATAGGAATCCGCAGTCTATGCTGTTAAGAGCGTGACCCTGTTGGGTCACGACGAATGCAGGTTTGCGATGCGGATTTCGATTTTTGCGGTGGGGCGGCTTAAATCCGGCCCGGAGAAGGATCTTGCGACCCGTTATATAGAGCGTCTCGCCAAGACCGGCCCGGCGATCGGGCTGGAGTTTTCGCGGGTGATCGAGGTCGCGGAAAGCCGGGCGTCGAATGCCGAGACACGCAAGCGCGAAGAAGCGGCGATGCTCGAAAAACACCTAGGGGACGGGGCGGTTCTCGTGCTTCTGGACGAGCGCGGCAAAGCGCTGGACAGTCCGGGTTTTGCGACATTTTTTGGTGATTTGCGCGATAGCGGCAAGCGTGACCTCGTGATCGCGATCGGTGGCGCCGATGGTCTTGATCCGGCCCTTTACGACAGGGCGGCGGCCGTTCTCAATCTCGGCAAGCTCACATGGCCGCATCAGATCGTTCGCATTTTGATCGCCGAGCAGCTTTACCGCGCCGTCACTATTCTTTCCGGTCATCCATACCATCGCGTTTGAGCAGGTTCCGGACACGGAAAATTGTCTCAATTTCAACATGAAGCTTCGCGAGACGGAAAGGCGTGGCGGCTCTGCCCACAGCCTCTTTCGGGCCTCTTGGAAGATTGCGGCAAAATCCCTAATATCGGCGCTCCTGCTTCGGCATCAAAGAAAGTTCAAATGGACAAGAGGTTTCAACGAAAACGGCACGCTGCCCTTGCGGGCGCGGTTTTCGCTGTCTTGTCGATCGGGACTTTTCCGGTCGATTTCGCTTTTTCGCGCGACGATGCCGGTGCCGTTCCAGTGGAGAATGGCGATTCCTCACCTGAGGCGCTTCAGACGCTGGAAAAGCGTCGTGATCAGAACCGGCAGGATCTGGAGGAGCTGGTCGACAGCATAGGCCTTTCCGAAGACAAGACCCGCACTCTTCAGGAAAGCATCGCTTCGCTTAATCAGGATAGCGCCCGCATCCGGGAGGAGCTGATCGCATCGGCTGCCCGGCGCAAGGCGCTGGAAACCAAGATCAGCGATGGCGAGGATCGTCTGGCGAAGCTTTCGGTTCGCGAGGACGGCGTCAAGGCTTCCTTGCGGGAGAGACGCGGCGTGCTTGCCGAGGTTCTGGCTGCGCTGCAGCGCATGGGCAGAAATCCGCCGCCTGCCCTTCTTGTCTCACCGGAAGATGCGCTCGCTTCGGTGCGCAGCGCCATTCTTCTCGGCGCGGTCGTTCCAGGCATTCGGGGTGAAACCGACAAGCTGGTTTCCGCTCTCAAAGAATTGACCGATCTCAGGCAGGCAATCGCTCGCGAAAAGGACGATCTTACGGGTATGATGACGGCAAGTCTGGAAGAGGAAAAACGCCTCGACCTGCTGCTGGCCGAAAACGGCCGTAGAAATTCCCAGACGGCGGCGGCGCTGGAGGCGGAACGCAAGCGATCCGAGGAACTTGCGAGCAAGGCCACCAGCCTTGAAGGGCTGGTGAGTTCGCTCGAAGGCGAGATTACTTCGGTACGGGAAGCGATGGAAAAGGCGCGTGCGGAAGAGCAGCGCATTGCCCGTCTTTCCGAGGCGGAACGCGAAAAAGGGCGTGCCGCGGCCGAGGCGGGAATGCCCGATAAAAACCGTATTGCCCCCGCATATCCCTTCGCAAGTTTGAAGGGAAAGCTGGAGGTTCCGGTTGCGGGCGAGGTGCTTCGGCGCTTTGGCGATGCTGATGGTACGGGCCACTTTTCCAAGGGAATTGTCGTCGCGAGTGGACCGGAAGCCATCGTGACGGCGCCTGCAGACGGCTTTGTGGTGTTTGCCGGAGATTTTCGCAGTTACGGCCGAATGATCATCCTCAATACGGGTGATGGATATCATGTGGTGATGACGGGCATGGACAATGTGAGGACGCGGCAGGGAATGTTTGTGTTCTCCGGAGAGCCCATCGCCTCCATGGGTGCAAAAAGAGTAGCGAGTGCAGCAGCATTGGCGCTGGAAACCGACAGGCCAACGCTCTACATTGAGTTCAGGAAAGATGGTGTGCCGGTTGATTCCCAACCGTGGTGGACCGCAAAAAATACCGGAAGGGCGCACAATGATTCGTAAGGTTTCGCTTCTCCTTATCGGTGGGCTTATGGGCGCCACGGCGATGAGCGTGATTTATTCGGCGAGCATGCCGGCACAGGCGGCCGGGCCTTCGACCTATAAGGAATTGTCGATCTTTGGCGACGTGTTCGAGCGTGTGCGTGCACAATATGTGACGCCGCCGGATGACGAGAAGCTGGTGGAAAATGCCATCAACGGCATGCTGAGCTCGCTCGATCCGCATTCGAGCTTCATGAATGCCAAGGATGCCAACGATATGCGCACCCAGACAAAGGGTGAGTTTGGCGGTCTCGGCATCGAAGTGACCATGGAAAACGAGCTGGTCAAGGTCATCACGCCGATCGACGACACGCCGGCTTCCCGCGCGGGCATTCTCTCCGGCGACTTCATTTCCGAAATTGACGGTACGCCGGTTCGCGGCCTGAAGCTGGAGCAGGCGGTCGAAAAGATGCGCGGCGCGGTCAAGACGCCGATCAAGCTGACGATCATCCGTCAGGGCGCCGACAAGCCGCTCGAATTCACCGTCATGCGTGATGTCATTGCCGTTCGTGCGGTGAAGTCTCGCGTCGAGGGCGACAATGTCGGTTATCTGCGCGTCATCTCCTTTACCGAGAAGACCTATGACGATCTCGAAAAGGCGATCAAGAAGATCAAGGCGGATGTGCCGGCCGACAAGCTGAAGGGCTATGTGCTCGACCTGCGTCTCAACCCGGGTGGTCTGCTCGATCAGGCGATCAATGTCTCGGACGCTTTCCTTGAGCGTGGCGAAGTCGTTTCGACCCGTGGCCGCAACCCGGACGAGACCCGTCGCTTCAATGCGACGGCAGGCGATCTGACCGACGGCAAGCCGGTAATCGTGCTCGTCAACGGTGGTTCTGCTTCGGCCTCTGAAATCGTCGCCGGTGCGCTGCAGGATCTGCGTCGCGCGACCGTGGTCGGCACCCGCTCCTTCGGCAAGGGTTCTGTCCAGACGATCATTCCGCTCGGCGAGGCCGGTGCGCTGCGCCTGACCACGGCGCTTTATTACACGCCGTCGGGCAAGTCGATCCAGGGTACGGGCATTACGCCTGACATCAAGGTTGAACAGCCGTTGCCGCCGGAATTGCAGGGCCGGGTGACCACCGAGGGTGAATCCAGCCTGACCGGCCACATCAAGGGACAGAGTGAAACGGACGAAGGTTCTGGTTCCTCCGCTTATGTTCCGCCGGAAGCCAAGGACGACATCCAGCTCAACTACGCGCTGGACCTGTTGCGCGGCAGCAAGACGGATCCGTCTTTCCCGCCGAACCCGGACAAGGCTGTGGTCAACAAGCAGTAAGATGGATGCGCCGGCCAGCCGGCGCATTTTCTCGATTGCCTAACCGTTTGGACGGATTTTTCATTGCCTTCGGACCTGCGAAAACCGCTTCTGGGTCGTCAGAAAAAAAGCGCCGGTATCAACCGGCGCTTTTCCGTCATTATGGTTCTGTCTGTGCTTGCTGTCCTTACACTTGGTGGGCTTTCCGTCTATACGGCGTTGTCTCCGGGCAATCTGCAGAAGACGGCGGCTGGTCCGGACACCCAACCCAAGCTCCCCGAAAATAAGCCGGAACCGGCGGCGACCGATGCCGGACCCCGCGATACCGCTGGTCTCCAGCCGGAAAGCGGACGCTCCGGCGCCAATATCAATCGGGCGACGATGCCGGACGGCAATGTCGTGTCGGTCTATTCTCCCCGCCCCCGGGACAGCGACGGACCCGTGTTGATGAGCGGCCAGACCTATGGTCAGGATCCGCGCATGGCCACGCGGCCTAATGATGCGTTGCTGGAAGAGACCGCCTTTGGCCGGCTGCCGGTCGTCGGTGCCGATGGGTTGCGGCCGATGGAGCAATATGCCCGGCCGTGGTCCGGCGCACGTGGCACCCGGGTGGCGATCGTGGTCGGCGGTCTCGGCCTCAGCCAGACGGGATCGCAAAAGGCGATCCGGGAATTGCCACCGGAGGTGACGCTCGGTTTCGCCGCCAGCGGCAACAGCCTGCAGCGCTGGATGCAGGAGGCGCGCCGTCAGGGTCATGAAATCCTTCTTCAGATACCGCTGGAGCCCTTCGGTTATCCCGGCACCAATCCCGGCCCGGATACGCTGCTGGCGGGCGATCCTGCCAAGGTCAACATGGACCGGCTGCACCGCTCCATGGCAAAAATCACCAATTATACCGGCGTCATGAATTATCTCGGCGGGCGCTTTCTTTCCGAACAGGCGGCGCTGGAGCCGGTGATGCGCGACATCGGCAAGCGCGGGCTGCTTTTTCTGGATGACGCCTCATCGGCGCAGTCGCTGAGCGGCGGGATCGCCAAGGCCATCTCCGCGCCGCAGGGTTTTGCCGATGTGCTGCTTGACGGCGAAGTGATCGAGGCCTCCATCCTGCGCAAGCTGGATGAGCTGGAGCGGATTGCGCGCCGCAACGGTCAGGCAATCGGTGTGGCGTCAGCTTTCGACGAAAGCATTGCCGCCATCTCGAAATGGTCGCGGGAAGCCGGTGGACGCGGTATCGAGATCGTCGGCGTTTCTGCGCTTGTTTCGCAGCAGGCGGGGCAGTAAACCTTGTGCGCGGCAATTTTCCGCGCCTTTTAGGCGCCCAGACAGTGCGGGTTTCCAATGACAATCAAAGCAGAAGATTTGCCTTACCGTCCCTGCGCGGGGATGATGGTTCTGAACGCCGAAGGCCTGGTCTGGGCCGGCCGGCGCATCAGTGAAGGTAACTCCGAATATGACGGGTCACCGCAATTGTGGCAGATGCCGCAAGGCGGTATCGACGACGGCGAGCGGCCTTTAACAGCCGCCATTCGCGAACTCTATGAAGAGACGGGCATGACATCGGTGACGTTGCTGGCGGAAGCCAGCGACTGGATTCACTATGATCTGCCGCCCGAACTGATCGGCATCGGTCTCAGAGGCAAATATCGCGGGCAGGCGCAACGCTGGTTTGCGTTTCGTTTCGATGGCGACGAAAGCGAAATCCAGATCGATCCGCCGCCGACCGGGCATACGGCTGAATTTGACGCCTGGGGCTGGAAACCGATGGAAAGCCTTCCCGAGCTGATCGTGCCGTTCAAGCGTGGGGTCTATGAGAAGGTGGTTGCGGAGTTCCGGCATCTCTCCGGCAAATAAAAAAGGCGGCCGTTGGCCGCCTTTTCCTTAGTCCATTGTGAGAGCTTATTCCGCTTCGTTGGCGGAATCGGCGTTGAGCTGGCCGTATTTTTCCTGGCCGATCTTGCCGAGCAGTTCGAGCTGGGTTTCGAGGAAGTCGATATGGCCTTCCTCGTCGATCAGCAGGGTTTCGAACAGCTTCATGGAGACATAGTCTCCGGCCTCGTGACAGATATCACGCGATTTCTTGTAGGAGGTGCGGGCGTCGTATTCGCCGGCGAGATCTGCTTCCAGCACTTCCTTGACGTTCTGGCCGATGCGCAGCGGAGCCAGGGTCTGAAGGTTGGGATGGCCTTCGAGGAAAATGATACGATCAATGATCTTGTCGGCGTGCTGCATCTCTTCGATGGATTCCGCACGCTCTTTCTTCGCGAGCTTGGTGTAACCCCAATCGTTCAGAAGCCGGTAGTGAAGCCAATATTGGTTTACTGCACCGAGTTCGAGGAATAGGGCCTCGTTAAGCCGCTCGATGACTTTTTTGTCGCCTTTCAATGTCCGCTCTCCTGTTCTCTTCATGGAATCGCTTCAAGCGGGACATAAAATCAAAAACATCGGCCTCAGTCGAGTGGCGACGGGCGTGATATTCTTCCGTGGTTTTGATGATCAGGTCGACAACGGTGGGAAAACAGCCGCAGCAACGGCCGCGCTTTTCCATGGCATGATACACTTTTGCAGGAACGATCAACTGCCAACAGTCTTCATCCAGGAGCTCGTTGATGACGTCCCGGATATCGTGATCGGTGATGTAATTGCAGCTGCAAACCAGCATGATGAACTGCCTGTATGACGCAACACGTTGTTTTAGTTCTTAAACCAAAACAGGACACCTACTGTCAAGAAAAACATCCCGCCTGATGGCCTCCAGTTTTCTAGACTCATTCTAAACTATACAAAAACTATCGTGTTTTCATTGGTTTAGCATTTTCATCATTGAGGTATTTTACATTCAAGTTTTTGTGCTTCGCAAAAACGCAAACGCTATTATCACGAAAAGTTTACTGCATTCGGCCGGTCCGGAGGCCGTGGTAATCCTTATCAGGCGAAATATTGCCCGCCATTGGCGGTCATCGTGGAGCCGGTGATGAAGCCGGCCTCGTCGGACACCAGGAAGAGGACGCAGCGTGCGATTTCCTCCGGTTCGCCTAGTCGCCCAACGGGAATCTGCGGCACAATCCGTTCGGCCAGCACTTTCTCCGGTATCGCTCTCACCATCTCCGTGCCGATATAGCCGGGGCAGATCGCGTTGACGGTGATGTTGCGGCTGGCACCTTCCTGGGCAAGCGCCTTGGTGAAGCCGATATCGCCGGCCTTCGAAGCGGAATAGTTCGCCTGGCCGGCCTGGCCCTTCTGGCCGTTGATCGAGGATATATTGACGATGCGCCCAAAGCCGCGGTCGCGCATGCCCGGCCAGACGGGATGCGTCATGTTGAAGACGCCGGTGAGATTGGTGTCGATCACCTCGCGCCATTGCTGCGGCGACATCTTGTGAAACATGGCATCGCGGGTGATGCCGGCATTGTTGACGAGGACCTCAACGGGACCGAGGGTTTCTTCCACCTTCGCTATGCCGTTCACGCAGGCGTCGTAGT
The DNA here is from genome assembly GCF_010669145.1 of Rhizobium oryzihabitans. Classification (NCBI taxonomy): domain Bacteria; kingdom Pseudomonadati; phylum Pseudomonadota; class Alphaproteobacteria; order Hyphomicrobiales; family Rhizobiaceae; genus Rhizobium; species Rhizobium oryzihabitans. The sequence continues at coordinate 2,302,791 of NZ_CP048632.1, forward strand.
CGCGCACATCCCACTGAAATGCCGGAATGCCGGTGTCTTTCTGGAATGCTTCCGCCCTGTCCGTCGTGAAGGCATAATTGACGGCGACCCGGTAACCGGCCGCCTGCAAGGCGCGGGCGATTGCAGCGCCGATGCCGCTCGTTCCACCCGAAATCAACGCAACCCGGCTCATATCGGCCTCCATGACCTGTCACTGAAGCGCCTGCATATGCGCGGATGCTTCAATCCTGCTCAACTTTTTTGTCGTGCTCAACGGCCATAGAAATGCGGCCAATGGGAGGCCGCTTCTACCCTATTGTTCGCCGAACCGGAATTGCTTTTTGGAAGCCGCGTTGCTGCCGTCAGAGCGCCTCGATGCACATGGCGACACCCATGCCGCCGCCGATACAAAGCGTTGCGAGACCCTTCGATACGTTGCGGCGGCGCATCTCGAAAATCAATGTATTGAGGACACGTGCGCCGGAAGCGCCAATCGGATGGCCGATGGCAATGGCCCCGCCGTTGACGTTGACGATATCAGGATCGAGGCCCAGTTCGCGCACCACGGCGCAGGACTGGGCGGCAAAGGCTTCGTTGGCTTCCACAAGGCCGATATCGTTTATCGACCAGCCGGCCTTGGCGAGCGCCTTGCGGGAGGCGGGGATGGGGCCCGTGCCCATGATCTGCGGATCGACGCCCGCCGTTGCCCAGGAGACGATACGCGCCAGAGGCTGGATGCCGCGCTTTGCAGCTTCCTGCTCCGACATCAACAGTGTGGCGGCTGCGCCGTCATTCAGGCCGGAGGCATTGCCGGCCGTGACGGTGCCTTCCTTGTCGAAGGCGGGGCGCAGCTTGGCCATGGTTTCCAGCGAAGCGCCATGACGGATATGTTCGTCCGCATCGATGACGATATCGGCCTTGCGGCCTTTTACCGTGAAGGCCACGATCTCGTCCGTAAAGCGTCCGGCGTTCTGTGCCGCTTCGGCCTTGTTTTGCGATGCGACGGCGAACTGGTCCTGTTCATCGCGAGAGAGCTGCCATTGGCGGGCGATGTTTTCGGCGGTAATGCCCATGTGGTAACCATAAAAGGCGTCGGTCAGGCCGTCTTTCAGCATGGTGTCGATCATCTTGAAATCGCCCATCTTCACGCCGCCGCGCAGATGCGCGCAATGGGGAGCCATGGACATGGATTCCTGCCCGCCGGCAATGACGATGGCTGCGTCGCCTGTCACGATCTGCTGCATGCCGAGGGCAACGGCGCGCAGGCCCGAACCGCAGAGCTGATTGAGGCCGAAGGCGGTTGCTTCCTGAGGGATACCGGCCTTCATCGCCGCCTGTCGTGCCGGGTTCTGCCCCTCACCTGCGGTGAGGACCTGTCCAAGGATGACTTCATCGATTTCACCTGCCGCAACACCGGCGCGTTCCAGCACCGCGTTGATGACGGTTGCCCCAAGTTCATGGGCGGGCGTATTGGCGAAATGGCCATTAAAAGAACCGACGGCGGTGCGGGCGGCGCTGGCAATCACGATTGAAGGCAGGGACATCTATTTTCTCCTCACAAGCGGGCGGAGACTGGCAAAGCTTTCAATGCAAGTCAAATGCCGAAAGTTGCTTTAAAAGATGTTGCTAAATCACGCTGGAATCTTGCGAAAAATTGCTGCGCAAAAAACAAACTGTTGCGATGCACAAAACATTTGTCAGAGGGCTTGTTTTGCGCATACACTTTGCAGCGGGAAGAGCAATAACACCAAAAAACAAAAAAATACCATCATCGCGAGGAGGCGGGCATGGCGAAACACGACGGCGAAACAATCATTAAAAAATATGCCAACCGGCGGCTCTACAATACCGGAACCAGCACCTATGTGACGCTCGACGATCTGGCGCAGATGGTCAAGCGCGGCGAGGATTTCAAGGTTCAGGACGCCAAGTCCTCCGAAGACATTACCCATGCGGTGCTGACGCAGATCATCGTCGAGCAGGAGGCCAAAACCGGCAATACGCTGCTGCCCACGGCGTTTCTGCGGCAATTGATCTCCTATTATGGCGATCAGATGCAGATGGTCGTGCCGACCTTCCTCGAACATTCGATGAAGACCTTCTCCGATCAGCAGAGCCAGATGCAGGAACATATGGCCAAGGCCTTCGGCGATGGTTCGATCGCCCGCAATTTTCAGGCGCCATTGCAGATGATGGAAGAGCAGATCCGTCGTAATACGGAACTGTTCCGGCAGGCGATGCAGGACTTCACGCCTTTCGCAATGCCGCAGGCGCCCAAGGAAACCCGCAAGCCGAACGCATCCGAGATCGATGAGCTGAAGGCGCAGCTGCGCGCATTGCAGCAAAAACTCGACCAGCTCTGATGAAGGCCGTGGCATTCAGAAGCGGTGCGCTTCGCTTGCCTATATCCGCGATGCAGCTTCCAGCTTGCTGACCAAGGTGTTCAGACCTCTCCTCCGTCGTCCTCGGGTCAAGTCCGAGGATGACATCGAATATGCGGAGCGATTTGTCATCACTCGCGCGTCTTATAAGTTTGAGGTTCTTCAGTTTGCGGCCCGCTCCGGCACACGCAGCAACAGCAGAAATCCAGCCCCCAGGAACAGGATGAGCGTGGCCATGCCGATATGGGCGGAGCCGCTCATATAGGTTGCTATTGAAAAGGACAGTGTCGCCATGAAGCTGGTAGCGCGACCGGAGAGCGCATAGATGCCGAAATAACGGCCCGCTTCTGCCACTGTAATATTGCGGGCGAGATAAGACCGCGACGAGGCCTGGACGGGGCCGAAGGCAAGGCCGATCAATACGCCATAAAGCAGATAGGCCTTTTCCGCGCCGGTGGCGAATATGCCGCCATTGTCTGCAGTCGATAATTGAATCCAGCCGAACAGGGTCGAGCCCTTTTCCGTGGAGACGATGCCGAGTGTGGCCAGCAGCAGGAGCACCAGACTGATGAGGATGGTGATACGCGAACCGAGTTTCTGATCGACGCGTCCGGCCGCAAAGCAGCCTGCGATGGCGACGACATTGAGGAGAATGCCGAAGAGGCCGATTTCCATTGTCGCCCAGCCGAACATGCCGGCGGCGAAGGCTCCCCCCAGAATGAGCACACCATTGACGCCGTCCTGATACAGCATGCGGGCGATGAGAAACCGCAGCAACACAGGGCGATAGCGAAGCTCGCGCAGCGTTGTTCTGAGCTCTGAAAGGCCCGAGCGGATTGCCGCCGCGAAAGGCAGGCCCTTGTCTGCATCAGGGGTCAAGAGGAACATCGGTAAAATGAAGATGAGATACCAGAGTGCGGCAAGCGGGCCGGTTATTCTGGCATCCTCGCCAGTTGCCGGGTCGAGGCCGAAAAGCGGTTTGATACCGGCGATGGTCAGCCCTGTCTGCGGGTTGGCGGCCAGAAGCGTAACTACGGCGATCAACACCACCATGCCGCCGAGATAACCCAGCCCCCAGGCAAGGTTGGAAATGCGTCCGACATTTTGCGGATTGGTGAGCCGCGGCATCATGGAATCGTTGAAGACGATCGAAAATTCCGCGGCGATGGAGGCGAGGATCATGCAGACGATCGGCAGGATGAGCGGTGAGCCCGGTGCTGCGAACCAAAGGAAAAATAGGCTGACGATCTTGATGACGGCAAAAAAAGCGATCCATGGCTTTCTTGCACCGGATTGGTCAGCGATGGAGCCGAGGATGGGGGAGAAGAGGGCGATGATGATTGAGGAGACCGTCGCCATGTTGCTCCATGTCGCCTGCGCCGCAATCGGATCATCGGTGAGGCGGGCAACGAAATAGGGGCCGAAAACGAAAGTCGTAACAACTGTAAAGAAGGGCTGCGCCGCCCAGTCGAACATGACCCAACCCCAGATGCCGCGTTTCGCAACCACTGTTTCCGCATTCGGGGTGGGGACAGTCATTCATCGTCCTATCGGATATCAGGGGAGGATAGAAGGTGGCATGCCGGCGCATCGTGGCATCTATCGCCATCCGGGCCAAGAACCCGGATGGCGTTTTTCGGATGGTCGATCAGCGTGTCTGAACGATATCGCCAAGCAGTCCCGCTGCCACGGTCAGGCGAGCGAGGTTGGTATCACCGCTTTCACTGAGCGCGCCGAGTTCCGAGACGATACGGTTGACGCGTACACGGTCAGCCGCATACCAGGCCTGAACCGGATCCTTCTCCTTCGCATGTTCGGTAAGCGCCGAGATGACGATCCGGCGTCTCGACAGGGCGATCTGGTCCTGGCTGCGCAGGAGAGCCAGACTCTCATAATGATCGGCCGGTGTGATGCGCTGGCTGGCGTCCAGCAGACGCGCGACACGGAAGGTAGAGGAGACGGTGGCGTAGCTTTCGGCGGCGCGGGCGAGCGTGGTGCCTGCACTTTCGGCGATGCGCATGATCTCCGGCACGTAGACGAGCAGGGAAAGCGTATCCAGTTCCTCCAGAAGACCGGCAGGAACACCGTCAATTTCCGTGACGCCAAGCTCGCGGCGATATTTCGCCGCCGCCGGCGACAGCGTCTTGATCGCGGTTTTCAGACGTTCGATCTCGGTCGCCATGTCTCCCGTCGCAGCACCTGCGCTTCCGGTTTGCAGATAGAGCCTGCTTGCGTCCGAGAAGATGCGGGTGATCGTGGCATAAAGCCCGTTCTGGACTTCTCCACCGATCTTTCCGTCAAGCGCATCGACCTCGCTCCACAGACGCTTGAGACCGAAACCATCCTCGACGATCACCGCCGCCTTGACGACATCGGCCGACAGGAGGCCGCTCGCATCCGCGAGTTTCTGCACAAAGCCCGGGCCGCCGCGGTTGACCACGGCATTGGCGAGTGCCGTTGCCACGATTTCGCGGTGCAGGCGATGCGCCTTGATATCGTCCGCATAGTTCTTCTGCATCTTGGCCGGGAAGTAATCGGCAAGAAGATGCTGGAGATAGGGTTCATCGGGAAGCGGGCTTGCCACCAATGCGTCAAACAGGGTCAGCTTGGCATAGGACAGAAGCACGCCGATTTCCGGCCGGGTCAGCGGCTTGCCGGTGGCGTATCTTTCGCTGAGTTCGGCATTGCTCGGCAGGGTTTCGACCTTGCGGTTCAGTTGCCCGGTTGCCTCCAGCGCGCTCATCAGGCGGCCGAGTTCCTCGCGGTTTGCAAGCCCAAGCCGTTCCGTGAGCGAGATCGCCAGCGATTGCAGGTAGTTGTTGCGCAGCACCAGCTGCGCCACTTCCGGCGTCATGGAGGCGAGAAGCTGGTTGCGCTTCGGCATCGTCAGGCGACCGCTGTTGACGGCGGAGGCGAGCGCGATCTTGATATTGACCTCGACGTCGGAGGAGTTCACGCCGGCCGAGTTGTCGATGGCGTCGGAATTGCAACGTCCACCCGCCAGCGCATAGGCGATGCGGCCCTTCTGGGTGATGCCCAGATTGGCGCCTTCGCCGATGACCTTGGCGCGTAGCTCCGTGGCGTTGACGCGGATGGGGTCGTTCGCCCTGTCACCCACCTCGGCATTGGTTTCCACCGCCGCCTTGATGTAGGTGCCGATGCCGCCGAACCACAGAAGATCGGTCGGCGCCTTCAAAATGGCGGTCATGATCTCGAAGGGCGTGGCGACGGATTTGTCGATGCCGATGGCAGCGACGGCTTCCGGTGTCAGCGTCACCGATTTTTCGGAACGCGAGATGATCATCGCGCCACCGGAAAGCGTCGAGCGGTCGTAATCCTGCCAGCTGGAACGCGGCAGTTCGAAAAGCCGCTTGCGCTCGGCAAAGGATTTGTCGGTATGGGGATCCGGATCGATGAAGATGTCGCGGTGATCGAAGGCGGCAATCAGCCTGATCTTTTCCGACAGCAGCATGCCGTTGCCGAAAACGTCGCCGGACATGTCGCCCACACCCGCCACCGTGAAGGGCGTGGTCTGGATGTCGGTATTCATTTCGCGGAAATGACGTTTTACCGTTTCCCAGGCACCGCGTGCGGTAATGCCCATCTTCTTGTGGTCGTAACCGGCGGAACCGCCCGATGCGAAGGCATCGTCCAGCCAGAAGCCGGCGTCGTGGGCAAGGCCGTTTGCCGTATCGGAGAAGGTTGCCGTTCCCTTGTCGGCAGCGACGACGAAATAGGGGTCGTCACCATCCAGCCGCAGCGTATCGGCCGGCGGCACGATGGCGTCATCGACGATATTGTCGGTGATGGAAAGGAGGGTCCGGATATAGGTCTTGTAGGCTTCGCGGCCGGCATTGAAGACTTCGTCGCGGGAGCCGCCAACAGGCAGGTTCTTCGGGAAGAAGCCGCCCTTGGCGCCGACCGGTACGATCACCGCGTTCTTGACCTGCTGCGCCTTAACGAGACCGAGCACTTCGGTGCGGTAATCCTGGCCGCGATCCGACCAGCGCAGACCGCCGCGCGCGACCTTGCCGAAGCGAAGGTGGACGCCTTCGACCTCGGTTCCATAAACGAAGATTTCACGGAAGGGGCGCGGATCCGGCAGGCCGTCCAGATGTTTGGGATCGAACTTGAACGCCAACAGGTCACGCGGCGTGCCGTCGGCATTTTTCTGGAAGTAGTTGGTGCGAAGCGTTGCGTCGATGGCGTTGACGTAGCGCCTGAGCGTGCGGTCCTCATCGAGATTGGGCACGCCGCTCAATGCAGATTCGATGGCCTTGTGTATTTCAGCGAGTTTCTTCAGCCGTTTCTTCTCTTCGATGGACGGATCGAAGCCCGCCTTGAACAGCGCGAAAATGTTCCGGGAAATGGCCGGATATTTGAAGAGTGTTTCGGAAATATGCTCCTGCGAATAGACAATGCCGGTCTGGCGCAGATAGCGGGCATAAGCGCGCAGCACGGAGACTTCACGCACGGTGAGGCCGCAGGCGAGGATCAGCCGGTTGAAGTTGTCATTATCGACCTTGCCCGAGAAGGCGGCGAGGAAGGCCTCTTCCAGTTTCGGCCCGTAATGTGGCAGATCAAGCGTCGTGCCGGCCGCGACGGATAGTTCCATGTCATGCAGCACGATATCGCGCTTTTCGCCATCCGAAACGACGCCGATGTCGAAGGTGCGCTCGCTGATGACGTTGAAGCCGAGATTTTCGAGCAGGGGCACGCGGCGCGAGAGCGGCAGGTGCCCGTCGCGATGGAATATCTTCAGCGAAAGTGTCTCGGCCGACTGGCCTTCCTGCTGGTAGAATTCAATGCGGACAGGCTCGCCTTTGACGGCGGCCAGAATATCCGTCATGTCGCCGATCGCCTCTTCCGGCGTGAAGGCTTCCTGATAGGCCTGATCCACATCCAGCACGGGCGCACCCGGTTCGGAAAGCGCGATGAAGTGGTCTATCCAGCGCGCCGCTATATCGCTGACGGCATCTTCCAGCCTGTCCTGCGCAATGCGCGGTGTCTTGCCTTCCGTGCGGCCGACGATGAAGTGAACGCGGGCGACCGCGCCTTCGGGAAGGCGGGATAATAGGCGGAAATATGCCCGTCATAGACCTTGCTCAGATAGTCGCCGATCTTCTCGCGCACATAGGAATTGTATTCCTCGCGCGGCACGAAGATGATGGCGGAAACGAAGCGGTCGAAACGGTCGATGCGGGCGAGGACGCGGACGCGCGGGCGGTCGCTCAGTTCCATGATCTGCTCGATGAAGCGGATCAGCAGATCCGTCTCGATCTGGAAGAGATCGTCACGGGGATAGGCTTCCAGCGTGTTCTGCAGGATGCGGCCGGAGTGGCTGTTCGGATCAAAACCGAAATGCCGCTCGACATCCGCGACCTTGGCGCGCAGCAGCGGTATCTGCTTGACCGAACGCGTATAGGCGGTGGCGGTGAACAGGCCGACGATACGCAATTCACCGATGACATTGCCGTCCTCGTCGAAGCGCTTGATGCCGATATAGTCCATGTAAGCGCGGCGATGCACGATGGACTTCACATTCGCCTTGGTGACGATGAGGAAATCGGGGCCATCGAGGAAGGCAAGGATTTCAGGGGTCGTCGTCACTGCGTTCTTGCCAAGGCGCAGGACGCGCACATCCGGATCGCTCAAGCTGCCGAGGCCGACGCCGTCACCGCGTTCGATCTTCGCGTTCTTTCCCTTGCCGGAATAGGTGTAGTCGCGCATGCCGAGGAAGGTGAAATTGTCGTTGCGAAGCCAGTTGAGAAACTCGACGGCTTCCGCACGCTCGGTCTTGCGCCGCGAGGAGCCGCGCTTCGACAGTTCGTCGAGCGCCTCGTCGAGCTTCGCCAGCATCGGCCGCCAGTCGCGGTAGGCGGACTGGACCTGCGTCAGCACGAAGCGCAACCTGTCTTCCAGCGCTGTTGCCGCCTGCATCGTCAAGGGCGCGATGTGCAACTGAATGAGACTGATATTTTCGGAGGGCTCGTCATCGGGCTCTGCAAGGCGATAACCCGCCTGCGCCTTTTCGTCGCGCACCAGAATGGGGTGAACCGCAAGATAAAGGCCGCGATAGCTGCTTGTGACCTCCCCCATGACGGAATCGTAGAGGAAGGGCATGTTGCGGCCGATAATGGTCAGCACCGTTACCGGAATTTCCCGGGGGGTGACGCCTTCGACCTGGGCAATGCTGATGAGGGGCGCATCTCCGGTCCAGCGCGAAAGCGCCTCGAAACTGTGGGCAGCGCTGGCGGCCAGCATTTCTGCGGAATAATATTCTATGTCGTCCGCGCTTGCTCTTCCATAAAGAATACCCGGATCAAGAAATGGCGCATTTTCGGCAATTGCTTGCTGGCGTGCTTTTTCGATCTGTTTTTCGCGTTTTGGATTATTTCTGTAGCCCATTTGACGTGGATTCCTCCAAAAATCACACTTTAATGTAAAAAAGCACCGACAATTTGCGGATTTTGCCTTTTCATTCGAATCGGATACTGGCGTGTAATTACGAAGAGTTTAAGAGGCTTTCGTGTTTCTTCAGTCGGGATATGAAATTTTTTTGCTCTTTGTGCCGTGAAAGCCTGTCACGAAGCATTTGACAGTATTTCGGCAGACAATTTATAGGTGGTTCTTTGGCCGCCATGTGATGTTGCGGCCACGGTCGAAGCAAATTATTGATTTGTGCCTATTTTTGTGGTACACCAACGACACTGATCCACAGCGTGGCATTTGTGTGCCCAAAAACACCACGAAAGCAACACCTCTTTTGCACGCGGTTTCCGTGACATATCGAGCGTTTACGTTATCGAACCCCGCAATGCGGGAAGGTGTGTTTTTGCGTGCACGGCTGGACCAGTGCGGAGTCACCTGACGGTTCCCCCGTCTCATCAGGGCCTGACCGACCCAACCCCGGCACCTCCGGGTATGTAACAGGGAGTTTTTAGAACGAATGACGACCCAGCAGAAGAAATCTCCAGCACATCACGGTTTCAAGACCGGTGAAGCGATTGTGTATCCCGCTCATGGTGTCGGTACCATTTCTGCCATCGAGGAACAAGAAGTCGCCGGCATGAAGCTTGAGCTTTTTGTCATCGATTTCGAAAAAGACAAGATGCGTCTTAAAGTTCCCGTCGCAAAAGCCGTGAGCATCGGCATGCGCAAGCTTTCCGAAGGCGATTTTGTCGAGCGGGCGCTGAAAGTGGTGCAGGGCAAGGCGCGTGTGAAGCGTACCATGTGGTCGCGCCGCGCCCAGGAATATGATGCGAAAATCAATTCCGGCGATCTTATCGCGATTGCGGAAGTTGTGCGCGATCTTTACCGTGCGGAAAATCAGCCGGAGCAGTCCTATTCCGAGCGTCAGCTTTATGAGGCTGCTCTCGATCGCATGGCGCGTGAAATTGCCGCCGTCAACAAGATGTCTGAAACCGAGGCTGTTCGCCTGGTGGAAGTCAACCTTGCCAAGGGTCCGAAGCGCGGCAAGGCCGTCGAAGAGGACGATTCTCAGGAAGAAGCCGCGTAATCACCGGCTTTCTCCTTTTTTAAAAAAACCCGCCAAGAATGGCGGGTTTTTTTGTGCCTCATCTACAGGATGCGAATTTTCGTACCCTTGCGCATATGGGGCAGAATACGTTTCATGTCGCGGGGGTGGAGAGCAACGCAGCCGGCGGTCGGCTCGTATCCCGGGCGGATCATATGCATGAAGATTGCCGAACCGCGGTTTCGACTTCTCGATGTGATGTTCCAATCGAGCACCAAGCAGACGTCATAAAGGCCGTCCTTTCGCATCATCTCCTCGTGGCTCTGCGTGAAAGGTGCCTTGACCAGCCTGTTGTAATTGGCGCTGCGGGGTTCGTCGCACCACAGCATGGATTGCCGCGTCGGTTGCATCGGCAATGCCGTGGGGATAGCGGGGTTACGGTCGCCGCGATAAAATCCGTGCAGCAGGCGGGTGAGGGAAATGGGTGACTTTCCGTCTCCCTCGCGTTTCAGCACGGTGCGGCCATTGCGCCCGATTGCGGCGGGAAAGGTGAGATGCCCGAGCTGGACGATGGCCCGGCTTATTTTCAAGGGCGCCGGCCGAACAATGAGCGTCGATGCGCGTTTATGTTGCTTTACGGGCTGTCTGCTCATGTTTTTCACGAGATTTTGCTTTGCAGGTTATCTAACGTGAAGTCATAGCACTTCGTAATATCATGGCAATGGGTTGACCTTTTATCGGCAAACCGCTGAATTGGCTGACAATTAGAGCACCTTGCCGCCTTTTGGAGGCACTGGAATGCTCTAACTCTTTTAAACTACGCATTGTGCTTTCCGAAAATCGAACGCGATTTTTGGGTCGATGCGCTAAAGTAAGAAAGGCTGAGAATCCGAATGACGGCTCGCACTATCCTTCTGGTGGACGACGACGACGATCTTCGGGAGACGCTGACCGAGCAACTGTCTCCTTATGAGGAATTCTCGCTTCTGAGCGGCGCAAACGCCGCCCAGGCAATGCAGACCGCAAAGACCGCCCAGGTCGATCTTCTGATCATGGATGTCGGCCTTCCGGACATGGATGGTCGTGAAGCGGTAAAGCTTTTGCGAAAGGGTGGCTTCAAGGCACCGATCATCATGCTGACGGGCATGATACCGATTCCGATACGATCCTCGGGCTTGAAGCCGGCGCGAATGACTATGTGACGAAGCCTTTCCGTTTTGCCGTGCTTCTGGCGCGCATCCGGGCGCAGCTGCGTCAATACGAACAGAGTGAGGATGCGGTTTTCACCGTCGGCCCCTATCAGTTCAAACCCAGCCAGAAGCTGCTGACGACGGAAGACGGCAAGAAAATCCGTCTGACGGAAAAGGAAGCGGCGATCATCCGTTACCTCTATCGCGCCGGCAGTGCCGTGGTGACGCGTGATGTCCTGCTGGAGGAGGTGTGGGGTTACAATTCCGGTGTGACGACGCACACGCTTGAAACCCACGTATATCGTCTGCGCCAGAAGATCGAGCGTGACCCTTCCAATGCTGAAATTCTGGTGACCGAGAATGGCGGCTACAAGATCGTTCCCTGAAGCGGGATAGTCCTGTCGCTTGGCATTCATCCGTGTTCTAAAGCTGGCGCCGTGCGTTTGAGAAAGCGCACGGCGTTCTAACTGCTTGTATTTTGAAGACCGATATTGGAAAACCGCTATAGTAGCGCAGGCGGCTTTCTGGAGTAGCGATCAAACATGGCCTTGACGGACGATATCATGCTTCTGGGGCAAGTGCCGTTGTTTGCGGGCTTCAGCGATGATCAGCTGCGGCTGATCGCCTTCGGCGCGGAACGCCGCCGCGTCTCGGCAGGCCAGACATTGTTCCGGGAACATTCACCGGCTGAGTGCGCCTTTGCGGTGACATCAGGCCATTTCGAGCTTTTCACGGCAGGAAGGGACGGCAAGCCCGTGCTGCAGGCAGCGCCCGGCAAGGGTGCGTTGCTTTCCGAACTTGCGCTTTTCACGCTCTGCGAACGGAAATTCACCGCTGTGGCCGCGGAGGATTCCGAGGTCATCCGCATCACGCGTATCCTGTTTCACCGGCTGGTGGAGGAGTTTCCGGAAGTGGCCGATATCGTATCGGCGCGCATTCGCGACAATATTGCAGCTCTGGCGGCAGGCGCGGCCCGTTTGCAGAACCGCTTCGCCTGACGCTAGTCAAAACCGTTAGAATCGGAAATGCGCGGTAACCGGAACATGGTCCGATGGCCGGTTCCAGCCGCGCGCCTCGCGCAATATGTCGATTTTTTCAAGCGAGGGGCCCAGGTCCTGAGACGACCAGATATGGTCGAGACGGCGGCCGCGGTCTGCGGCTTCCCAATCCTTGGCGCGGTAGCTCCACCAGGTATAAATCTTTTCACTGTCAGGCACGTTCAGCCGCATCAGGTCGAGCCAGTTGCCCTTCTTCATGATATCCAGCATGCCGTCGGTTTCGACCGGCGTATGGCTGACGATTTTCAGCAGCTGCTTGTGCGACCAGACGTCATTTTCAAGCGGTGCGATATTGAGATCGCCGACGAGAATGGAAGAGGTGCCGGGCACGCCATCGGCGCGGAGAGCCTTCATTTCCTCGATGAAATCGAGCTTGTGGCCGAATTTGGGGTTTATCGAACGATCTGGTTCGTCGCCGCCGGCGGGAACGTAGAAATTGTGCAGTCGCACGCGGCGCGATCCCACCTGAAAAATCGCGGAAATATGCCGTGCGTCTCCAATCCCGCAATAGTCCTGCCGATGATCTTCGGTGAGGGGGATTTTCGAGGCGATGGCCACACCGTGATAGCCCTTCTGGCCGTGGATGATGACGTGCTCATAACCGAGCGCCTTCAGCGGCTTCATCGGAAACTCGCCATTCGGGCATTTCGTTTCCTGCAGGCACAGAATGTCGGGTTTGTAACGCACCAGAAACTGCTCAACGATCGGCATTCTGAGCCTGACCGAGTTGATGTTCCAGGTGGTTATCGAAAACGACATGCATGTGCTCCGCTTCTAGAGTGTTTTGTCGCATGTCCGGACGGAAAACCGATGGCCACTTTTCCTGGAAATGCGCTGTTGCCCCGAAGCCCGTTGTTTCGGAGCATGTTTCCGGAGCGCAGGCTTATAACATCGCGATGAAAACGGGAATGGACTTTAGCGGCAAAATAAAAAGGCGGCCGCAAGGCCGCCTTTGGAAGAATTCTCGCAGGTTCGAAACCTCAGCCGCGTTTGCGGACTTCCTCGTAATTGATGTTGAAGACGCGTTCATCGAGGTTCACGCCCGTCTGAACGTTGAAGATCATGACGGTCGTGTCCTTGTTCTGGGCGTCCGTCGTCGTCCACTGCCTCAGATCGAAGGTCTTCGGGTCGAACATCAGGGTAATGGTGGAATCGCCGAAGATGCTCTTGTCGCCCAGCACGATGGTGGTCAGGTCCGACTCTTCCTTCACATTCCGGACCTTCTGGTTGCCGAGGTCGATCTTGTCGGACAGAAGCAGGCTGAGCGGGGTCTTGGACAGAGGATAGAGATCCCAGGTCTTCAGCTTCATATTGCCAATGACCACATTCTTGCCATCGGCGATGACCCGCATGGGCGAGGGGTCCTCATAATTGAAACGAAGCTTGCCCGGCCGTTCAATGTAGAATTTGCCGCCGGTCTGTTCACCGCGAGGGCCGAATTGCACAAATTCCCCCATCATGGTTTTGACCGAGGAGAAGTGATTGGCGATTTTCTGCGCGGTCGCGCCGTTGCCGGCGGCCTGGGCAAATGCGTTGAGCGGCGACAGGCCCGCCATGGCGGCTGCCATGGAAAATGCCGTCAGCACGCCGCGTCGCGTCACGCCGTTTTTCGGTGCGTTTGCGGCTGCAGTTTCGCCGGTGGTGAGGTCGTTCATTCTGTTCTCCTTCATCGCAGCGATTGTCCGCATAAAAGGCGGCGGCTTCATGACGTTGAAAGCGTGTAATAACGCTTCTCAACCCCGCTTGGTTGCGGATGTTATCGCTCGATGATGTCTGATTCCGTCGGTACGAGTATTTCGCGTTTTCCGGCATGGTTGGCAGGGCCGATAATGCCTTCCTGCTCCATGCGCTCGATCAGCGAGGCGGCGCGGTTGTAGCCGATGCCGAGACGCCGCTGGACGTAGGAGGTGGAGGCCTTGCCATCCCTCAGAACGACAGCCACGGCCTGATCGTATGGGTCCTCGGAATCGGAGAAATTGCCGGCGCCGGCCGCGCCACCGCCATTGCCTTCCTCGTCGTCCTCCTCGGTGATCGCTTCCAGATATTCCGGCGACCCCTGCGTCTTCAGATAAGCGACGATCTCTTCCACCTCGTTGTCGGAGACGAACGGGCCGTGCACACGCTGGATGCGGCCGCCACCGGCCATATAGAGCATGTCACCCATGCCGAGCAGCTGTTCGGCACCCTGTTCGCCCAGAATGGTGCGGCTGTCGATCTTCGACGTCACCTGGAAGGAGATGCGGGTCGGGAAGTTGGCCTTGATGGTGCCGGTGATGACGTCGACGGACGGGCGCTGGGTCGCCATGATGACATGGATGCCGGCGGCACGCGCCATCTGAGCGAGACGCTGCACGGCGCCTTCGATGTCCTTGCCCGCAACCATCATCAGATCGGCCATTTCGTCGATGATGACGACGATATAGGGCAGGGGCTTCAGGTCGAATTCTTCCGTCTCGTACATGGCCTCGCCGGTCTGGCGGTCGAAGCCGGTCTGCACCGTGCGGGTGAGGATTTCGCCCTTGTCGATTGCCTGCTGCACGCGGCTGTTGAAGCCGTCGATGTTGCGCACACCGATCTTCGACATCTTCTTGTAGCGCTCCTCCATCTCGCGCACCGTCCATTTCAGCGCCACGACGGCCTTTTTCGGATCGGTGACGACCGGAGAGAGCAGATGCGGAATACCGTCATAGATCGACAGTTCAAGCATTTTCGGATCGATCATGATCAGGCGGCACTGTTCCGGCGACATGCGGTAAATGAGCGACAGGATCATGGTGTTGATGGCGACGGACTTGCCCGAGCCCGTGGTGCCGGCAACGAGCAGATGCGGCATCTTGGCGAGGTCGGCGATGACAGGTTCGCCGCCGATCGTCTTGCCGAGCGCCATTGCAAGCTTGGCCTTGCTGTTTTCGAAATCGCGGCTGCCGACCAGTTCGCGCAGGAACACGGTTTCGCGGGTCTGGTTTGGAAGTTCGATGCCGATGGCGTTGCGGCCGGGAACGACAGCGACGCGCGCGGCGATGGCGCTCATGGAGCGGGCGATGTCATCCGCAAGGCCGATGACGCGCGAGGATTTGATGCCGGGCGCCGGTTCCAGTTCGTAGAGCGTGACGACAGGGCCGGGGCGCACATGAATGATCTCGCCCTTGACGCCGAAATCCTCGAGGACCCCTTCGAGCAGGCGGGCATTCTGCTCCAGCACTTCCTCGCTCAGCGTATTGTCGCGCACGACATTCTTGGGTTCTGCCAGAAGATGGACGCTGGGCAGCTGGAAACCGTCGGCGGCGATAAACGAGGCCTGCGCCTCCCTTGCCACACGCTCGCTCGGCTTTGGACGCGCGGAGGGGGCCGTAATTCTCGGCTGTCCGCGTCCCGGTGCCTGTCTTGCGATAAATTTGGGGTCGGATTCATCGGCGCTGTCGTTATCCGAGAGAATGCCATTGGGCAAGCGCTGCCCGTCTGCAGTGAGACGCGGCTCTGCGTCCATGTCGTCATCATCATCGAGCGCGATGGAAGGAGGTGACACCTGCCGGCGGGATGCAGCGCGTTCCTCGAAGGACGGCTCCGCGCGCTGGTCGAGGCGGTTGATCGCCGTCTTGAGGCGGGACGGTTCGTTCAACGTGCCGAATTCATATTCGTTGAAATCGTAAGGATGTTCGAATTCATCATGCAGGGATTTCGACTTGATGCCCAACAGGCGGCGAAGACGGGCCTGGGTGATGTACCAGTAATGCGCGATTGCGCCGAAGGCGAGGATATTGGCGAAGAAACCCTCGCCGTCGTCATCGTCTTCCTCGGCCTCCCGGGTGGCGCGCGCCTTGCTCGCAACGGGTGCGCGTTCTTCGAGTTCCGGGACATCTTCCGGACCTCCCATGAGACCGGCGGCGAACAGCATCAGCCAGGCGGCGGGTGCCGCGAATATGACGCCCAGTACCGTTGCAATGGTGCCGGTCGGATAAGCACCGATGAAAAGGGCCGGGAAGCGCAGGATCATATCGCCGATGACGCCGCCGATGCCGTTTGGCAGCGGCCACGTGACGGGCGCGGGAAAACAGCCGAGCGAGGCGGCGCAGACGATGGCGCCGGCAACCCAGGCGACGAGGCGGGCGGGTATCCGGTTGAACCTGCGTCCGGCAATCAGCGCGATCGCCCAGGCGATCATCGGCAAAAGCGAGATGATTGCGGATAGACCGAGGAACTGCATCACGATATCGGCGAAGATCGCCCCGCCGTATCCCAGAAGATTGGTGGGCTGGTTTCCGGTGGCATAGGAGAGGCTCGGATCCGCCACATTCCATGTGGCGAGCGCGGCAATACCCAGCGCAATGGTGGCCAGCAACGCGAAACCGGCCAGAGCCATGATCTGCCGCACGAAAAACGCCGTCAGCACGAAGCGTGTGTGACGACCATCGAATGTCGGAGATTGCATTCTGCCCATGTCCCTGAACCCGTCGTTTTTGTGGTTTCGGCAAGATCCGGCAGGTGACCAGATCCCGGATTGACAGGGAAAACTAACCGCTCGCTGGTTAATGTCGTGTTAACCATGCGGTTTTTTGATGCTGCCAGAGCATTTCCAGTAAAAGTGCGACGCGGTTTTACGTTCGGAAAATGCGTGAAAACAAAGATCTAGAGCGCGTCCAACTATTCCGTTTAAACTGGATGCGCTCTAGCAGATTTGCGACAAAGAAAAAGGCCCGCCGGAGCGGGCCTTCTTTTGGGTAAGGGGATGGAGAACCCCTTTTCCCTGATCTTAGGAGTGGTAAGCGGCTTCGCCGTGGGTTGCGAGGTCGAGACCTTCGCGTTCCGCTTCGACCGGGACCCTCAGACCGACGATAACGTCGACGATCTTGTAGAGGATTGCCGAGACGATTGCGCACCAGACGATGGTGATGGCGACGGCGACGAACTGCGTCCAGACCTGCGAGGCGATGGAGAAGTCTTCCTTGCCCGTGCCGCCAAGCAGCGGCGAGGTGAAGATGCCGGTGCCGAGGGCGCCGATGATGCCGCCGATGCCGTGGACGCCGAAGACGTCAGCCGTATCGTCGTAACCGAACTTGTTCTTCACGACCGAGACGAAGAAGTAGCAGATCGGCGAGACGATGAGGCCGAGAACGATGGCGCCCATCGGGCCGACGGAGCCGGCCGCAGGCGTGACGGCGACGAGGCCGGCAATCATGCCCGAAGCAGCACCCAGCATGGAAGCCTTGCCGCGGGTGAAGCTTTCAACCAGCGACCAGGAAACGATGGCAGCGGCAGTTGCGAGGAAGGTGTTCATGGTTGCAAGAACCGCACCGCCCGATGCTTCGAGGTTGGAGCCGGCGTTGAAGCCGAACCAGCCGAACCACAGCATGGCCGCGCCGACCATCGTCAGCGTCATGGAGTGGGGCGCCATCATGTCCTTGCCGAAGCCTGTGCGCTTGCCGACCATGATCGCGCCGATCAGGCCTGCCACACCGGCATTGATGTGAACGACCGTGCCGCCGGCGAAGTCGAGAGCGCCCATGCCGAAGATCAGGCCGTTCGCATCCCATACCATGTGTGCAATCGGGAAATAGACGAAGGTTGCCCACAGGATGGTGAAGAGGATGACGGCGGAGAACTTCACGCGTTCCGCAAAGGCGCCGACGATCAGCGCCGGTGTGATGGCCGCAAAGGTCATCTGGAAGGCGATGAAGGTGTATTCGTAGATCACCACGCCTTCCGAGAAGGTCGCAGATGTGCTGTCAAGCGACACGCCGGAGAGGAACAGCTTGCCGAAGCCGCCAAAGTACGGGCCGGTGCCGCCGCCGAAGGCGAAGGAGTAACCGTAGATCACCCAGACGAGCATCATCACTGCCGCGACGACCGTGCACTGCATGAGAACGGAGAGCATGTTCTTGGTGCGGACGAGGCCGCCATAAAACAGGGCGAGGCCCGGAATGATCATGAAAAGCACGAGGATCGTCGCGACATACATGAATGCAGTGTCGGCTTTTTCCGGAACAGGCGCTGCTGCCGCTGCTGCCGGCGCGGCTTCCTGGGCAAAGGCGATGGCCGGTGCCATCAGGGCCGCCACACCGGCGCCCAGCTTGCCGAGCGTTGAAAACTTGTTGAGTTGCATAGCTAGAAAACTCCCCTGTCAGCCGTGCTTCAAAGCGCTTCTGTGTTGGTTTCGCCGGTACGGATGCGCACGGCCTGTTCGATAGAGTAGACGAAGATTTTTCCGTCACCGATCTGCCCGGTCTTTGCCGCAGACGCGATAGCCTCGACAGCCTTGTCGACGAGGTCGGATGGAACTGCGATTTCGATCTTCAGTTTGGGAAGGAAGCTCACCGCATATTCCGTGCCGCGATAAATCTCGGTATGCCCCTTCTGGCGTCCGTAACCCTTTACCTCGGTCACGGTCAGGCCTTGGATGCCGACGCCGGTGAGCGCTTCGCGCACCTCATCCAGCTTGAACGGCTTGATAATGGCCATCACAATTTTCATCTGGTTTCCCATCCTTTGTTTGTCCTCGGCACGGAGCCGACTCTCCTTGCCGCTGGCAGATCAGTAACAGCGACTGCGGACATACATTCAAAGGGCGTGCCAGTTTTTCATCTGGCTTATAAGTTATTGAAATATAAAACTTATATGAAGGACGTCTGAAAAAGGGGCATTTGTCGACGAAATTTGCGTCTATTAAATGTGCGATTTCTGAGAAAAGCACATTATTTAATCATCTGCCCTTTTGCGGATCAAACCTTCCTGTGCGACGGAGGCGACCAGCTCACCCTGTCTGGTGAAAATATTGCCACGGGTCAAACCGCGGGCACCGGAGGCGCTGGGGCTATCCTGCTTGTAGAGCAGCCAATCATCCAACCGGCAGGGGCGGTGGAACCACATGGCGTGATCGAGGCTTGCGACCTGAATGGAAGGATCGAAGATCGTCGTTCCATGGGCGTAGAGCGATGTGTCGAGCAGGGTCATGTCCGACAGATAAGCCAGAATGGCCGACTGGAAATGCGGATTGTCGGGCACATCACCGACGGCGCGAACCCAGATATCCTGCTGCGGTTCCAGCTTTTCTTTCGAGATGTAATGGGTCAGTGAAACAGGTCTTATCTCGATCGGGCGCTTGTTGCTCCAGTATTTGCGGATCGAAGCGGGTGCCTTGGCGAGAAAGGCCGCCTGCATCTGCTCTTCGCTCATCAGCTTTTCGGGCGGCGTCACATCCGGCATTTTTATCTGATGGTCAAAGCCGTCCTCAAATATCTGAAACGACGCGGACATGGAAAAAATCGCCTTGCCATGCTGGATGGCGACCACGCGGCGGGTGCCGAAGCTGGAACCATCGCGGATGCGTTCCACCTGGTAGAGGATGGGCACCAGCGGATCGCCGGGGAGCATGAAATAGGCATGCAGCGAATGCACGAGGCGGTCGTCGTCCACGGTTCTTTGCGCGGCGATCAGGGCCTGCGCAATGACCTGGCCGCCAAAGACGCGCTGCCAGCCGATTTGCGGGCTTTCGCCCCGGAACAGGTTCTCTTCCAGCTTTTCGAGATCGAGCGTGGTGATGAGATTGGCCATCGGGTCTGACGTTTGCAAAGGATGCGACATTTTTTCGGCCTGCTCCGGCTGTAGGAAGACGTCACATGGTCTATAGTGCGCCGATGATGTGTGCACAAGATTTGAGGAGAAGCGCGATGCTAGACGTGGTGGTTGCAGGCGGCGGATATGTCGGTCTTTCCGTTGCTGTCGCAATTAAGCAGGCGGCCCGGCATCTCAATGTGCAGGTGGTTGAGGCAGCTCCCGAGGATGTCTGGAAGAAGGACGTCCGCGCCTCCGCCATCATTGCGGCGGCCACGCGCATGCTCGACGTTTTCGGCATATGGAACGAGATCGAACCGGAGGCCCAGCCGATCAACAAGATGATCGTCACCGATTCGAAGACCGCAGACCCCGTCCGTCCGGTGTTTCTGACGTTTGATGGTGTGGTCGAGGAGGGCAGGCCGTTCGCCCATATGGTTCCGAACGTTGCGATGGTCGGCGCTTTGCGAGGTCTGTGCGAGCGTCTTGGCGTTGAAATCCGCCATGGTCTCAGTGTTTCCGGCTTTACTACTGGGCCGCAATCGACATCAATCAGCCTTTCTGACGGCTCATCCCTTGAAGCGCGACTGCTCGTCGCCTGCGACGGGGTTCGCTCGGCGCTCAGGGATATGGCAGGCATCAAGACCGTGCAATGGAATTATGATCAGTCCGGGATTGTTACCACCGTCGAACACGAGCGGCCGCATGAGGGCTGCGCGGAGGAACATTTCCTGCCGTCGGGGCCTTTCGCCGTCCTGCCGCTCAAGGGAAACCGCTCCTCGCTTGTCTGGACCGAGCGCACGGCCGATGCCGACAGGCTGGTCGCTGCCGATGATCTGGTGTTCGAGGAAGAACTGGAGCGCCGGTTCGGTCACAAGCTCGGCCCTGTCCACCCCGTCGGCCCCCGCCGTGCCTTTCCGCTGGGGCTAACGCTGGCGCGCTCCTTCGTTGCACCGCGTTTCGCGCTCGCCGGCGATGCGGCCCATGGGATTCATCCAATCTCGGGCCAGGGCCTCAATCTCGGCTTCAAGGATGTTGCAGCCCTGGCCGAAACCGTGGTCGAGGCCGACCGCCTCGGCCTCGATATCGGCTCCCTCAACGTTCTCGAGCGGTACCAGTCCTGGCGGCGTTTCGATACGTTGCGGATGGGTGTGACGACGGATGTGCTGAACCGGCTTTTCTCCAACGATGTCGGTCCCATCCGCATCATGCGGGATTTCGGGCTGGGTGTTGTCGATCGTTTGCCGGCGCTGAAATCCTATTTCATCGGGCAGGCCGCCGGCACGACAGATGCGAATGCGCCGCGTTTGCTCGCCGGCGAGGCGCTCTGATCCCGCGATTGCGGCTTGACAGCCGATTCCGGTATTTTTGGCGAAAGGCCGGTGCGGAAAGCATGAATCCGGGCAAGGACTTACCCGGATTCACAATCTGGTATGGGACGCGCATTCGCCAACCAGATGCTGTAGAGAACAAAAGCTGAATCCCGTCGAGTCAGCGATTCGTATTCGATTCGTTCGCAGACTGTTCCGCAACCGAATCGATTCCATTTTCGCCGGATTCTTTTTATTCTCTCAACCGGCTGAATCTGAACGGAAAATTCGGTGCAGCAGGAGCAGCGGCCGACTTTACGGGCAAGGCCTATTGCCTTTGTCTTCGGGCATTGCCATGTGTGGTGCGTGCGGCCTGCATCAGCGATGGTGGGCGGCACGGCAAGCAGTGCAAGTCGATTCGCGGATAGTACGTTGAATTTTCGCCCCATGATCCTGAGCGGCCGCGGTGTCACGGCCGTTCTCGGCCCCACCAATACCGGCAAGACCCATTACGCGATCGAGCGTATGGTGGCGCATGGCAGCGGTGTCATCGGCCTGCCGCTGCGCTTGCTGGCGCGGGAGGTCTATACCCGCCTCGTCGAAAAGGTGGGTGCGCCGAATGTGGCGCTGATTACCGGCGAAGAAAAGATTTCACCTCCCAAAGCCAAATATTCCGTCTGCACGGTGGAAGCCATGCCGCGCGAGACGACGGCCGCATTTGTCGCGATCGACGAGGTGCAGCTGGCCGGCGATCTGGAGCGTGGCCATATCTTCACCGACCGCGTGCTGCATTTGCGCGGGCGGGAGGAAACGCTGCTCCTTGGCGCAGGCACGATGCGCCCGATCCTTGAAAAGCTCTTGCCAGGAATTACCGTGGTGGAGCGGCCGCGCCTGTCGCAGCTTTTTTATGCGGGCCAGAAAAAGATTACCCGCCTGCCGCAACGCACGGCAATTGTCGCCTTTTCCGCCGATGAGGTTTATGCCATCGCCGAACTGGTGCGTCGCCAGCGCGGCGGTGCCGCTGTTGTGCTGGGCGCGCTTTCGCCGCGCACGCGCAATGCGCAGGTCGGTCTCTACCAGTCCGGCGATGTCGAATATCTGGTGGCGACGGACGCCATCGGCATGGGCCTTAACCTCGATGTCGATCATGTCGCCTTCGCGCAGGACCGCAAATTCGACGGTTATCAGTTCCGCAATCTCAATCCCGGCGAGATCGGCCAGATCGCCGGTCGCGCCGGCCGCCATCTTCGCGATGGCACTTTTGGCGTGACGGGGCGCGTCGATCCCTTTGACGACGAATTGGTGGAGCGTATCGAGACCCATCAGTTCGACGCGGTGAAGGTGCTGCAGTGGCGGACGAAGAATTTCGATTTCTCCTCCATCGCCAATCTGCGTGCGAGCCTCGATGCCGCACCGGCGATCCAGGGACTTTCCCGGGCTCTGCCGGCGATCGACCAGCAGGCGTTGGAATATCTGTCGCGTTACCCTGAGATCATCGATGTGACGACGACGGATGCGCGGGTGGAAAAACTGTGGGAGGCATGCGCGCTTCCCGACTATCGCCGTATCGCACCTGCCCAGCATGCCGACCTGATCTCGACGCTCTATTTCGATCTCGTAAAACGCGGTGCTGTGAACGAAGATTTCATGGGTGAGCAGGTGCGCCGCGCCGACCGCACGGACGGAGAGATCGATACACTGTCTGCAAGGATTGCGCAGATCAGAACATGGACTTATGTATCGAACCGCCCAGGATGGCTTGCCGATCCGACACACTGGCAAGAAAAGACGCGGGAAATCGAGGATCGATTGTCCGATGCACTACATGAAAGGTTGACGAAACGCTTTGTTGATCGCAGGACATCTGTGCTCATGAGGCGCCTGAGAGAGAATGCGATGCTTGAAGCTGAAATCAGTGTAAATGGTGATGTCTTCGTAGAAGGACATCACGTCGGCCAGTTGGCCGGGTTCCGGTTCACGCCGGTGCCGGGAATGGAAGGGCCGGATCAGAAGGCCGTGCAGGCTGCGGCGCAAAAGGCGCTCGCGCTCGAGTACGAGGCGCGTGCTGCGCGTCTGCATGCCAGTGGAAACGGCGATCTCGCTTTGAGCTCCGATGGTCTGGTTCGCTGGTTGGGCGAGCCGGTGGCCCGCCTTTCGGCAGGCGACAACATCATGAAGCCGCGTGTGATCCTGCTTGCCGACGAACAGTTGAGCGGCAATGCCCGCGATCATGCGCTGGCGCGCGTCGAACGTTTCGTCAATCATCAGATTGCGACCGTGCTGAAGCCGCTGGACGATATTTCCCGCGCCGAAGACCTTCAGGGTCTGGCGAAGGGACTGGCGTTCCAGCTGGTCGAAAATCTTGGCGTTCTGTTCCGCCGCGACGTCACCGAAGACGTGAAGTCGCTGGATCAGGATGCGCGCGCCTCCATGCGCCGCTACGGTGTGCGCTTTGGTGCCTATCACGTCTTCCTGCCCGCGCTGCTGAAGCCGGCTCCGGCCGAGCTTGTCACGCTGCTCTGGGCCCTGAAGAATGATGGCCTCGGCAAGCCGGGTTATGGCGATCTCATTCCGGTTCTGGCCGCCGGCCGCACCTCCGTGGTGACGGACCCGACCTTCGAGCGCATGTTCTACAAGCTTGCCGGTTTCCGTTTCCTCGGAAAGCGCGCCGTGCGTATCGACATTCTCGAGCGTCTGGCCGATCTCATCCGTCCGCTGTTGCAGTGGAAGCCCGGCCAGCAGCCGCGTCCGGAAGGCGCCTATGACGGCCGTCGTTTCACGACGACGACTGCGATGCTTTCCATTCTCGGTGCGACGCTCGACGACATGGAAGAGATCCTCAAGGGCCTCGGCTACCGTGCTGACCAGGTGACGGCGGAGGAGGCGCAGGCCTTCCTCGCCAACCAGACCGGTGCTGCGGCTCCGGCCGCCGCTGAAGCGGTGACGGAAGAGGAAAGCGCCGAGACCGAGCAGGATGAACCGGCTTCGGAAGAGCAGGTGTCCGAGACGGCCGTCGCTGAAGCCGCCGAGGAAACACCGGTCGTGGAAGCCGTCAGCGAAGAAGCTGCGGTGAGCGAGACCGTGCCTGCGGAAAGCGTTGAGGCTGCCGAGCCGAAGCCTGTTCTTCTGTGGCGTCCGGGTGGTCGCAACGAAAACCAGCGTAGCGAGAACCGTCGTCCGGGCAATCGCGGTCAAGCCCGCGATGGCGCGCGCGAGCAGGGCGAGCGTCGTGGCGACGGCCGTCGTGACAATCGTGACGGCGCAAATCGTGAAGCTGCCAATCGTGGCGGTGAGGGCGAGCGCAAGCGTGATGGCGGACGCCCTGATCGCGGCAATCGCAACGATCGTCAGGATCGCGGCGAGCGCAAGGACAGGCCGGATCGCAACGACCGCGGCGGAAAACCGCAGGGTCAGCAGCGTTTCGAAGCCAAGCCGCCCCGCAAGGAGAAGCCACTAGACCCGGATTCGCCTTTCGCAAAACTCGCTGCTCTCAAGGAGCAGCTGAAGAAGTAAGCCTATGGGGAGCAAAGAACAGCCATTGGAGAGTACGCGTCAGCGTCTGGACAAGTGGCTGTTCTTTGCCCGCATGGCTAAATCCCGCTCGCTTGCCCAAGGCTACATTCAGTCGGGTCACGTCAAGGTCAACGGGACAACCATCCGCCAGCCCAGCCATGCGGTGAAGGCGGGAGACAGGCTCGATATCGGTTTCGAGCGCATGGACAAGGTCCTCGTCATCAAGTCCGGGGGCGAGCGGCGCGGGCCCTATGAAGAAGCCCGGCTTCTCTACGACGATCTGACGCCGCCACGGGCGCCTTCCGACAGGTTGAGCCCGCTGGAGCAGGCAATGCGCGAGCCGGGCAGCGGCCGCCCGACCAAAAAAGAGCGCAGGGCGCTCGACAAGTTTCTGTCGGAAAGTGACGGAAATACAGATTAGAATAAACCTCCAGGTCAGGCCGGTTTTTCAGAATTGTTTATCCTTGCTATCTGAAGGCAAAGGCATTACGTCACTTGCGAAATTGCCCTGTCTGAATTCCGGGCGACGGCTTGTGTTCCGAAGCCCAAAGACCCGGCCTGCATATTCTGGAGTTCATCATGACATATGTCGTGACCGACAATTGCATTCGCTGCAAATATACCGATTGCGTTGAAGTCTGCCCCGTCGACTGCTTTTACGAGGGTGAGAATTTCCTCGCGATCAATCCCGATGAATGCATCGACTGCGGTGTGTGCGAACCGGAATGTCCCGCCGAGGCGATCAAGCCCGATACGGAGCCGGGTCTCGACAAGTGGCTGAAGCTGAATGCGGAATATGCAGCGATCTGGCCGAACATCACGATAAAGCGCGACCCCATGCCCGAAGCCAAGGAAATGGACGGCGTCGAGGGCAAGCTGGACCTTTATTTTTCCGCCGAACCCGGTCAGGGTGACTGAGTTTCGACGGCCTATCGTCTTCGTACTATGATTTTGAGAGCCCTCGCAGCGCCAGCGCGAGGGCTTTTTGCTGAAGTTTAGCCGCCTCGGCCGGATTGCAGCGTGGTCGAAAGCAGGGTCAGAAGGGCCACGCTTTCTTCCAGGCTTTGCCGCTGGCGGCTTTGCAATATGGCCGCCTGCAGGCGGTTCATCTCGCGGGCGATCGCCGCTGGCTGCCATGTCCGCAGCGCTCTTTCGATGATGGGCTTTCTGCGAAAATGGATGTGGCGTCCGAGTGTTTGCATGACCTGACCGGCCTGCTGCTTTTTCTCGTCCATTTCGGCCCGCATCTGGTCGAGCAGCTGGAATTGCTTGAGGCAACCCTGAAGCACCAGGAAAATCGGCGTCTTTGACGACATGATCTTCTGGGTCGCGTGGAAAAAGGCGTTTCTGTCACCTTTGAGAATGGCGTCAACCGCGTCGTCAGCGGAAACCGTGCTGGCATCGCCGATGATCGCCAGCACGTCGTCTTCCTCGATCACTTCCGCGCCACGGCAATAGAGTGCCAGCTTGCGGATCTCGTTGCGCGACGCGATGCGATCGCCGCCAAGCGATTCAATCAGTCTCTGCCGCGCGGCCGGCGCGATGCGCAGATTGTCGGCCGACAGTTCCTGATCGATCAGTGCGTTCAACGAGCGAGCATCATCCGCGTAACAGGGGATTGCGGCGATCGAGCGCGCGGGTTCTGCGATCTTGCGCAGCCCGGTGCCTTTTTTGAGGTCACCCGCCTCGATGATCAGGAAACTTGCTTCGGGTGGTGTTTCGGCCAGTATCTGGAGCGCATCCACCAGTGCCTTTTCAGCCGATGCACCTTTGATCCAGACGAGTTTTTCACCACCGAAGAGACCAATGGCGTTGACCTCATCGAGGAGGCGGCCGGGATCACCCTGCAGGTCGGATGCGGTCAGTTTCAGTGATGCAAAGGCGTCATCGGGATCGATGCCGGTTTTTTTAGCGATGAGGTTGGCCCGCTCCGATACGAGGCCCCGATCTGGGCCATAGAGCACAAAAACACGAAAGCGCTCCGCCGGGTTTTCGGCGAAGCGCTCAAACTCATGCGATTTTATCTCCGCCACGGCCGCGGCTCTCAGCGGCCGAGAGTGGCGGCGATATCGGTACGGATGATTTCAGCCAGCTCGCGGGCCGCCCGGTTTTCAGCGTCGCGGATCGCCCTGATCTTGGCGAATTCCTGCTGCGGCAGATCCACCTGCGCCGTAACGCTGCGGCGTGCGGAGCGCAGGATCTGACCGTCGGAAATACGGGTCAGAACGTAGTTGCCGGTCATCACCACACGGCCGGGATAGGGGCCGTCGTAATTGTTGTTCGCGCGGGTCGTCAGGTCGTAATTCTGCACTTCCGTCGTTGAGGAGCTAGCGCTTACGGAAATCTTGACGTTATACTGCGCCGTTGCCGGCTGGCCTGCGCCACCCGCCATCAGAAAGATCAGCTGATTGCGGACTTCCTGCCCAACTCTTCCACCGACGTCGGAAACGCTGACGGCCGCCAGCCTTTCCTTGGTTCCGGAAGCCTCGCCATAAAGCGGGCGCACCTGGCAGCCCGCCAGAAGACCAGCCATCATCACGACGGAAATTGCTGCCGCGACGCGGCTCCATCTCGAAAAAACGTCAGACAACAATGTTCACAATCCTCTGCGGAACCACGATGACTTTCTTGGGCTCGCCACCGGCAAGAATAGATTTCACGGCATCCAGCGCAAGGGCGGCCGTGCGGACCGCATCTTGATCCGCATCGCGCGCGATTGTCAATTCGCCGCGCTTCTTGCCGTTGACCTGGACGGGCATGACCACATCGTTTTCCTCGACCAGCGAGGGCACGAAAGCCGGCCATGGCGTCTGGGCGACGAGACCCGTGTTCCCCAGTGCCGACCAGCATTCTTCGGCCAGATGCGGCGTCATGGGGGCAATGATGCGGATGAGGATTTCGACGGCGTCGCGTGCCGCCGCCCTCACGTCATCCGACCTGCCGCCCGCCGCGACATCGGCAAGCGGGCCGGCCAGGGCGTTGACCAGTTCGTAAATGCGGGCTATCGCCTTGTTGAAGGCGAGCTTGTCCAGATCTTCCTGAACGGCCTTCAGCGTCTTGTGGGCCGCCTTGGACGCTGCCAGGCCTTCACCTTCGGTCGCAGGCTGCGGCTGAACGTTCTTCAGTTCCTCGGCTGCTTCGCCGATGATGCGCCAAACGCGCTGGACGAATCGATTTGCGCCCTCCACGCCAGCTTCCGACCAGATGACGTCACGATCGGGCGGAGAATCCGACAGGACGAAGAAGCGCGCGGTGTCCGCCCCATAGGATGCGATGATGTCATCCGGGTCGACCACGTTCTTCTTCGACTTCGACATCTTCTCGATCGAGCCGATCTTGACTTCGGCGCCGGAGGACAGGAGGAAAGCCCGGCGAGCGCCGTCCGTCTCCTCTATGCGCAGGTCGGCGGGTGCTATCCATTCGCGGCCAGTGCCTTCGCCATGGCTGTAGGTCTCGTGCACCACCATGCCCTGTGTGAACAGGCCCTTGAAGGGCTCCTTGACGCCCACATGGCCGGTCTCGCGCATGGCACGGGTGAAGAAGCGGGAATAGAGCAGATGCAGGATCGCATGCTCGATGCCGCCGATATACTGATCGACGGGCAGCCAGTGGTTGGCCACCTTCGGGTCGGTCGGCTGGTCTTCCCACGGCGCGGTGAAGCGGGTGTAATACCAGCTGGAATCGACGAAAGTATCCATCGTGTCGGTTTCGCGACGCGCGTCATGGCCGCATTGCGGGCAGGCGACGTGACGCCACGTGGGGTGGCGGTCCAGCGGATTGCCGGGCACGTCGAAAGTCACGTCGTCAGGCAGCTTGACCGGCAGGTCCTTCTTCGGAACCGGCACCACGCCGCAGACTTCGCAGTGAATGACCGGGATCGGGCAGCCCCAGTAACGCTGGCGGGAGATGCCCCAGTCGCGCAGGCGGAAATTGACCTTGCGCTCAGCCTGCGGCGCATTGCCCAGCATCTCGGCGGAGAGCTTCTGCACGACCGCCTCAAAGGCGTCAGTCGTGTTCATGCCGTTCAGGAAGCCGGAATTGATCATCACGCCGTCATCGGTATAGGCCGTGTCCTCGACGGTGAAGCTTTCTGCATCCGGGCCTTCAGGGGCGACGACAGCCACGACCGGCAGGCCGTATTTGCGGGCGAAGTCCAGATCGCGCTGGTCACCCGATGGGCAACCGAAAATCGCGCCGGTGCCGTAATCCATCAACACGAAATTAGCGACGTAGACGGGCAGTTCCCAGGTAGGATCGAGCGGGTGCACGACCTTGACGCCGGTATCGATGCCCTTCTTTTCTGCCGTTTCCAGCGCTGCGAGCGAGGTGCCATGGCGGCGGCATTCATCGCAGAACTCGGCGATATCGGGGTTGTTCGCCGACAATTCTCTCGCCAGCGGATGATCGGCGGCGATCGCCAGGAAGGATGCGCCGAACAGGGTATCCGGACGCGTCGTATAGACGGTGATGTCGGAAAAACCTTCCGGCACTGTGCCAGCAACGGTCTGCCAGCGCAGCGACAGGCCTTCGGAACGGCCGATCCAGTTCTTCTGCATCAGGCGCACTTTTTCCGGCCACTGATCCAGCGTGTCCAGCTCGTCCAGCAGATCCTGGCTGAAATCGGTGATGCGGAAGAACCATTGCGTCAATTCGCGCTGCTCGACCAGCGCGCCGGAGCGCCAGCCGCGGCCGTCGATCACCTGCTCATTGGCGAGAACGGTATGGTCGACGGGATCCCAGTTGACCTTGGACTGCTTGCGGTAAACCAGACCCTTTTCCATGAAGTCGATGAACAGCGCCTGCTGGCGGTGGTAATATTCCACGTCGCAGGTCGCGAATTCACGGGTCCAGTCCAGCGACAGGCCCATGGACTTCAGCTGGCCGCGCATGGTGGCGATGTTCTGGTAGGTCCAGTCCTTCGGGTGAACCTTGTTCTGCATGGCCGCGTTTTCCGCAGGCATGCCGAAGGCGTCCCAGCCCATCGGGTGCAGAACGTTGAAGCCGCGCGCACGCTTGTAGCGGGCGACGACGTCGCCCATGGCATAGTTGCGGACGTGGCCCATGTGAATGCGTCCCGACGGGTAGGGAAACATCTCCAGAACGTAATACTTCTCGCGCGGATCGCTGTTGTCGGTGACGAAAACCTTGTCTTCGTTCCATTTCTGCTGCCAGCGCGGCTCGGCGTCGCGAGGATTGTAACGTTCGATGGCCATTGTTCTGAATTCCGGGTATCGAGGGGAAAAATTTGCGCTGACCTTCACCATGAAACGACCGGGGCGTCAAGTTTGGCGGGGCGTCCGGGCGTTCAATCTTGGCCAGCGTGCCTCAAATGGTGCTAAACCCGCTTGGCATCAAGGCAATCGGCGTCTAGTTAGCTTGCGAATGGTTCAAATAAAGGTTCTGTGATGGAAATCGAAGCACGTCTTGAGGATGTCAGGCAGCGTATCGCGGAAGCTGCGGAAAAATCCGGTCGCAAGGCTGACGAGGTTACGCTCGTCGCCGTCTCGAAGACATTCGATGCGGAGACCATCCAGCCGGTCATCGACAGTGGCCAGCGCGTGTTCGGTGAGAATCGTGTTCAGGAAGCGCAGGGCAAGTGGCCTAGCCTGAAAGAGAAGACACCTGACATCGAACTGCATCTAATCGGTCCGCTGCAATCCAACAAGGCGTCGGATGCCGTCGCGCTGTTTGACGTCATACAGAGCATCGACCGGGAGAAAATCGCCCGTGCGCTGTCCGAAGAATGTGCCAAACAGGGCCGCAGCCTTCGTTTTTATGTGCAGGTCAATACGGGGCTTGAGCCGCAGAAGGCTGGCATCGATCCGCGCGAGACGGTCGCCTTCGTTGCTCTTTGCCGGGACGAGCTGAAATTGCCGGTGGAGGGACTGATGTGCATTCCGCCGGCGGAGGAAAATCCCGGCCCGCATTTCGCGCTTTTGGCAAAGCTTGCAAAACAATGCGGCCTCGAGAAGCTTTCCATGGGCATGTCAGGCGATTTCGAGACTGCCGTTGAATTCGGCGCCACCAGCGTGCGGGTCGGCTCGGCGATCTTCGGCGCGCGATAAACCATTCAACAAAAAACCCGGCACTGCGGCCGGGTTTTAAATGAATGCGAGACGTCCGGTCAGTAGTGATCGTCCTCGTCTTCGTCCTTCGGTGTCGACTTCAGCGAGCTGAGCTTCTTGAAGACGGCGTCGGCATCGATCTGTTCGTCTTCCTCGCGCTGGAAGTTATAGTCCAGACCTTCCGTCACCGTTGCCGGCTGCAGCGTGTTGCCGAGCTCTTCGGCGGTCGGCAGCGGACGGCCGCGTGAGGCGCGTTCGACTTCAAGGTCGAGATCGATCTGGCTGCAGAGGCCAAGCGTCACCGGGTCCATCGGCGTCAGGTTGGCCGAATTCCAGTGGGTGCGGTCGCGAATCTGCTCGATGGTGGATTTGGTCGTGCCGACGAGACGCGAAATCTGCGCGTCCTTCAGTTCCGGATGGTTACGAACCAGCCAGAGAATGGCGTTCGGACGATCCTGGCGCTTGGAAACTGGCGTATAACGCGGGCCGCGGCGCTTGGATTCCGGCACACGGACCTTCGGCTCGGAAAGCTTGAGCTTGTGGTTGGGGTTGCCTTCAGCGCGGGCGATCTCGTCGCGGGAAAGCTGTCCGGTCGCGATCGGGTCGAGGCCCTTGATGCCCTGCGCGGCTTCACCGTCGGCAATCGCCTTGACTTCGAGCGGATGCAGTTTGCAGAACGTGGCGATCTGATCGAACGACAGCGCGGTGTTGTCAACCAGCCATACAGCCGTAGCTTTTGGCATGAGCAATTGTTGAGCCATAGATACAGTCCTTCTGTCCGTCCGCGCCGGTGTCGCGGGCGTGGTATCAACCACTGATTTCCGGGATATTGGCGCTCTATAACCGGATTGCATCATAATTGCAATTCTTTGCAAAACAAATGCCTTTGTCTAATTGCCGTCAGTCATCGACCTGCTATGAATTCACCACATGCCTGAGGATGGGAGTCTCTCGGCGCGCGCTAAAACAAGACATACTTGGTTTCAGGAGGAGTTCATGTCTGCCAAAATCTATCCGGTGCTCAAATCGGCGAAGGCCCGCACGCTCATCGACAATGAGCGTTACCAGAAATGGTATCAGGAGAGCGTCGAGGATCCCGAAAAGTTCTGGGACAAGCACGGCCGGCGGATCGACTGGTTCAAGCCCTATACCAAGGTCAAGAACACGTCCTTCAAGGGACGGGTGCCGATCAAGTGGTTCGAGGACGGCCTGACCAACGTCTCCTACAACTGTATCGACCGGCATCTGAAGACGCATGGCGAGCGCACGGCGATCATCTGGGAAGGCGACAATCCCTATATCGACAAGAAGATCACCTACAACCAGCTTTACGATTATGTCTGCCGACTGGCGAACGTGCTGAAGAAGCATGGTGTGAAGAAGGGTGACCGCGTCACCATCTACATGCCGATGATTCCCGAGGCGGCCTATGCCATGCTCGCCTGCGCGCGCATCGGCGCCGTCCATTCCGTCGTGTTCGGCGGGTTCTCGCCAGAGGCGCTGGCGGGCCGTATCGTCGACTGCGAATCGACCTTCGTCATCACCTGCGATGAGGGCGTGCGCGGCGGCAAGCCGATCCCGCTCAAGGAAAACACCGACAAGGCGATCGATATTGCCGCCAAGCAATATGTCATCGTCAACAAGGTTCTGGTCGTGCGCCGCACCGGCGGCAAGACCGGCTGGGCGCCGGGCCGTGACATCTGGTACCATCAGGAAATCGCCACCGTGAAACCGGATTGCCCGCCGGTGAAGATGCGGGCGGAAGATCCGCTGTTCATCCTTTATACGTCGGGCTCCACCGGCAAGCCGAAGGGCGTGCTGCACACCACGGGTGGTTACCTCGTCTATACGTCGATGACGCATGAATATGTGTTCGATTACAAGGATGGTGAGGTCTATTGGTGTACCGCCGATGTCGGCTGGGTTACCGGCCATTCCTACATCGTCTATGGGCCGCTTGCGAACTGCGCGACGACGCTGATGTTCGAGGGCGTACCCAACTTCCCGGATCAGGGCCGCTTCTGGGAAGTCATCGACAAGCACAAGGTCAATATCTTCTACACCGCACCGACGGCGCTCCGATCGCTGATGGGGGCTGGCGACCAGTTCGTTACGCGTTCGTCGCGCTCCAGCCTCCGGCTTCTCGGCACGGTGGGCGAGCCAATCAATCCGGAAGCCTGGGAGTGGTATTACCATGTGGTCGGCGAGGACAAGAGCCCCATCGTCGACACATGGTGGCAGACCGAAACCGGCGGCATTCTCATCTCGCCGCTACCGGGCGCGACCGATCTGAAACCCGGCTCGGCGACAAGGCCGTTCTTCGGCGTGCAGCCGCAGCTTGTCGATGCCGAAGGCAAGGTGCTGGAGGGCCCGGCGGACGGCAACCTCTGCATCATCGACAGCTGGCCGGGCCAGTCGCGGTCCGTTTATGGCGATCACCAGCGCTTTATCGATACCTATTTCTCGACCTACAGGGGCAAGTACTTCACTGGTGACGGCTGCCGGCGTGATGAGGACGGCTATTACTGGATCACAGGCCGCGTCGATGACGTCCTGAACGTTTCCGGCCACCGTCTCGGCACGGCGGAGGTGGAGTCCGCACTGGTGTCGCATCACCAGGTTTCGGAAGCGGCTGTGGTCGGTTATCCGCATCCCATCAAGGGGCAGGGCATCTATTGTTATGTCACGCTGATGGCGGGCCAGAACGGTGATTATGCGCTGCGCGAAGAGCTGGTAAAGCACGTGCGCAACGAGATCGGTCCGGTCGCAACACCCGACAAGATCCAGTTCGCGCCGGGCCTGCCGAAGACCCGTTCCGGCAAGATCATGCGGCGTATCCTGCGCAAGATCGCCGAGGATGATTTCGGCGCGCTGGGGGATACGTCGACGCTTGCCGATCCGGCGGTGGTGGAAGATCTCATCGCCAACCGGCAGAACCGCACGGCGTCCTGATTTTCATAAAAAGGCTGCTTCGGCAGCCTTTTTTCTGGTCTGAGTTTTCCGCAAATAAAAACACCCGGAGGCGGAACCTCCGGGTGTTTTTCATTCCAGTCAGATGGGCTTACTGGCCGCGGATCTTCTTGAGGTCGGCCAGAACGGCGTCAACGACATCAGCGCCGATTTCAGCCTTGTGCTTTTCGTAGACGACCATCGACTTCTCGCGGATACGGGCCTGCTCTTCCGGAGACAGCGAGTTCACCTCAAGACCGGCAGCCTTGATCTTTTCCAGCGACTTCTGGTTCAGATCGCGGATGACCTTGCGCTCTTCGTCGCGGCCGACGACTGCGCATTCACGCAGGGCGGTCTGTTCTTCGGGCGTGTAGCTGTCGAAGATCGGCTTGGAGAAGAGGAAAAGGAACGGCGTGTAGGCGTGGTTCGTCTCGGTGATGTACTTCTGCACCTCGTAGAACTTGGAGGTGTCGATCGTCACATAGGGGTTTTCCTGCGCGTCGATCGCGTTGGTTTCAAGCGCCGAGAAAACTTCGCCGAAAGCCATTGGCGTCGCATTGGCGCCGAGGTTCTGGAAGGTGTCGAGGAAGATGTTGTTCTGCATCACGCGAACCTTGAGGCCGGAGAAGTCTTCCCACTTCGTAACGGCATGCTTGGAGTTCGAGAGGTTGCGGAAACCGTTTTCCCAGTAAGCAAGGTTTACGAGGCCCTGCTCTTCCAGCTTCTTGTTCATCATGTCGCCGAAGGCGCCGTCCATAACGGCATCGGCTTCCTTGTCATTGGCGAAGAGGAACGGCAGGTCGAACACGCCAAGCGACGGGATGAGGCCGACGAGGGGCGAAGAGGACGTCACGACGGCTTCCTGAACGCCGGAACGCAGGGCCTGCGTTGCCTGAAGGTCACCGCCGAGAGCGCCACCCCAGAATGCCGTCAGCTTCAGCTTGCCGCCCGACTTGTCGTCGAGGCAGGCCTGCATGGCCTTGATGCCGTTGCCGACCGGGTGGTCCTGGTTGATGCCGTTCGAAACGCGGATGTTGCGGCTGTTGAATTCGGCCATTGCCGGCGCTGCGGCGCCAACGGCGAAAGCGATGGCCGTGGTGGTCAGAAGAAGCTTTCTCATAATATCCTCCCTTGGATTGTGTTCGAGAAGCGGTTGCGGATTAGCGGAGATATTGCAGCGGTACGAGAACGATGTCCGGGAAAATCACGAGCAGCGCCAGGACGATGGTTTCGGCAACGAGGAACGGCCAGACGCCGACCGTAACCTTGCCGAGCGGGATGCGGCCGACGCCGCTGACAACGTTCAGAACGACGCCAACCGGAGGGGTAATCAGGCCGATGGCGTTGTTGATGATGAAGAGGACACCGAAATAGACCGGGTCGATGCCCGCCTGTTTGACGATCGGCATCAGAACAGGCGTCAGGATCAGGATGGTCGGCGTCAGGTCGAGTGCGGTTCCGACAATGAAGACCAGTACCATCATGGCGGCCATGAGAAGCATCGGGCGGTCGATCAGCGGCTCGATATAACCCGCGACTTCGTTCGGAATGTTCGCTGCCGTGATGAGCCATGCGGAGACGAGCGCCGCGCAAACCAGGAACATGATGATGGACGTGCTCTTGGCGGCGCGTAGAAGCACGTGGAACAGATCTGCCGGTTTCAGTTCGCGGTAGATCACCATGCCGACGAAAAGCGCGTAGGCAGCCGCGACGACGGCAGCTTCCGTCGGCGTCATGATGCCCGCCTTGATGCCGCCGAGAATGATGACAGGCATGCCGAGCGCCCAGCCGGCACGAGCAGTCACGAGCAGACGTTCCTTGCCCGAAGTCTTGGGCAGGGGCTTTACGTTGTCCTTACGCACCACGATCAGCCAGGCGATGATGAGCGATGTGCCCATCAGAATACCAGGAACGATGCCGGCGAGGAAAAGCTGGGTGATTGACACGTTGGCGGCAACACCGAAGACGATGAAGGCCATGGACGGCGGAATGACCGGAGCGATGATGCCGCCTGCGGCGATGAGGCCACCGGAGCGCGGAATGTTGTAACCGGCCTTCGCCATCATCGGGATCAGGATTGCGGCAAGGGCTGCGGTATCGGCTGCCGCAGAACCGGAGATGCTGGCCATGATGATGGCCGCGACGATCGCCACGATGCCGAGGCCGCCACGGATATGGCCGACGAGCGCGATCGCAAAGTCGATGATGCGGCGGGAAAGACCGCCGGAATTCATCAGTTCGCCAGCCAGAATGAAGAAGGGAATGGCAAGCAGCGTGAAGGTGTCGGCACCCGAGATCATGTTCTGGGCGATGATCGCGGTGTTGAACATGCCCATGTACCACATGAGCACGACGCCACAGAACATCAGCGAGAAAGCGACGGGAACGCCAATCGCCATGGCTCCCAGAAGAGAGCCGACAAAAACGAAAAGTGTCATGGTATCAGCGCTCCGAAAGCTGTTCGATCGTGAGGTTCTCGCCCGCGAACTGGGCGATCTCGTCCTCTGTCACGCGACCGGTCACATAGCGGTACAGGCGTTCCAGTGCGATGATGAACATCAGGCCGCCGGTGAACATGCCAATGCCATAGACCCAGATCATCGAAAGCTTGGTGACGGGCGCATGCATGCTGGCATTGATGGCGGACTGCTTCCACGTTCCCCAGAAGAAGATGGCGGAACAGGCCAGAATGATGATGTTCGACGCAATCATGCAGACGATACGGGCGCGGCGCGACAGGAACATCACGAGCGTTTCAATGCCCATGTGGCTGTTTTCGCGGAAGGTCAGCACGGCGCCGATGAAGGTCAGCCATACGAAGAAATATCGCGACAGTTCTTCCGAGATGTTGATGCCGGAGTTCATCGTATAACGCATGACGACGTTGACGAAGACCATGATCGACATGCCGGCGAGCAGCAGGACGAGAATGATTTCGAGAATCCGGTAAAAGAGATTGATGGTCTTTTGCATTTTCCCCTCCCGAAGAAATATCTAGAGTAGCCCTCGTTTCGCCAGATTGCGCATCAGGGCCGTCGTGCCGAATGTCCATTCCGGGCATTCGTCGGTCGTCGTGACCCAATTGATCAGCTTGCCAAGCTTGGGCGTGGAGATTTCGACACGGTCACCCTTGGAGTGAGTGAAACCGAGACCCGGTCCATGGCGATCCTTCACCGGCGCGAACATCGTGCCAAGGAAAAAGACAGCACCGTCAGGATATTGATGGTTGCGGTTCAAAAGTTGGGATGCAAGGTTTTCCGGCGTGCGGCTGATCGCCTGCATCGGGCTGACGCCCGTCATGGTGAAACCGTCTTCGCCTTCGACCAGAAGCGATATCTGCGACTTCTTCACGTCTTCGATGGTGAAGTTGCCATCGAACAGGCGGATGAAAGGACCGATGGCGCAGGAAGCGTTGTTGTCCTTCGCCTTGCTGAGAAGCAGGGCGGAACGGCCTTCGAAATCGCGAAGATTGACGTCGTTGCCAAGCGTCGCGCCGACGATGCGGCCGTCGGAAGCGATGGCCAGCACCACTTCCGGTTCCGGGTTGTTCCACTGCGATTTCGGGTGAACGCCGATCAGCGCGCCGCAGCCGACGGAGGCCATCGCCTGTGCCTTGGAGAATATTTCCGCATCCGGGCCAATGCCCACTTCCAGATATTGCGACCAGAGGCCCATTTCCTGGAGCAGTTTCTTCACTTCGGCGGCCTTTTCGGAGCCGGCCTCAAGTCCCTTCAGATTGTCGCCGAGAACCGGTGCCAGTCTTCCGCGGATTTCCTGCGCGCGAAGCGGGTCACCCTTGGCCTGTTCTTCGATCACGCGTTCCAGCATGCTGTCGGCGAAGGTGACGCCTGCGGCCTTGACGGCCTGAATGTCATTGGGGGCAAGAAGTTCGCCGGCGGAGCCGTCCAGAAAGGCTTCAAGCGAGCCGAGGGCGACGAAAGTGCCGGTGTCGGCGAGCCGCTCCACCAGATCCGTCTTTTCCAGAAGTTCCGACATGGTGGGCGAGATAGAGGTGAGGTCGTAAAGGACGCCGTCCTTGAGCAGGACCGGGCAGGGACCGCCTTCGCTTTTCGACCAGACGCGGCCGACGAGCAGCGCGTTCTGGAAATCTTCAGGCAAAATTGCGGTAGCGTCGATGGACCTTGTGCCGGTCATGTAGTCCTCCCCTTCAGCCTCCGGACAATCCGCCTCCTGCGGTCTTATTGTCTGGATGTCTGACAACCTAATCCCATTCTTCTTAGTATGACTTTTCTGACGAGTCTAGCGGTCTCGCGGACAAAATTATCGTCTTTCGCCTCTGGATTACCGGAAAGCCGTGAAACCTGTCCTATAGCTTTGCGGTTCGGTCCTTTATTCCACCCTCTAGAAAATATCCAGTTCGAGGTTAACCCGGCTTGCCGCGCCGATCAGGTGCTTGCGCATGGCGTTCTTTGCCGCAGTCGCATCGGCGCTTTCGACGGCCTCGTAGATGGCCACATGTTCAGCGATCGTCACCTCGAGAATTTCTCCGAAAACAGCGCGCGAGAAGGCGATGTTGATGGCGGAGCTGATGCGTTCCGCAATAAAGCCGAGGAACATCAGGAAATATTCGTTCTCAGTCGCTTCCGCCAAAATGCGGTGGAAGTCGAGATCGGCCGCAACGCCTTCCGTCGACCAGTCGTCGGCGGTTTTCATCTTTTCGAGCGCTGCCGCCAGGCGCGCCAATTGCTGTGGGCTGCGGTGAAGTGCGGCCAAGCCCGCGGCCTCGATTTCCAGCGGCATGCGAAGCTGGAAAAGATCGCGGAAATTTTCCGGGTCGTTCAGGCGGGACCGCTCGATGCGGATGGACAGTCTCTGCCGGGGATCGGTGACGAATGCGCCCACGCCTTGGCGCGTTTCGACAAAGCCCTCGTTACGCAGTTGCGCGATCGCCTCGCGAATGACCGAGCGGCTGACGCCGAAGGTTTTCGCCAGAACATGTTCCGTCGGCAGCCTGTCGCCCGGCCCGAGTTTCGAATCATTGATCTCGCGGGCGATCTCCGCGGCGATCCGGCCGGGAAGATGGTCGTTGCGATGTATCTGATTGAACTCCAGCGTCATGGTTGCTCCCGTTCCACAGAAACGATTGGTTCGTTTTCTCCCGCGGCAGCGACTTCCTCCTTCGCCGCCAGCGGGGTTTTCAAAGGCGGCGTACCCGGCCGCCTCTGCCATTCTTCGATTAGCTATCCGGTTGCAGGCTGATCTGGCAACCGGGATTCATCCGCAAGTCGGGGTCGAAGGCGTTTTTCAGCCCCGTGATCATCCGGCGCTGCACATCAGATAGCCGGCTTTCGAAATCGGAGCGCTTCAGACGGCCGATGCCGTGCTCGGCGCTGATGCTGCCGACGTAGCGGTCGAGGACCTCGTTAACGAGTGTCTTCGACTTGTAGATGAAGGCGTCGCGCTCCTCCGGCGTCGAACCGTTGGGCGGCAGGACGTTGAGGTGGACGTTACCGTCTCCGACATGGCCGTAGGAAACGGCAAGGCACTCCGGCAGCTTTTCCGCCAGTTCCGCTTCCGCCTCGGCCACGAAAGCCGCGAGTTTGGACAGCGGCACCGAAATGTCGGTGCGCATATGGCTACCGCGCAGCGCCTGGCCTTCGTTCATCCCCTCGCGGAAAAGCCACAGCGACTGCGCCTGCGCGCGCGAGGAGGCGATGACGCCGTCCAGCACCAGGCCGTCTTCCATGACGCCCTCGAGGAAGCGTCCCATCAGGTCCGCGGTATCGACCAGACCGGAGCCTGAAATTTCCATCAGAACATAGGCCGGATAATCGCCGGCGATCGGCATTTTGAGATCGGGTATGGCCTCGATCGCCAGCGTGAAGGCGACGGGCGGCATGAATTCGAAGGCGGACATCAGGTCACAGCATTCGCGGCGGGCGCGACGGTAAAGCTTGATGGCGTCATCCAGCGAGTTGAGGCCGAGCAGTGCGGTCTCGACATGTTCGGGATTGGGGTAAAGCTTGACGGCAACGGCAGTGATGATGCCGAGCGTTCCTTCGGCGCCGATGAAAAGCTGCTTGAGATCGATGCCGCGATTGTCCTTGCGCAGCGTCGACAGGCCATTCCAGATGGTGCCATCAGGCAATACCACTTCGAGACCCAGCACCAGTTCGCGGGTCATGCCGTAGCGCAGCACATTGATGCCGCCGGCATTGGTGGAGACGTTGCCGCCAATGCGGCAGCTGCCCTGTGCGCCAAGCGACAACGGGAAGAACATTCCCTTGTCCTGAACAGCATCCTTGAATTCCGACAGAATGCAGCCGGCTTCGACGACGGCCGAAAAATCGTCGCTGTCTATGGTGCGGATGGCGTTCATGCGCTCGAGGCTCAGCACGACCTGCCGCTTCGGCGCATCGGGAATGCCGCCCAGAACAAGACCGGTATTGCCGCCCTGGGGAATGATCGAGAGGCCGAGTTCGGCGCAGGCGCGAACCGTGTCGGAGACTTCCTTGGTTGACCGGGGGCGGATGACGGCCACGGCAGAACTGGTGACGTCGCCGTGCCAGTCGCGGCAATAGCGCAGCATGTCTTCCTGCGATGTCAGCAGCACAGCCTCGCCGAGCCTGTTTTTCAACGAGAACCGCAATTCCTCGATATCGTGTTCGCTCACGATCGTCATTCCACCCTCTCCGTCCAATCCGCCCTAAAATACCCGGACAAGGGTCTTTCGCCCTTGCTTTTGCCGGTTTGTGAAAAAATACTATTTTCAATCCGATCATATAAGGTTATCAGACAACCTTACAAGCTAATTTATCGGTCGACTGGCCGATGATGTTTTTTCGGTCTCGGGAGAATGACCGGGACAAAGAGGAGGAAGACATGCATATCGCAATCATCGGCGCCGCAGGTATGGTTGGCCGCAAGCTGACGCAGCGCCTCGTCAAGGACGGATCGCTTGGTGGCAAGCCGATCGACAAGTTCACACTTATCGACGTTTTCCAGCCTGAAGCGCCCGCCGGTTTTTCGGGAGTGGTCGATGCGCGCGCGGCGGATCTGTCTGCGCCGGGCGAGGCTGAAAAGCTGGTTGAGGCCCGTCCAGACGCCATCTTTCACCTCGCTGCCATCGTGTCCGGCGAAGCCGAGCTCGATTTCGACAAGGGCTACCGCATCAATCTCGATGGCACGCGTTATCTCTTCGACGCCATCCGCATTGCCAACGGCAAGGATGGTTACAAGCCGCGCGTGGTCTTCACCTCGTCGATCGCCGTC
This sequence comes from Rhizobium oryzihabitans, assembly GCF_010669145.1. Lineage (NCBI taxonomy): Bacteria > Pseudomonadati > Pseudomonadota > Alphaproteobacteria > Hyphomicrobiales > Rhizobiaceae > Rhizobium > Rhizobium oryzihabitans. The sequence goes on from NZ_CP048632.1 coordinate 2,343,494, forward strand.
TTCGGTGCGCCGCTTCCCTATCCGATCCCGGATGAATTCCACACCACGCCGTTGACCAGCTACGGCACGCAGAAGGCGATCTGCGAACTGCTGCTCTCCGACTACAGCCGTCGCGGTTTCTTCGACGGTATCGGCATTCGCCTGCCGACCATCTGCATCCGTCCCGGCAAGCCGAATGCGGCCGCTTCCGGCTTCTTCTCCAATATCCTGCGCGAGCCGCTGGTCGGCCAGGAAGCGGTTCTGCCGGTGCCGGAAAGCATTCGCCACTGGCACGCCTCGCCGCGTTCCGCCGTCGGCTTCCTGATCCATGGCGCAACGATCGACGTGGATAAGGTCGGTCCGCGCCGCAACCTGTCCATGCCCGGCCTCAGCGCCACCGTTGGCGAACAGATCGAAGCACTGCGCAAGGTTGCCGGCGAAAAGGCCGTTGCCCTCATCCGCCGCGAGCCCAATGAGATGATCATGCGCATGTGCGAAGGCTGGGCGCCCGGTTTCGAAGCAAAGCGTGCCCGCGAACTTGGCTTTACGGCCGAAAGCTCCTTCGAGGAGATCATTCAGGTTCATATCGAGGACGAACTGGGAGGTTCGCTGAAATGAGTATCAGTGGGGAGGAGAAGAAGCGGTCGGTCGCCTTTATCGGCACCGGCCTGATGGGCGGGCCGATGGCCAGGCGTCTGCTGGGTGCCGGTTTTTCGGTTTCGGTCTGGAACCGCAGCGTCGAAAAGGCTGAGGCGCTGGTTGCCGATGGCGCGGTTCTCGCGGCATCGCCGGCCGAGGCCGCCAAGGGTGCCGATATCGTCATCACCATGCTGAGCGATGGCAAAGCCGTGGGCGAGGTGCTGTTCGAGGCCGGAGTGGCCGAAGCGCTGGAAAAAGGCGCGGTCGTAATCGACAGCAGCTCGATTGCACCGCCTATTGCGCGCGACCACTCCTCTCGGCTGAAGGCTCTCGGCATTCATCATATTGATGCACCGGTCTCCGGCGGTGTGCCGGGCGCAACCGCGGGCACGCTGGCCATCATGGCCGGCGGGGACGAAGCGCTGGTATCCGGTCTGTCCGACGTATTTGCGCCGATGGGCAGGCTTACCTATGTCGGTCCCTCGGGTGCGGGTCAGCTCTGCAAGCTCGCCAATCAGCAGATCGTCGCCATCACCATCGGCGCGGTAGCAGAGGCGATGATGCTGGTGGAAGCGGGCGGTGCATCGCGTGAAGGGTTCCGCAACGCCATTCGCGGCGGTTTTGCCGAAAGCCGGATATTGGAGCTGCATGGCGAACGCATGGTGAAGCGCGATTTCGTGCCGGGTGGCCCTTCCAAGTTCCAGCTCAAGGATCTGAACGGCGTGCTGGCAACGGCGAAGGATCTGTCTCTGACATTGCCTCTGACCCAGCAGGTGACGCGGGAATTCGACGACTTCGTGGGTGATGGCGGCGCCGATATCGATCATAGCGGCATCCTGCTCTACCTCGAAAAACTCAATAACCGCGAACAGGGCTGAGGCGATCTCATGAGTGACGAGAAGACACCCGCACGCCGCCTGCGATCCCAAGACTGGTTCGACAATCCTGACCATCTCGACATGACGGCGCTCTATCTGGAGCGTTTCATGAATTATGGCGTGACGCCGGAGGAGCTGCGTTCCGGCAAGCCGGTCATCGGCATTGCCCAGAGCGGCAGCGACCTGACGCCGTGCAACCGCGTCCATGTGGAACTGGTCAAGCGGGTGCGCGACGGCATCCGTGATGCGGGCGGCATCCCCATCGAGTTTCCGACCCATCCGATGTTCGAAAACTGCAAGCGCCCGACAGCGGCGCTTGACCGCAATCTCGCCTATCTCAGCCTTGTGGAAGTGCTTTACGGCTATCCGCTCGATGGCGTCGTTTTGACCACGGGCTGCGACAAGACAACGCCTTCGGCGCTGATGGCGGCTAGTACTGTCGATATTCCGGCCATCGTCTTGTCCGGCGGGCCGATGCTCGACGGGTACCATGATGGCGATTTGGTCGGCTCCGGTACCGTCATCTGGCGCATGCGCCGCAAATACGGTGCGGGCGAAATCACCCGCGAGGAATTCCTGCAGGCGGCGCTGGAATCCGCGCCTTCCGTCGGTCACTGCAATACCATGGGTACGGCATCGACCATGAATGCCATGGCGGAAGCGCTCGGCATGTCGCTGACCGGCTGCGGCGCGATCCCTGCCGCTTACCGCGAACGCGGTCAGATGGCCTATCGCACCGGCCGCCGCGCCGTCGAACTTGTTGTCGAAAACATCAAGCCTTCCGACATCATGACGCGCGAGGCGTTTTTAAACGCTATCCGCGTCAATTCGGCAATCGGCGGCTCCACCAATGCCCAGCCTCATCTGGCGGCGATGGCCAAACATGCGGGCGTCGAGCTTCGCGAGGAGGACTGGCAGGTCCACGGTTACGACATTCCGCTCATCGCCAATGTCCAGCCTGCCGGCAAATGGCTGGGTGAGAAATATCACCGCGCCGGCGGCACGCCCGCCATCATGTGGGAGCTTCTGAAGGCTGGTAAGCTCAATGGGGGCTGTCCGACCGTGACTGGCAAGACCATGGCGGAAAATCTGGAAGGCCGGGAATCGACTGACCGCGACGTGATCCTGCCTTACGACAAGCCGCTGAAAGAGCGGGCCGGTTTCCTCGTTCTCAAGGGCAATCTGTTCGATTTCGCCATCATGAAGACGAGCGTGATTTCGGCGGAATTCCGCCAGCGTTATCTGAGCGAGCCGGGACGCGAGGGAATTTTCGAGGGCAAATGCGTGGTGTTCGATGGTTCGGAAGACTATCATGCCCGCATCAACGATCCAGCGCTGGATATCGATGAGCGCACCATTCTCGTCATTCGCGGGGCGGGGCCGCTCGGCTGGCCGGGTTCGGCCGAGGTCGTGAACATGCAGCCGCCGGACGCGCTGTTGAAAAAGGGCATTACCAGCCTGCCGACGATCGGCGATGGCCGGCAATCGGGAACGGCGGACAGCCCGTCCATTCTCAACGCCTCACCGGAAAGTGCCGCAGGCGGCGGACTGGCATGGCTCCGCACCGGCGATGTGATCCGCATCGATTTCAATCAGGGCCAATGCAATGTGCTGGTGGCGGAGGCGGAGCTTGCAGCCCGCAAGGCCGATGGCATTCCCGCCGTTCCTGCGGATGCAACGCCCTGGCAGCGCATCTACCGCCAGTCGGTGACGCAGCTTTCGGATGGCGCGGTTCTGGAAGGGGCCGCGGATTTCCGCCGGATTGCCGAGAAGATGCCCCGGCACAATCACTGAACGAAGATGACGAGAAATCCCCGGCCAAGACCGGGGATTTTTCTTTTCCGGACGGTTTCGCATTTGATCGCGACCTCCTAATGTACTGCCAAATCCGCATTACAGGGGCAGGGCATGACAGATATTTCGATGATCGAGGCGGCGCGCGAGCGCATCGGCAACCATGCGGTACGGACACCGCTTCTGTCGTCGCATTTTCTGGACGATATTGCCGGGCGGAGACTTTTCGTGAAAGCCGAATGCCTGCAGAGGACGGGTTCCTTCAAATTTCGCGGCGGCTGGTCGGCGGTATCAGGTCTGCCGGCTGCGGTGCGGGCCAAAGGCGTGATCGCCTTTTCCTCCGGCAACCATGCGCAAGGCGTGGCGCTTGCCGCCCGGCTGCACAATGTTCCCGCCGTCATCATCATGCCGTCCGATGCGCCGAAGATCAAAATCGACAATACCCGGGCCTATGGCGCGGAGGTGGTGCTCTATGACCGGGCGAACGAAGATCGCGACGCCATCGGAGATCGCATTTCTCGCGAGCGTGGGCTGACGCTGATCAGGCCCTATGACGAACCGCTGGTCATTGCCGGACAGGGCACGGTGGGGCTGGAGATTGGCGAACAGGGCGCGGAGCTGGGCATCGATGCGGCCGAGGTTCTGGTGCCCTGCGGTGGCGGCGGCCTCACCTCCGGCATTTCCCTGGCACTTGCAGCGAAAGCGCCGAACTACAAGGTCAGGACGTCGGAACCGGAGCGGTTCGACGATGTGGCGCGCTCCCTAGCCTCGGGCAGGATCGAGCGTAACGCCACGACATCCGGTTCGATCTGCGACGCGATCGTCACGCCGCAACCCGGTAACATCACCTTCCCGATCATGGCGGGGCTTTGCGGAAAAGGCATCGCCGTGACCGAGGAGGAAGCGCTGCGGGCTATGGTTCTCGCCTTCAACCGGCTGAAGGTCGTCGTCGAGCCGGGTGGCGCGGTAGCGCTGGCAGCGGCGCTGTTTCACGGCGACGAGCTGGAGAGCGAAACCGTAATTGCCGTCGCCTCTGGCGGCAATGTCGATCCGGGCATCATGGCGGACGCGCTATCCCGATTTGGCTGAGATCAGGCCCCGAGCCGTGCCGCGACCTCATTGGCGATCGCCAGCGATGCGGTCAGGCCGGGGCTTTCAATGCCGAAAAGATTGACGAGGCCGGCAAGGCCGTGTTTTTCCGGCCCGTCGATGCGGAAGTCCATGGCCGGTTCGTCGGGACCTGAAATTTTCGGGCGGATGCCGGAATAGGCCGGGGTGAGTGCATGTTCGGGAAGGCCTGACCAATAGCGGCGTATGGCGTCGCCGAAACCCTCCATGCGGCGGGGATCGACGGCATAATCCACGGTATCCACCCACTCCACATCCGGCCCGAAACGCGCCTGACCGGCCAGATCAAGCGTCAGATGCACGCCAAGGCCGTGGGTGTGCGGTGCCGGGTAGATGAGCCGTGAAAAAGGTGACTTACCGGCCAGCGAAAAATAGCTGCCCTTGGCGAAACGCGCTTGCGGTATCGCATGCTCCGGCAATCCCTCGATCTTTTTGGCCACCATCGGCGCCAGAAGGCCGGCGGAATTGACGAGCAGCCCGCATGTCAGGCTGAGAGGTTCTTTCCCGCCCACATCAACAAGGAAACCCTCTTCGGTCGCTTCCGCCCTTTCGAAGGGGGCGTTGAGCGCAAGGGCCGCGCCATGGTCTTCCGCGTCGCCGAGCAGCGCCAGCATATAGCCATGGCTGTCGATGATGCCGGTCGAGGGCGAGTGCAGGGCGGCTGCGCAGGTGAGTGCGGGTTCGAGCGAGAGCGCGTGTTCCGCGTCGATCAGTTCGAGGTCGTTGCAGCCATTGGCGTAACCCTTGTCCTTCAGTCCGGCCAGCAGGGCCGTTTCCGCCTCGTCTGCCGCCACGATGAGCTTGCCGCAGCGGCGGTGCGCAACGCCGTGGCTTTGGCAGAAGGCATAGAGCTGTTTTTTGCCTTCCACGCAGAGGCGGGCCTTCAGGGTTCCGGCCGGATAATAAAGCCCGGCGTGAATGACTTCGCTGTTACGCGAAGAGGTGGCGGAGCCGAATTCCTTTTCGCTTTCGAGGATGATGACGGAGAGGCCGCGCATTGCCAGTTCACGACCCGTCGCCAGTCCTATCACCCCGGCCCCGATGATGATGGCGTCGATATCCGTCATTGTCCTTGTCCGACCCTGCGATGATTTTGAACGGAAATGCCATCCGCCGCGTTGATCCTGCGCAATGGGTAGAATGATGCTTGCCGGTGGGCAAGTCGCGATCCGTATTTTTCCCGATGCACCGATCTTATGGAATTTTATCTCTACTGAAACGGTGGTGAATAAAGCTATTCTCTAGTGGAAATGAGCAGTGCCCGCTTCGAAGGGCCGATCAGGAAGGGAGTGTACAATGTCTTATTCCAAGGCAGGAAAAGTAAAAGACTTTGTCTCGCAGCCCCAGTCGCCGCGCAACTGGCGGGATTCTGTTCATGCGGCTCTTGTCGGCGTGTGCGTGGCTTTTGTCGCCGCCGTTATCTTCGGTCTCGTTCCCTGATCCTCCCGACTTTTCCCATCAGGAAGCTTGAGAATAAAAGGCCGGTCGCTCCTCCGACCGGCCTTTTCATGTTTATCGCGCCTTGAGATAGTCCTCTGCCAGATCGACCCAGAAAGCGGTTCCGATCGGCAGGATATCGTCGTTGAAATCGAATTTCGGATGGTGCAGCGGCGGATCGTTATCGGTACGCGCGGTGCCAAGGAAGAAATAGCAGCCGGGCCGCTTTTCCAGCATGTAGGCGAAGTCTTCGGCGCCCATCGACGGGCGCTGCATCTCAGCCACCTTTTCGGCCCCGGCAAAACGGCGGGCCAGATCGGCGACATAATCCGTTTCCGCCTTGTGGTTGACCGTCGCGTTGTAACCGCGCTCGTAGTCGATGGTGACGCTCATGCCGTAGCTGGCCGCCTGGCCTTCGGCGATCGCCCGGATGCGCTTTTCCAGCTCGTCGCGCACGCCTGCGTCGAAGGAGCGGATGGTAAGCAACATCTCCGCCTTTTCGGGAATGACATTGCTGGCAGCACCGGCATGGAATGCGCCGACGGTGACGACGGCCGAGAGTTGCGGATGGATGTTGCGGGACACCACGGTCTGCAAAGCCATGATGATGCTCGCGCCGGCAACGATGGGGTCGGCCGCGTCCTGTGGTTCCGCGCCGTGGCCGCCATAACCGTTGACGGTGATCCTGCATTCATCGACTGCGGCAAGGACCGGCCCGTCACGCAGCACGAATTGCCCGAAGGGTACGCCGGGATCGTTATGAAGGGCAAAAACCGCATCGCAGGGAAAGCGGTCGAACAGCCCGTCCTCGATCATGATGCGGGCGCCGCCGAAGTTTTCCTCAGCCGGCTGGAAGATCAGATGCAGGGTTCCGTCGAAATTCTTGCGCTCGGCGATGATCTTCGCTGCGCCGAGAAGCATGGCCGTATGTCCGTCATGGCCGCAGGCATGCATAACGCCTTCGTTGGCGCTCGCATAATCCGCTCCGGTCTCCTCATGGATCGGCAGGGCGTCGATATCGGCGCGAATGCCGAGCGTTCGCGGGCTGTCGCCATGGCGCAGCGTGGCGACGATGCCGGTTCCGGCAAGCCCGCGTGTCACTTCGTAGCCCATCTCCACCAGCTGTTCGGCAATGAAGTCCGCGGTTTTGAACTCCGAAAGGCCGATTTCCGGATTGCGGTGCAGGTGGTGGCGGATCGCCACCACATCCGGCATGTGGTTTGCGAAGGATGCGATGTCTGCGGTCTGTCTGGTCATTTTCGAAGTCCCGGTTTTCGCCGCTTTTTTCCGGCGTCTTTCAGCAAGGACATAGCAGCATATGGCGTTGCAGGTAAGGGGTGTTGCAGCACCCGAAATGCCCTGAAATTCAGCGCTTGCATCGTGCCGCGACAGGTGGCATGGAACTATTGACGTCCTGGGGCATTAGCTCCTTTCGGATGTGGCGCGGGTCTTCTTGGCCCTGTGTTGCCCTTCAGGTTGTCAACGGGGGACTATCGGGCGTTGCGCGAACAATTTTCGCCGTCGAGGAGGGAGCGAAATCCGGTCGGAACGGCGTTGCCGTGCCGCAGGACAAAGTTTTCCTGTCGCCCAAAATCTCCTTTTCAGACCGATCCCCGGCTTTGCAGACATCTCGGAATGATTGCGCCGCGGGACATCGCGCCTGCGGATATGCGCCGTCTGACGATCCGCTCCGCAAGGCGGGCAGTCCGGTTCACCGAAGGTTCAGGATAAGTCATAAATATAGCGTGGCCCGATTTCGTGCGTGTTCCCGCCACGGACGAAAATGACGGTCAAGTCGAACAAGTATCCCTAAAGTTCAGAATACGAGCCCGATGTCATTTCATATTACCCCGACCGCCGCCGCCCGTGATTCCGAGACGAAGCAGATCGATCATAATGATTCGATCCGCGCGTCCTATATGACGGTCGAGGAACTGCATGATGCGGGCGCCGCGCTTTCCCGTGACGGTGCCGACAGCCTTCCAGGCTTCATGGAGTTCGATTTCTTCGAGCGTCATCGCGAGAACGAAAAGGAAATCCTCAGGGTTTATCGCACGACGGCGGTCGACGCGGAAAATGGCGCGACGATTACGCCCGCTGCGGAATGGCTGCTCGACAATCACTACGTCATCGAAGAGGCGATCCAGGAAGTCCGCCGCGATTTCCCGCGCAAATTCTATCGCCAGCTGCCGACCATGACGGTTGGCGGCGTGATGATCCCGCGGGTGATGGCGCTCGGCTGGCTTTATGTCGCCCATACCCACAGCACGGTTTCGCGCGAGAACATGACGGCGCTGGTGGATGGCTACCAGACCTCGAAGACGCTGCAGATCGGCGAATTGTGGGCGCTGCCGTCGATCATCCGTTTTGTCCTCATCGAAAATCTGCGCCGCATCTCCATCCGTGTGGAGCGCTCGCGCCGCATGCGCCAGAAGGCGAACGAGGTCGTTGACGAGATCATTCGTCTCAACGATGCAGAAGCCTCCGCAGCCCTTCTGAAGCAGGTCGATACGCTGGTCGACGACCCGACTTTCGCAACGCAGTTCCTCTATCGCCTGAGAAACGGCTCGCAGACATCGGGTTTTGCGGTGGCCTGGCTCGAAGAGCGCCTGCATGCCGCCGGCACCGACGCCGAAAACGTCATGATGTCGGAACATAATCGCCTGGCCTCCGGCAATGTGACGATGGGCAATATCGTCAAGAGCCTGCGCGAAATCGACGATACGGAATGGTCGGTATGGTTCGAGGAAGTCAGCCATATCGACAAGGTCCTGCGTGAGGAAACCGACTACGAGGTTCTCGACTTCGGTTCCCGCAACACCTATCGCAACACCATCGAGCTCCTGGCGCGCCGTTCCCCCAAGACCGAAGTGGAAGTTGCGCGCGCCGCCGTTGAAATGGCGCGATCCGATATGCCTGCGGAGGCGGCTGAAAACCAGCGCGTCAATGTCGGCTCCGTGCTTGTCGGCCAGCGCCGGTTTGAGCTTGAAAAGGCGCTGGGTTACCGGCCGCTGGTGTCGCAGCATATCGTCCGCTCAATGCGCAAGTTCAACTGGCTCGCGATCGCGGCACCGGTGCTTATGATCACTGCGCTGGTCATGCTGGCGGTGGGCTGGTTCCTGGCGGAAGCGGGCATGCCGTGGTATGTGGTGACCGCTTTCCTGCTGATGTTCGCACTGCCTGCCTCGGAAGGCGCGACCGGCCTCTTCAACACGCTCGTCACATTCTTCGTGAAACCGTTCCGCCTGGTCGGATACGAGTTCAAGAACGGTATTCCGCAGGATGCCCGCACATTGGTCGCCGTGCCCTGCATGCTGACCAGCCGCGACAGCGTCGACGAGATGATGCGGAATATCGAGGTGCATTATCTCGCCAATCCGCATGGCGAGATCTATTTCTCGCTGGTGAGCGACTGGCGCGATGCGCAATACGAACAGTCCGACGACGATCTCGAGATTCTCGACTATGCCAAGCGCGAGCTTGCGGCGCTGAACAGCCGTTACGCTTTTGACGGCAAGACGCGTTTTTACCTGCTGCACCGCCGCCGCATCTACAATCCGGCTGAAGGCTGCTGGATGGGTTGGGAGCGCAAGCGTGGCAAGCTGCATGAGTTGAACATGCTGCTGCGCGGGGACAAGGACACGACGTTCCTCAGCGGCGCGAACATCGTACCGGCGGACGTCAAATACGTCATGACTCTGGATGCCGATACGCGCCTGATGCGCGATGCGGTGACCAAGCTCGTCGGCAAGATGCATCACCCGATCAACCGTCCGGTTATCGATCCGCAATCCGGCCGTGTCGTCGAAGGTTACGGCCTGTTGCAGCCGCGCGTAACGCCCTCGCTCACGACCGGCAAGGATGCATCCGTCTTCCAGCGCGTCTTCTCGATCAACCGCGGTATCGATCCTTACGTCTTTACGGTTTCCGACGTTTATCAGGACCTGACGTCCGAGGGCACTTTCACCGGCAAGGGCCTTTATGACGTTGATGCATTCGAGGCGGCCCTGAAGGGCCGTATCGAGGAAAACTCCGTTCTCAGCCACGATCTGCTCGAAGGATCGTTTGCGCGTTGCGCGCTGGTGACCGATGTGGAGCTGGTCGAGGATTTCCCGACCCGCTACGAGGTGGAAGTCTCGCGCCAACATCGCTGGGCCCGTGGCGACTGGCAGCTGCTGCCCTATATTCTCGACCGTGCCCGTGGCGTCACCGCCATCGGCCGCTGGAAAATGGTCGACAATCTGCGTCGTTCGCTGACGCCGATCGCCTGGTTCTTCGCGTCGATCCTCGGCTGGTATTTCATGGATCCGCTCGGCGCCTTGATCTGGCAGATCCTGCTGATCTTCTCGCTGTTCGTCGCGCCCACGCTTTCCCTGCTTTCCGGCCTCGTGCCGCGTTCCACCGACATCGTACCGCAGGCGCATTTCCACACCATCTGGTCGGAAATCCGCGCCACCAATGCGCAAGTCGCGTTGCGCATCGTCTTCATCGCCGATTCCGCCTGCATGATGACCGATGCGATTGCCCGTTCGCTTTACCGTCTGCTCGTCAGCCACAAGCTGATGCTGGAATGGCGTACCGCCGCCAGCATGCAGTCCAGCGCGCAGGGCGGCATCACCTATTATTTCCGTCAGATGTGGCATGCGCCCGTCGTTGCCATGCTTGGCCTTTTGTTTGCGGCGCTGCCCGGCGACAACGCCTTCCTGATCGGCATTCCCTTCACGCTGCTCTGGGTCCTGTCGCCTGCCGTTGCCTGGTATGTCAGCCAGTCGGCCGAAACCGAGGACCGGCTGTTCGTTTCGGAACATGTCTCCTTCGAGCTTCGCAAAATCGCACGTCGCACGTGGCGTTATTACGAGGCTTTCGTGACGCCGCAGGAAAATCACCTGCCGCCTGACAACTTCCAGGAAACGCCGGAGCCGATCGTCGCTTCGCGTACCTCGCCCACCAATATCGGCGTCTATCTCCTGTCCGTCATTTCGGCGCGCCAGTTCGGCTGGATCAGCTTTGCCGATACTCTGGAGCGGATCGAGAATACGATCCAGACCGTTGAAAAGATGGAGAAACATCGCGGCCATCTCTACAACTGGTATCATACCGACACCTTGCAGACGCTTGGACCCCGCTATGTTTCGGCGGTGGACAGCGGCAATCTCGCCGGCCACCTGATTGCGGTTTCGTCCGCCTGCCGCGATTGGGCGGAAGCACCCTCTGCCCATCTTCAGGGCAATCTGGACGGCATTGGTGATGTCGCCGGCATTCTGCGCGAAACGCTGAAGGCGTTGCCCGACGACCGCAAGAACCTGCGTCCGCTGCATCGCCGCCTCGAAGAGCGCATCATCGGTTTCTCGAATGCTCTGGCCTCCGTCAAGCGCGAGCATGAATTCGCATCCATCCGCGTCATCAATCTTGCGGTGCTGGCACGCGACATCCAGAAGCTTGCAACCAATGTCGACCATGAGGTGAAGTCCACGCAGAGCGCGGAAGTGACCCGCTGGGCGCAGTTGCTCGTGGAATCCTGCGAGGCGCATATTTCCGACAGCGCCATCGACCTCACCAATATGGAGCCGCTGCGCCAGCGTCTCGCATCGCTGCGCGACCGCAGCCGCAACCTCGCCTTCTCGATGGATTTCACGTTCCTTTACCGCAAGGATCGCCGTCTTCTGTCGATCGGCTATCGCGTCGAAAGCAAGGAGCTGGACGAGGCGTGCTACGACCTTCTCGCCTCCGAATGCCGCCTGACCAGCCTCTTCGCCATCGCCAAGGGCGATCTGCCGACCGAGCACTGGTACCGTCTCGGCCGTCAGGTCGTGCCGATCGGCGCGCAGGGCGCGCTGGTCTCCTGGTCCGGCTCGATGTTCGAATATCTGATGCCGCCGCTCGTCATGCAGGAGCGTCAGGGTGGCATTCTCAACCAGACCAACAATCTGATCGTCAAGGAACAGATGAATCACGGTCGCCGTCTTGGCACGCCGTGGGGCATTTCCGAAGCGGCGTTCAACGCCCGCGATCACAATATGAATTACCAGTACACCAACTTCGGCGTACCGACGCTCGGTCTGAAACGCGGCCTTGGCCAGAATGCGGTGATCGCGCCTTACGCGTCGATCCTCGCCAGCCAGTACGATCCTGACGGTGCGTTGGAAAACCTCGACAAGCTGCGCAAGCTTGGCGCACTCGGCCAGTACGGTTTCCACGATGCGGTGGATTTCACGCCGACACGCGTACCTGACGGCAAGGTCTGCGCGGTGGTCTACAATTATTATGCCCACCACCATGGCATGTCGATTGCGGCCGTCGCCAACGTCGCCTTTGACGGCGTGCTGCGCGAACTCTTCCATTCAGACCCGGTGATCGAGGCCGCCGAACTCCTGCTTCAGGAAAAGGCACCGCGCGAAGTGCCTGTCATGAGCGCCAAATACGAGCCGGAGACCCCCGGCAAGGAGCAGGCCGACCTGCTGCGCGCGGAAGTGCGCTCCATTGCCGATCCGGCCGTCCGCGACCGCGAAGTGGTGTTCCTCTCGAATGGCCACTATTCGACGATGCTCACCTCGACGGGTGCGGGTTATTCGAAGTGGAACGGCCAGGCGATTTCCCGCTGGAAAGCCGATCCGACCGAGGACCGCTGGGGCACCTTCATCTTCCTGCGCGACACCACCAACGGACAGTGGTGGAGTGCGACGGCCGAGCCGCGCGTCATCGAAGGTGAAAAGACCAAGACGATCTTCACCGACGACAAGGCCGAGTTCCACAAGACCACAGGCGATCTGCAGAGCGTGGTCGAATGCATCGTTGCCACCGAGCATGATGCCGAAGGCCGCCGCGTCACCCTGCTCAATGTCGGTTCCGAGGATCGCTACATCGAAGTGACCTCCTATATGGAGCCGGTCATTGCGTCGGAGGACGATGACAACGCCCATCCGCTGTTCTCGCGCATGTTCGTGCAGACGGAGATCGGCCGGCGCGGCGATGTCATCCGCGCCTGGCGCAACCGCCGCAGCCCGAACGAGCCCGGCACCGTCATCGCGCATCTTGCCGCCGACAATGCCGGCCCGTCGCGCCCGACGGAATTCGAGACGGATCGCGCCAAGTTCATCGGCCGTGGCCGGTCGCTTGGCGAGGCGGCGGCTTTCGATGCCGGTGCCACGCTGTCAAGCACCGATGGCTTCACGCTCGATCCCATACTGTCGCTGCGCCGCACCGTGCGCGTACCGGCCGGCAAGAAAGTGAGCGTGATCTTCTGGACGATTGCCGCGCCGAGCCGCGAGGAAGTCGACAAGGCGATCGACCGTTACCGCCATCCGGACGCTTTTGCGCATGAACTCGTGCATGCCTGGACGCGTACGCAGGTGCAGATGCGCCATGTGGGCGTGACCTCTCAGCAGGCGGCAGCCTTCCAGCATCTCGGCCGTTATCTGACCTATCCCGACATGCATCTGCGTGCCGATTCGGAAACGCTGAAAACGGGCCTCGCTTCGCAGCGGGCGCTTTGGCCGCTTGCCATTTCGGGCGATTTCCCGATCTTCAGCCTGCGCATCAACGACGATATGGATATGGATATCGCCCGCGAAGCGCTGAGCGCGCATGAATATCTTCGTTCGCGCGGCGTGATCTTCGATCTTGTCATCGTCAACGAACGGGCTGCGTCCTACGCACAGGACATGCAGCATGCGCTCGATCACATTTCCGAGGCGCAGCGCCGCATCAATCCCGCCGATGGCGGTCGTCCGCACGTCTTCTCGGTGCGCCGTGACCTGATGGATGAAGAGACCTGGACCGCGCTTCTGGCGGCTTCCCGCGTCGTTCTGCACGTGCGTAACGGCAAGATCGTTGACCAGATCAACCGCGCAGTATCGCTGTTTGCGGCCCACCGTGGCCCCGACGCCGCGCAAGCGCGTCTGCCTGTGCCGGCTTTCCCCATTGCGGAACCGGTCGAGGATGCGGGCGATCTCGATTTCTGGAACGGTTTCGGCGGTTTCGCCAAAAGCGGCCAGGAATATGTCGTGCGCCTGCATGGCGGGCAGTCCACACCGCACCCGTGGATCAACGTCATCTCGAACGAGAATTTCGGCTTCCATATTTCGGCCGAAGGCGCCGGTTTCAGCTGGAGCCGCAATTCGCGCGACTATCAGCTGACGCCCTGGAGCAACGATCCGGTCATCAACCGGCCGGGTGAGGCCTTCTATGTCGCCGATGTGGAAACAGGGAAGCTCTATACGCCCTGTGCCGCGCTGTCGCGCGATCCGGAAGCCATGTTCGAAACCCGCCATGGTCTCGGCTACTCCGTGCTGACAGGCGTTGCGGATACGCTCGAAGTTGAGGTGACACAGACCGTTGACCGCGAAAAACCGGTCAAGTTCTCGCAGGTCATCGTTCGCAACAAGGGCTCGAAGAGCCGCCGCCTGAAGGTCTACGCCTATGTGGAATGGGTACTCGGCAATAACGGCCAGAAGTCCGCGCCGTTCATCCTGAGCAGACATGATGCGGGCAGCAATGCGATCTTTGCTTCGAATCCCTACAGCATCGATTACAGCGCCCGCACCTCGTTCCTCACGCTCGATAGCGAGGCAAGCGGTTTCACCACCAGCCGCCGGGAATTCATCGGCCGCTTCGGTACGCCGCAGGCCCCGCAGGGCATCGTGTCCGGTGCCGCACTCAGTGGCAGCACCGAGGTGGATGGTGATCCCTGCGCCGCCTTGATGCAGGAAATCCACCTGAAGCCGGGCGAAGAACGGCACATGACCTTCATTCTCGGCGATGCCGACAATGCGGAGGAGGCCGAAGCGCTGGTGAAGGACGTTCGCCAGGCGGATTTCCAGTCGGTGCTGGACGAAAGCAAGGCGTTCTGGACGGGCTTTACCGGCCAGTTGCAGGTTTCCACGCCGGATGCCGGCTTCAACCATATGGTCAACAGCTGGCTGCCCTATCAGGCACTGGCATGCCGTATCCTGGCGCGTACCGCCTTTTACCAGTCGAGCGGTGCCTTCGGTTTCCGTGACCAGCTTCAGGATACGCTCGCCTTCCTGCTTTATCAGCCGGATCTCGCCCGCAAGCAGATTCTGCGTGCGGCAGGCCGTCAGTTTGCAGAAGGTGACGTGCAGCATTGGTGGCTGCCTTTGACCGGTGCCGGCGTGCGCACGACCATCTCGGACGACGTTGTCTGGCTCGCTTATGCGATCAACCAGTATGTTTCCGCTACGGGCGATAGTGCCATTCTCGACGAAAGCATCCCCTTCATTAAGGGGCCGGCATTGATGCCGGGTCAGCACGATGCCTTCTTCCAGCCGGAGACGAGCGACAGATCCGCAAGCCTTTACGAACATGCGGCGCTGGCTCTCGATCTTGCCATCCATCGCACCGGAGAAAATGGCCTGCCGTTGATCCTCGGCGGTGACTGGAACGACGGCATGAACCGCGTCGGCGTTGGCGGAAAGGGCACTAGTGTCTGGCTCGGCTGGTTCCTGGCCGGGGCCTTGCGCGATTTCATCGAGATCGCCGAAAAGCGCGGTGATACTGACCGCGTCGGCAGATGGGCGTCGCACCGGGAAAAGCTGCGCAAGGCGCTGGAAACGGCGGGTTGGGACGGCAGCTATTACCGTCGCGGCTACTTCGATGACGGCACGCCGCTCGGTTCCGCCGAAAGCGAGGAGTGCCGGATCGATTCACTCGGTCAGAGCTGGAGCGTTCTCTCCGGCGAGGGCGAGGAAGGCCGCTCGCGGCAGGCGATGGATGCCGTCATGGAGCATCTGGTCGATGAGCAGACGGGCATCATCCGCCTGTTCACGCCGCCCTTCTCGCGTGCGCCGCATGATCCGGGTTACATCAAGGGGTATCCGCCGGGTGTACGTGAAAACGGCGGACAATATACCCATGCGGCGACCTGGGTGGTGCTTGCCCTTGCACGACAGGGCCGCGCCCAGGAGGCCTGGAACTGCTTCAAGCTGCTCAACCCGGTTAATCATGCCCTTGATGCGGCATCGTCTGAAACCTATCGGGTCGAACCCTATGTGGTGACAGCGGATGTTTATGGTGAGGGTGCCTATGCGGGTCGTGGTGGCTGGAGCTGGTATACGGGTTCGGCCGGCTGGCTCTATCGGGCTGCGATCGAGGGTATTCTCGGCATCACCCGAACCAACGGCAAGCTTCATATTGCGCCTTCGCTGCCGGAGGACTGGAGCGGTTTCTCGGTGAAGATCACGCTCGACGGGAAGGCAAAGGACATTGTCGTCAGCCGCAAGGCCGGTGCGGCGGAAGTCTCCGTATCCGTCGACGGCAAGCCGCTCTCGGCAGGTGATCGGGTGATCCCGTTCGACTGAGACGAAAGGTTCTCCATTCGCTTTTAAGGCCAGGCTCCTGCGGTGACGCAGGGGCCTGAATTTTTATGTAATCTGTCCGCTGCAGACCCACCTCCGTCATTCCGGCCCTGAGCCGGAATCCAGCCGACGCGCGTCTGCGCGACGGGAAGAATCCTTTCAGCTCAAGGACTTGGGCTGGTTGGATTCCGGCTCAGGGCCGGAATGACGGAGGTGGGTCTGCAGCGGCACCGATAATCGGGTCAGTAATCTTCTAACGGCTTTCGCAACAGGGGTTTCATACATGTTGTGTGAGTGTGCGTGAAACCGGTCCGAAGATTTAGGCGGTTATTCGCCCGATTTGAGATCGTACTCGTTGCGTCGCGGAACGCACGAAGCGAACAAAGAAAAAGGGCGGAACATTGTGTCCGCCGTTTCTGTATTCCTTGCGCTATAAAGCCTTAGGAAGCTATCGCCTTTGGCCGGGGCTGGCCTTCGTCTTCCGTCAGCAGGCCGCTGGTGCGCAGCAGCGAGGTGAAGCGTCCGCCGCGCTGGCTGAGTTCGTCGAAAGTGCCCTTTTCGATGATCCGGCCCTGATCGAGGAACAGCACCTGATCGGCATCACGCACCGTGGAAAGGCGGTGGGCGATGATGAAGGTTGTGCGGTTCATTCTGAGCGCATCCACGGCGGCTTTAACGCGCGCTTCCGTTTCCACGTCCAGCGCACTGGTTGCCTCGTCGAGAACCAGGATGGGGGCATTCTTCAGGATGGCGCGGGCAATGGCGATGCGCTGGCGTTCGCCGCCGGACAGGCGGTTGCCGCGCTCGCCCACCTGCGTCAGGTAGCCATTGATACGGCTGTCGATGAAATCCGTCGCCGCCGCTGCTGCTGCCGCCTCAACCACTTCCGCATCCGTGGCCGATTCGCGGCCAAGGCGGATGTTTTCGCGGATGGAGCGGTTCAAGAGGCCGGCGTCCTGGAAAACGGTGGCGATGGAGTTGCGAAGCGAGTTCTTCGTCACGGTCGAAATATCGGTTCCATCGATCAGAATCTGGCCGGAATCCGGATCGTAGACACGCTGCAGCAGGTTGATGAGCGTCGTCTTGCCGGCACCCGTCGGTCCGACGATAGCGATCGTCTGTCCGGCCTTGGCCGTGAACGAGATGTCGTGAACACCCTGCTTGGTGTTGGCGAAACCGAAATTGATGTTACGGAATTCCACGGTGCCGGAGACGTTCGACAATTCGCGGGCATCACCCGGCTCTTCCCGTTCCTTGACGGAATCCTCCAGCACGAAGAAATCCTCGAGCTTGGCGCGCGCCTCGAAAATCTGCGTCACGAATTGGCGCATCTGATCGAGCCTGCCGATGAGAAGATTGGCAAAACCGATGAAGGCGATGACGTCGCCGACGCGCAATTCGCCGTTTTTCACCAGCACGGTGCCGATGACGAGGATGATCATCATCGAAACCGTCGAGGCCGTGCGGTTCAGCGCACTGGCGAAAGCCCACCAGTCAAGCACCGGATATTGCGCGCTCAGCAGTTTTTCGGTGAAGGATTTCAGCGCTTTCGTTTCGGCCTCGATGCGGTTGTAGCTGTGAAGCACCGACACGTTGCTGATGGAATCGCTGACATGGGCAAAAACGCTGTGATAGTGCTCCTCGACCGAAGCCTGGCCGTCCTTGGTCCGGCCCATCACCCACTTGCCGATGAACCAGTAGACGATACCGAGGCCGATCAGGACGAAGCTGAGGCGCAGATCCATGGCCATGGCTGTCGGAATAAGCAGCACGAGCGCCACGAAGGTTGCCAGATGCGTGCGCATGAATTCAAGCCAGAGGCCGAACAGCGTTTCGCTGGCGCGCAGCAGTGTGTGCAGCGCATTGGAGGTGCCGCGCTGATGGTGCCAGGACAGCGGCATCGAGATGATGCGCCCGAAGGCTTCCGTCAGTAGCGTCGCACGGCGGCCATGCGCCAGCCGGTCGGCCTCGCGGGCAACGGCGACATAGGCAACGGTGTTGAAGACGCCAAAGCCCGCCCACAGAATGAGGATGGACGTGACACCGCTGCCGGAAGAGATGGCGTCGATGATCCGTCCGAACAGCACGGGTTCGGCAATGGTTATCGCTGCAAGAATGACGTTGGCGATGACGACGACCGTGACACGCCATTTATGTACGGTCAGATAGCGCAGAGCGCGTGTGTAAACCTGAAACAAAGTCAAATTTTCAATCCAGTCCGGCGTCTTTTTCGAGCGGTTGATTGTTCGGTCTCAAGGCAATCCTTTTTTAGCAAGGTTGCATGAGACGGCGAAATTTGTGTAATTATCGCTCTTTCTGTCTGAATGGCGGCTTAACAAACTGACCGCGCGTGCGAACCGAAAAAAAACCGAACCCGACATTTCCAGAGGCGTCGTCACAAGATTTTGCATGTTCGTTTCAGGGATTGCTAACGATGACATGATCAATCTCATCCGACCGGCGCCCGAGTAACATGACGTCATCGCGGGACCATGTCCTTCGGTCATTCCTTTCAAGTCAAGCTCCGGGCCATGTGTCTTTAATGCACGATATCCTTCACTTCATCTCTGCGTGTTACCAGGCGGGAAGCGCCGAGCGCGTTCGCTCTGAATTCGCAACGCTTATTCGCGAATATGGTTTCGAATATTTCCTCGTCAGCAGGCGAATGACCGGGGAGCTTGCCTCCACCGGCCAGATTCTCGCGCAACATCTCCCGAAGGCTGGATCGAGGTCTACAGGGCCAAGAAATACAATCTCGTCGATCCCGTCCGCAAGGT
Organism: Rhizobium oryzihabitans; assembly: GCF_010669145.1. Classification (NCBI taxonomy): domain Bacteria; kingdom Pseudomonadati; phylum Pseudomonadota; class Alphaproteobacteria; order Hyphomicrobiales; family Rhizobiaceae; genus Rhizobium; species Rhizobium oryzihabitans. Next base: position 2,362,439 of record NZ_CP048632.1, read on the forward strand.
GATCGGCATGGTGCATAAGCCGTTTCAATGGAAAGAGGCTCTCGAAGGCCTGCCCCGCGCCATGCATCGGAAAAGGGCAAGCGTGTTTTTTAACGATGCCGGCCGCTATGGCCTGCAGGGCGGTTATGCCTTTCCCGTGCATGGGCGCGCCGGATTTATCGGCGCGGTGTTCATTGGTGGTCAGGACAGGCAATTGCCCTCGCTCCAGGTCGAACTGCTGGATGCGGCCACGCGTGCGGTATTCTGGCGCCTGCTCGATCTTTCCGGTCAGGCTCACGGCCTCAACAATTCCCCGGATGTTTCCGCTCTCGAGTTGACGAAACGGGAAATGGAGGTGCTGACGCTGATGGCTGATGGCATGACCTCGACCGAAATCGGACGCCAGCTATCGATCTCCAACCATACGGTCGACTGGTATATCAACGGAATCCAGCGCCGGTTCAGCGCCAAGAACCGGCAGCATACAGTCGCGCTCGCTTTTCGCCACGGCCTGCTGAGCTAGCGGCGACAGGACGGTTCTCTCCCGAATTGCCCTTTCCAAGACCGGGTTTTGCTGCTTAATTCCGCAGTGCAGCAGAAATTTTGTTTTGGCGTGTGGGGAGACCGTCTTGAAAATATCGAAAATACTTGTTGCCAACCGATCCGAAATTGCGATCCGCGTTTTCCGGGCAGCGAATGAGCTGGGGATAAAAACCGTCGCGATCTGGGCGGAAGAGGACAAGCTGTCTTTGCACCGCTTCAAGGCGGATGAAAGTTATCAGGTCGGCAGAGGCCCTCATCTTGCCAAGGATATGGGACCGATCGAAAGTTATCTTTCGATCGAGGAGGTTATCCGCGTCGCCAAGCTTTCGGGAGCCGACGCGATCCATCCCGGCTATGGCCTTCTGTCCGAAAGTCCTGAATTCGTAGAGGCCTGCAACAAGGCGGGTATCACCTTCATAGGACCGACGGCGGATACGATGCGCCAGCTCGGCAACAAGGTGGCTGCCCGCAATCTTGCCATTTCGGTTGATGTACCCGTTGTTCCCGCCACCGATCCGCTGCCGGACGATATTGCGCAAGTCGAGCGCATGGCCGAAGAAATCGGTTATCCCGTCATGCTGAAGGCCTCCTGGGGCGGCGGCGGCCGCGGCATGCGCGCCATCCGCAAAAAGGAAGACCTGGCGCGTGAGGTGACAGAGGCCAAGCGCGAGGCGAAGGCCGCCTTCGGCAAGGACGAGGTCTATCTCGAAAAGCTGGTGGAGCGCGCCCGCCACGTCGAGAGCCAGGTTCTCGGCGATACACACGGCAATGTCGTGCATCTGTTCGAGCGCGATTGTTCTATTCAGCGCCGCAATCAAAAAGTGGTTGAGCGTGCACCCGCACCTTACCTCAGCGAAGCGCAGCGCCAGGAACTGGCAGCCTATTCGCTGAAGATCGCAGCCGCGACAAATTATATCGGCGCCGGCACGGTCGAATATCTGATGGATGCCGATACCGGCAAATTCTACTTCATCGAGGTCAATCCACGCATTCAGGTGGAACATACCGTCACCGAAGTCGTGACCGGTATCGATATCGTCAAGGCGCAGATCCATATTCTGGAAGGTGCCGCAATCGGCACGCCGGAATCGGGCGTGCCGAAGCAGGAAGATATTCGCCTCAACGGGCATGCGCTGCAGTGCCGCATCACCACGGAAGATCCGGAACACAACTTCATTCCGGATTATGGCCGTATCACCGCTTATCGCTCGGCGTCCGGCTTCGGCATTCGTCTGGATGGCGGCACGTCCTATTCGGGAGCGATCATCACCCGCTATTACGATCCGCTGCTGGTCAAGGTAACGGCCTGGGCGCCGCAGCCGGACGAAGCGATCAGCCGCATGGACCGCGCGCTGCGCGAATTCCGTATCCGCGGCGTAGCGACCAACCTGACCTTCCTCGAAGCCATCATCGGCCATCCGAGTTTCCTCAACAACACCTATACGACCCGCTTCATCGATTCGACGCCGGAACTGTTCGCGCAGGTCAAGCGTCAGGACCGCGCTACCAAGCTGCTGACCTATCTTGCGGATGTTACGGTGAACGGCCATCCGGAAACCAAGGGCCGCGTCAGGCCGCCGTCGAATGCGGCGCAGCCAGTCGTGCCCTATATCGACGCGCCGACGCCGGATGGTACGAAGCAGTTGCTCGACCGGCTGGGACCGAAGGGTTTTTCCGACTGGATGCGCAATGAAAAGCGGGTGCTGGTGACCGATACGACGATGCGCGACGGCCATCAGTCGCTGCTGGCCACGCGCATGCGCACGCACGACATTGCCGGTGTGGCGAGCGTTTACGCCAAGGCGTTGCCGCAGCTTCTGTCGCTGGAATGCTGGGGTGGTGCAACCTTCGACGTTTCCATGCGCTTCCTGACCGAAGACCCGTGGGAGCGCCTGGCGCTGGTCCGCGAGGGTGCGCCGAACCTGCTTCTGCAAATGCTGCTGCGCGGTGCGAACGGCGTCGGATACAAGAACTATCCCGACAATGTCGTGAAATATTTCGTCCGCCAGGCCGCAAGGGGCGGTATCGACCTGTTCCGTGTGTTCGACTGCCTCAACTGGGTGGAGAATATGCGCGTCTCGATGGACGCAATCGCCGAGGAGAACAAGCTCTGCGAAGCGGCCATCTGCTATACCGGCGATATCCTCAATTCGGCGCGCCCGAAATACGACCTGAAATATTACACCAATCTCGCCGCTGAGCTGGAACGTGCGGGCGCCAATATCATCGCCGTCAAGGATATGGCGGGGCTTCTGAAGCCTGCCGCTGCCAGGGTGCTGTTCAAGGCGCTGCGGGAGGCGACCAGCCTGCCGATCCATTTCCACACCCATGACACATCCGGCATTGCGGCTGCGACCGTGCTTGCCGCCGTCGATGCGGGCGTGGATGCGGTGGATGCCGCCATGGACGCGCTTTCTGGCAATACATCCCAGCCCTGCCTTGGCTCCATCGTCGAGGCGCTGGCCGGGTCGGAGCGGGATACCGGTCTTGATCCCGAATGGATCCGTCGCATCTCCTTCTACTGGGAGGCGGCGCGCAACCAGTATGCGGCTTTCGAAAGCGACCTCAAAGGACCGGCCTCGGAAGTCTATCTGCATGAAATGCCGGGCGGCCAGTTCACCAATCTCAAGGAACAGGCGCGCTCGCTTGGCCTGGAGAGCCGCTGGCACGAGGTGGCGCAGGCCTATGCCGATGCCAACCGCATGTTCGGCGATATCGTCAAGGTAACGCCGTCTTCCAAGGTCGTCGGCGATATGGCGCTGATGATGGTGAGCCAGGATCTGACGGTTGCCGATGTCGAGAACCCTGATCGTGAAGTGTCGTTCCCGGACTCGGTGGTTTCGATGCTGAAGGGCGATCTTGGACAGTCGCCGGGCGGCTGGCCGGAAGCCCTGCAGAAAAAGGCGCTGAAAGGTGAGGCGCCCTACACCGTGCGTCCCGGTTCGCTGCTGCCGGATGCCGACCTCGATGCGGAAAGAAAGGCGATCGAAACCAAGCTCGAGCGCTCCGTGAACGACTTCGAATTCGCGTCCTATCTGATGTACCCGAAAGTGTTCACCGATTTTGCGCTCACTGCCGAGACCTATGGTCCGGTCTCGGTCCTGCCCACTCATGCCTATTTCTACGGCATGGAGGATGGGGAGGAGCTGTTTGCCGATATCGAACGCGGCAAGACGCTGGTCATCGTCAATCAGGCCTCATCCGGCACGGATGACAAGGGCATGGTGACGGTGTTCTTCGAGATCAACGGCCAGCCGCGCCGCATCAAGGTGCCGGACCGCGCCCATGGCGCATCGGGTTCTGCGGTCCGCCGCAAGGCTGAACCCGGCAATGCGTCGCATATCGGCGCGCCGATGCCGGGCGTGATCAGCCGCGTCTTCATCAATCAGGGTCAGGAGGTCAAGGCCGGTGACGTGCTCCTGTCCATCGAGGCCATGAAGATGGAAACAGCGCTTCACGCCGAACGTGACGGCAAAATCGCCGAGGTTCTGGTGCGCCCCGGTGACCAGATCGACGCGAAGGACCTGCTGATCTCCTACGCCGAATGATGCGCTGACGCGTGACATTTTACCTGTCGGTATAGACGCCCGCCCTTTGGCGGGCGTTTTGCTGTTGCGCCTTTGCTAAAACTCAATTATGCATGTTCGTGCACGTTTATTCCTGTTTATGCATGAGTCCCTATGAACGATCATTTTGTCAGCGAGCGCCAGGCGCTCATCCTTGCGCAGTTGCGGCAAAGCGGCCGTGTGCTCGCGCAGGATCTTGCGCAGAACTTCGGTGTCTCCGAAGACACGGTCCGCCGGGATCTGCGCGAGATGGCGGCGCGTGGCGAATGCCTGCGGGTTTATGGCGGGGCTTTGCTTTCCGATAGCACGACCGTGCCGCTGAAGACGCGTATTGCCGAGGATGCCGACCGCAAGGCTTCGCTGGCGCGCGCAGCCATTCCACTTCTCGAGCCGGGCATGGTCGTTTTCATCGATGCCGGCTCCACCAATCTGGCCATCGCCAGAGCGATCCCCGCCGGTCTTAACTTGACCGTGGTGACGAATACGCCGGCCATCGCCGCCGAACTGACGGGGCGAGCCGATATCGATCTGGTGCTGATCGGCGGCAAGGTCGATCCGGCCGTTGGCGCTGCGATCGACGCCATGGCTTTGCGGCAACTTGAATTGATGCGGCCCGATCTCTGTATTCTCGGCGTTTGCGGCGTCGCGGACGAGACCGGCCTTTCGGCGGATGTTTTCGAGGATGCCGTGTTCAAGCGGCTCGCCTGCAGCGCCAGCCAGCGGATTGTCGCCGCCGTTACCACGGAAAAGCTTGGCCACAGAGCGGCTTTTCACGTGCATGATTTTTCCCCGCCCCTTTCCCTGGTGCTCGAACATGATGCCGACCCGGCACTGATCGAGGCGCTGTCGGCAAGAGGTGTACAGCTTCACTGCGGCGATGATGACGCCGTTCGATTTTCCCATGGTCAAGTCTGAAGGATATTGCCGATGAACGGCCCCACGACATTTTCGCCAACGGTGAAGCGCTCATCCTATCTGACGCGCCACAGGCTTGGTGTGTCCCTGCTGTTTTTGATGAACGGTTTCATGATGGGGTCCTGGGCCCCGAAGATTCCGGAGTTTGCGGCGCGTTTATCCCTAAGCGAAAGTGCGCTCGGCCTGATCATTCTGGTTTTTGGCATCGGTTCGCTGGTTTTCATGCCGATCGCCGGTTCCCAGATCGCCCGTTTCGGATCGCGCACGGTCAGTCTCGTGACAGCAGCGATCTTCCTGCCGACACTGCTTTTCATCTCCTGGGCAGGCACGATCTGGGCGGGAGTGATCGCGGTTTTCCTGTTCGGCGGTTTGACGGGGGCGATGGATGTCGCCATGAACGCCAATGCCGTGGCGGTCGAGCGTGACATGCGCCGCGCCATCATGTCGTCGTGCCATGCCTTCTGGAGCCTCGGCGGCCTGATCGGTGCCGGTCTTGGCGGTTACCTCATCACGGCAATCGGCGTTCAGGGTCACGCGATTGCACTGACAATTATCGCCCTTGTCCTGCTGGTCATTGCATGGCCGCGTGTTCTTGCGGATCGTCCGCACGCCGAGGAAGAGCGCCCGAAGGGCGGCTTGCCGCTGACACCCTTGCCGTGGATCATCGGCCTGATGGCGTTGTTTTCGATGATCCCGGAAGGTGCGATCCTCGATTGGGGTGCTCTTTATCTGCGCAACGAACTCGGTGCTTCCGTCTCGCAGTCCGGTTTCGCCTTCGCTGCATTTTCCATGACCATGGCGATCATGCGTTTTGCCGGCGATCTGGTGCGCGACAGGTTCGGGGCCGTCCGGACCCTGCGTTTCTGCTCGGTCATGTCGATCACCGGTCTTCTGATTGCCGGTCTTGCGGGAAATTCCACTTTCGTGATTATCGGTTTCGCCATTGCCGGTATTGGTATTTCCAACATGGTTCCGATCGCCTTTTCGGCTGCGGGCAACATGCCCGGGCTGGCACCCGGCATCGGCCTGTCGGTCGTCACCACCATGGGTTATTCCGGCATTCTGGTAGCGCCCTCGGCCATCGGCTTCATTGCCGAACATACCGGCCTTGCCAGCGTCTTTCTCGCTCTGCCGTTGCTGCATGTGGTGGTTTTGCTGCTTTCGCGGCTTGCCCGGCATGCGGATGGCGCTGGCAAGGAATAGGCGTCTCGAATTTTGCCATGATTGCGGTAAAGTAGAAGCTCTTACGCGTTGGGTGTTGACAAGGAGGCCCCCTTGTTTCACCTCAATTGCCAGACCTTGCCGCAAGCTCCAGAGACCGCCATGACGTCACACGCCGATTACGATCCAAAGCCCCGCCGCGCATCCGTCGCCGTCGACGTGGGCGGCGTCATCGTCGGGGCGGCGCGCCCGTTGTCGTGCAATCCATGACCAATACCGACACCGCGGATATTGACGCCACTGTGCAGCAGGTGGCGGCGCTTTTCCAGGCTGGTTCGGAAATGGTGCGCATCACCGTTGACCGGGACGAGAGCGCCGCAGCCGTGCCGAAAATCCGCGAGCGGCTGCTGCGTCTTGGCATGGATGTGCCGTTGATCGGTGATTTCCACTATATCGGCCACAAGCTTCTGGCGGATCATCCGGCCTGTGCGGAAGCTCTGGCGAAATACCGCATCAATCCCGGCAATGTCGGCTTCAAGGACAAGAAGGACAAGCAGTTCGGCGAAATCGTCGAAATGGCCATCCGCTACGACAAGCCGGTTCGCATCGGTGTGAACTGGGGATCGCTTGACCAGGAATTGCTGACGACGCTGATGGACAAGAACAAGGAGGAGGGTTTTCCGCTCTCCGCCCGTCAGGTCACCCGTGAGGCCATCGTCCAGTCGGCGCTGATCTCCGCCGAGCTTGCCGAAGAGATCGGCCTGCCGCGCAACCGCATCATCCTTTCTGCCAAGGTCAGCCAGGTGCAGGATCTGATCGCGGTTTATTCGATGCTGTCGGAGCGATCCAACCACGCCCTGCATCTCGGTCTTACCGAAGCGGGCATGGGTTCCAAGGGTATTGTCGCCTCTTCTGCCGCCATGGGTTACGTGCTGCAGCACGGCATTGGCGACACGATCCGCGTCTCGCTGACACCGGAGCCGAATGGTGACCGCACCCGCGAGGTGCAGGTGGCGCAGGAATTGCTGCAGGTCATGGGTTTTCGCCAGTTCATTCCGGTCGTTGCGGCATGTCCCGGCTGCGGGCGCACCACGTCCACCGTCTTCCAGGAACTTGCCCAGAACATTCAGAACGACATTCGCAAGAATATGCCGCTCTGGCGTGAGAAATATCCCGGCGTCGAGGCGCTCAATGTTGCCGTCATGGGCTGCATCGTGAATGGCCCCGGCGAAAGCAAACATGCCGATATCGGCATTTCGCTGCCCGGAACCGGCGAGAGCCCCGCCGCTCCAGTCTTCATCGACGGCGAAAAGGCTCTTACCCTGCGTGGGCCCAATATCGCCGCCGATTTTGAAGCGCTTGTGATCGATTACATCGAAAAGCGTTTTGGCCGGAAAGATGCGGCGGAGTAAAGAGTACCGTGAAACCGGAATTCCACTGTCATACCTCCTGAACCCTTCGGAGCATCAAACTACATGATCAAGAAAATTGCGATCGTTGCCCTTTGCGCGACCTATCTTTCCTCCTGCACCACCACCGACCCCTATACCGGCGAGCAGAAGATGTCGAACACGGCGGGCGGCGCCGGCATCGGCGCTGTCGTCGGTGCTCTCGGTGGTCTGGCTGTCGGCGGTTCGCCGACGGGTCGCCGTAACGCAGCCCTCATCGGTGCCGGTATCGGTGCGCTTGCCGGTGGCGCCATCGGCAATTACATGGATGGTCAGGAAGCCGAATTGCGCGCCCAGCTTCAGGGCACGGGCGTTTCTGTTAGCCGCCGTGGCGACAGCATCGTTCTCAACATGCCGTCGAACATCACCTTCGCGACGGATCAGGATCAGGTCATTCCGCCGTTCTATCAGACGCTCGATTCCGTTGGCATCGTGCTGAACAAGTTCAACCGCACGCTGATCGACATCAACGGCCATACCGATTCCACCGGCAGCCCCGGCTACAATCAGGGCCTCTCGGAGCGTCGTGCCGCCTCGGTTGCCAATTATCTTGGCGCACGCGGCGTCGATCAGCGCCGTATTTCGACGCTCGGCTTCGGTCCGTCGCAGCCGATCGCTTCGAATGCAACGCCGGATGGTCGCGCCCAGAACCGTCGCGTCGAAGTGCTGATTTCGCCGCTCAAGGGCTAAAGCGCACGTAGCTTTCCTACCGTCACCCCGGACTAGATCCGGGGTCCAGCGCGATCAAGTCCTTGATCGCGAAAGACTCCCGTCACGACGCAGACGCGCCGTGACTGGATGCCGGATCTAGTCCGGCATGACGGAAGACGCTACGAGAACCTTGTCAGCTTTTTCGCTCGGCGATGAATCTTGCGGCCGCGATGAGAATCGCGGCCTTTTCGCCATAGGGGGCCAGGAGTTCACCGGCTTCCGCCACCAGTTCCTGAAGTTTGCCGCGCGCCCAGTCCTCACCGCGCAGCGCCACCAGCGTTCCCTTGCCGCGTGCGGCGTCCTTGCCGGTTGCCTTGCCCATGGTGGCGGCATCGGCCGTCAGGTCGAGGAGATCGTCGGCAAGCTGGAAGGCGAGGCCGATCTTTTCACCGAAGAGGCGCAGTCTTTGCCTTTCGGAAATATCGCTGCCGGCGATGATCGCGCCGGCTTCGCAGGCGAAACGCAGCAGCGCACCGGTTTTCATAGCCTGCAATGTAACAATGCCTGCTTCGTCCGGAGCCTTCTTTTCCGCAGCGAGATCGAGCGCCTGACCGCCGGCCATCCCGCCGATACCCGCTGCGCGGGCGAGTGACAGCACGAGAGCGGCCTTGCGATCTGCCGAGAGCGGATTTTCGTCCGACGCGATGATGTCGAAGGCGAGCGTCAGCAGGCTGTCGCCGGCGAGAATGGCAGTCGCCTCATCGAATTTGCGATGCACGGTCGGCTGGCCGCGACGCAGATCGTCATCGTCCATGGCTGGAAGATCGTCATGCACCAGCGAATAACAATGGAGGCATTCAAGTGCAGCGCCGACATAAAGGGCAGCATCGGCATCTCCGCCCAAAAGGGCAGCGCTTTCAATGACGAGGAAAGGCCGCAGACGTTTGCCGCCGTTCAGCACACCATGACGCATGGCGTCGAGCAGGTTTTGCGGGCGCGTAATCTCATCCGCGCGCGCCTCTGCGGACAGCAGGCGACCAAGCAGGGATTCGGTCTTTGCCGCGTTATCGCGCAGCCGTGTTTCGAAATTCGTCATCTGAGCGTCCATGTCGCGCTCTTTGGCATGCCGCGCGGGGTCAGGCAACCTTTTCGTGATTCCTGAGGTCAACTGTTTGACCGGACTCGCCTTGAAGCCGGCAATGGAATATGAAAGGCTTCGATTGGTGCGGGGCTTTGACGAATATTGAGCAGTACGCCTGAAAGCGACGCAGATTACGCCGTGCTGGCGGAAGACCGGAGCAGTCCGAAGGTGGATTTTCGCACGTTGGCAAAGCGTATCTTCTTGACCTTGCTGGCATTGCTGATCCTGCCCTATCTGCTGATCCCGGTTTATGCGCTGCCTTTCATCCGGCCGGTCTCGACGCTGATGCTTGCCGATCTGGTGACCTTGCAGGGTTATGACCGGCGCTGGGTGCCGCTTGAGGATATCTCACCGCGCCTCGTTCAATCCGTGATGATGTCCGAGGACGGGCAATTCTGTTTCCATGGCGGCGTTGACTGGAACCAGATGCAGTCCGTCGTCAGCAATGCGCTCGACGGCGCCTCCACCCGCGGTGCCAGCACTATTCCGATGCAGACAGCCAAGAACCTGTTTTTATGGAACGGCCGTTCTTTCCTGCGTAAGGGGCTGGAACTGCCGCTGGCGATTGCGGCCGATTTCGTCTGGTCGAAAAAGCGGATGATGGAAATTTATCTCAACGTTGCCGAATGGGGGCCTGGCATTTACGGCATTGAGGCGGCGGCGCAACATCATTTCAAGGTGCCGGCTGCAAAGCTCAGTTCCCGTCAGGCAGCGCTGCTCGCCGTTTCCCTGCCCAATCCCATCGACCGTGTCGCCGGCAAGCCGGGTCGTGGCCTGCAAAGACTTGCCGGCCTTATAGAACGACGCGCCCGGGCCTCCGGGGCTTATGTCGGCTGCGTGCTGGACTGACGCCAGCCCGCCACCTCAGCCCTTCTTGAAAATATAATCGGTTTCCTGACGCAGCGTTTCGCCCGGCCGAAGGATCGCGTGCGGAAAATCGGGGTGATTAACGGCGTCCGGCCATATCTGCGTTTCCAGACAAAAACCGGCAAAGGGGCCGTAGTGGCGGCCATCGAGACCCGCAACGGGAACGTTCAGCTTGAAGGCCGAATAGAATTGCACGCCGGGTTCGGTGGTGTGAACCTCAAGCGCGATATCGGAGGCGGGCGAATAGGCGCGGGCAACCTTGCGCTTGGCGCGACGCTCTGGTGAAAGGCAAAAATTGTGGTCGTAGAGAACCTGCTCGCCATTCTCCTTGCGCCGCATCGGCGTCGGGTGTCGCAGGTCGAAGACGGTGCCCTCGACGGAGCGGATTTCGCCGGTCGGTATCTGCTTGTCGTTGGTCGGCAGGTAAAAGTCGGCGGCGATGCTGATCTCATGCCCCAATGCGGTATCTGCGCCATCGAGATTGAAATAGGAGTGCTGGCAGACATTGGCGATGGTCGGCTTGTCAGTCACCGTTTCATAGACCACCGAAAGCACGCCGCCGTCGCGGATCGTATAGGTGGCGGTAACAGTGCAATTGCCGGGATAACCGGCGCGGCCATCGGGATCGATGATCTGCAGAACCGCATGGCTTTCGCCATGTTCCATCAGCATCCAGTTGCGTTTGCCCATGCCGTCGCTGCCGCCATGCAGGTGGCTGACGCCTTTTTCGTTCAGTTCCAGCTGGTATTCATGCCCGTCGATCGAGAATTTGCCATCACCGATACGGTTGGCATTCCGGCCGGGGGTGGCGCCGAAATAGGACGAATATTTGTAGTCCTCGAATGTATCGAAGCCGAGGACGAGCGGCGGCTGGTGGCCCTCAAGGCGCAGATCCTGAATGACCGCTCCCCAGGTGATAACCTTGGCCGTCAAGCCGCCCTTCGAGATGGTGACGCGCTCGACCTTTTCGCCGGTTGCCGTGAAACCGAAATTCTCCCGTGCCGCCGCGTCGCTCATGGCGTCCTTCTCCCGATATCTTTGAATTGCCGGCGGACGTTGCGTCATTTTCCGGCAATTCGCAATCCCGCAATTTACGCGGCGATTTCCCCGATGGATTCGAGATCGTAGGGCGTCGTCTGGTATATCTCGTTGATCCAGTTGCCGAAAAATAGATGGGCGTGGCTGCGCCAGCGGTTGAGCGGGGCTAGTTCCGGATCATTGTGCGGAAAATAATCATGCGGCAGCTTGATAGGCACGCCGGCATTCGCATCGCGGAAATATTCATCCGAAAGCGAGGTGGAATCATATTCGACGTGGTTGAACATGTAGAGGCGGTTGCCGGCTTTCTCATGCACCAGACACACGCCCATTTCCTCTGACTCCATCAGGATTTCGAGCTCGGGATGTTTTTCGATGTCAGTGCGGCGCACTTCCGTCCAGCGTGAGACCGGAACCTGGAAATCGTCCGAAAAGCCGTTCAGATAGATCGATGAAGGGCAGAGATTGCGGTGACGATAAACACCGAAAGCCTTTTCCTTCAGTTCGTATTTCGGCACACCGTGGAAATGGTAGATGGCGGCCATCGCGCCCCAGCAGACGTTCAGCGTCGAATGGACATTGGTTTGCGTCCAGTCGAAAATCTTTTGCATCTCGTCCCAGTAGGTCACATCTTCATAGTCCAGCATTTCGATGGGCGCGCCGGTGATGATGAAGCCGTCGAACTTGCGGTGGCGCACTTCCTCCCAGGTCTCGTAGAAGGACAGAAGGTGCTCTTCCGGCGTATTCTTGGCGCGGTGGCCGCCGATGCGTATCAGAGAAAACTCCACCTGCAGCGGCGAAGCACCGACGAGGCGCGCCATCTGCACTTCCGTCTTGATCTTGTTCGGCATGAGATTGAGAAGCCCGATTTGGAGCGGGCGGATATCCTGCCGGATGGCCGCCGTTTCAGTCATGACCCGCACACCCTCATGAACGAGGGTGTCGAAGGCGGGAAGCGTATCGGGAATCTTGATCGGCATGTCGAACTCTCTTTTCGGATGACGTAAAGAACGTTGCGAAAACAAAAAAACCGGCAGCGAAATCGCAGCCGGTCCCAGGAAATTGCCTTTTCCTCGACCCTTTAGCGACTTCTTTAAAGTGGCTGCAAGCCGGTCGGCAAATCACCACTGAGGCGTTTCATAATCCCGAAGCCGACGAAAATCAATATCGGCTGATTTCGTCGGGTTTCTGCCTTTCCATTTTTGCCTGAGGTGCGATAAGGCAGGGCATGGATAGAGAACGCTTCACCATTCTGCTTGGCGGCGATGTGACGGTTACCGACCGCCTGAAGCTGGCGGTTGCGAACAGCCGTGTGATCGCGGCCGATGGCGGCATGCGCCATGCTGCACCGCTTGATCTTACACCAGAGCTCTGGGTGGGAGATTTCGATTCCGCCAGCGCGGAGCTGATCAGCTCCTGGCCCGATGTGGAGCGCCAACCTTACCCGGCCGCAAAGGCCGTGACCGATGGCGAGATCGCAGTCTCGGAGGCTCTTGCCCGCGGCGCGGGTTCGCTGGTGCTCGTTGGTGCACTGGGTGGGGCGAGAAGCGACCATGCGCTTCAGCATCTTCTTTACGCGGTGGCGCTTGCTGAGCGTGGTCTCGACGTTACGCTGACCTCCGGCGAAGAGGAGGCTCGCCCGCTTCTTGCCGGTTCCCTGGATATCGATCTGCCACCCGCTTCGCTGTTTTCCGTTGCCGGGCTCACCGCTCTTACGGGGCTTGATATCGGCAATGTGCGTTATCCGCTCAAGGATTTCTCGCTTGCTTTCGGCTCCTCCCGCACTATTTCCAATGTCGCGAATGGCGGGCTCGTGCATTTCTCGCTGAAAAGCGGCAAAGCCATCGTGCTCGCCCGCCCTTATGATCTGACCGGAGCCTGACGCCTTGGCACCCCCAATTTTGAAACTCGATGACATCAAGCTGACTTTCGGCGTGACCCCGCTGCTCGATGGCGCCAATCTTCAGGTGGAGCCGGGCGATCGCATCTGCCTTGTCGGGCGCAACGGTTCCGGCAAGTCGACCCTGATGAAGATCGCCGCAGGTCTGGTCGAAGCGCAGTCGGGCGAGGTTTTCCGCCACCCCTCCGCCACCATCCGTTATCTGGAACAAGCGCCGGATTTTGCAGGTTACGACACCGTGCAGGCCTATGCCGAGGCGGGGCTCGGGCCGGGAGACGATGCCTATCGTGTCACTTATCTTCTCGAGCATCTCGGGCTGACGGGACAGGAACATCCGGAAAGCCTTTCCGGCGGCGAAGCGCGGCGCGCGGCCCTTGCCCGCGTCATGGCGCCCGAGCCCGATATTCTGATGCTGGACGAGCCGACCAACCATCTGGACCTGCCCACCATCGAATGGCTTGAAGGCGAATTGCAGCAGACGCGCAGCGCGTTGGTGCTGATTTCGCACGATAGGCGTTTTCTGGAGAAGGTCTCCACCTCGACCGTGTGGCTCGATCGCGGCCAGTCGCGCCGTCTCAATCGCGGCTTTGCGCATTTCGAGGAATGGCGTGACAAGGTGCTGGAAGAGGAAGAACTGGAGCAGCACAAGCTCGGCAAGGCCATCGAGCGCGAAGAACACTGGATGCGTTATGGCGTGACTGCCAGACGCAAGCGCAACATGCGCCGCGTGGGCGAGCTTCAGGCCATGCGCGCGGAATATCGCGGTCACAAGGGACCGCAGGGCGCGGTGCAGGCGACGGCCGCTGACGTGCGGGAATCCGGCAAGCTGGTCATCGAGGCCGAGGCCATCACCAAGTCTTATGGCGAGCGCGTGATAATCGCACCGTTTTCGCTGCGGGTGCATCGTGGCGATTGCATCGGTCTCGTCGGCCCGAATGGTGCGGGCAAGACCACGCTTCTGAAGATGCTGACCGGACAGCTTGAGCCGGACAGCGGCACGGTGAAGCTCGGCACCAATCTCGAGATAGCGACGCTCGACCAGAAGCGCGAAGATCTCAATCCGAACGATACGCTTGCCCATTACCTCACCGACGGGCGAGGCGATAATCTGCTGGTCAACGGCGAACTGAAACATGTGACGGGTTACATGAAGGACTTCCTGTTCCAGCCGGAACAGGCCCGCACGCCGATCCGCAACCTCTCCGGTGGTGAGCGCGCCCGTCTTATTCTGGCGCGCATTCTGGCAAAGCCGACCAATCTGCTCATCCTCGACGAGCCGACCAACGATCTCGATATTGAAACGCTCGATCTGTTGCAGGAAATCGTTGCGGGTTTTTCCGGCACGGTCATCCTCGTCAGCCACGACCGCGATTTCCTCGACCGCACCGTTACTTCCACCATTGCGCCCGCCAATCCGGACCAGCCGGATGGACGCTGGATCGAATATGCCGGTGGCTATTCGGACATGATGGCGCAGCGAAAGGGTGCGGCGGAAGAAAAACGCAAGGCGGAGAAGCAGGAAAGGGCGAAGGCCGCACCTTCCGCTTCCGCGTCGCAGGACCCTTCAAAGGCCAAGGCCAAGCTTTCCTTCAAGCAGAAGTTCGCGCTCGAAAATCTTCCCAAGGAGATGGAAAAGGCGCAGGGCGAAATCGCAAAGCGCGAGCAGCGCATGGCCGATCCCAATCTCTTCACCAAGGATCCCGCTGCCTTCAACACGCTGGCGCAGGAAATGACAAAGCTGCGCGAAAAGCTTGAAGCCATGGAAGAGGAATGGCTGGAGCTGGAGATGCTGCGCGAGGAAATTGAGGGGTGACTGCGGTCGCGATTTCTTGACTGAGGCCTCATCCGCCTTTGACAGGGAGGCGGAATTGCCGTTTCCTGTGCGGGTTCGGAGGAGTTCAGAAAATGCGCATGATCTTCGTCAATCTGCCGGTCAAGAATATCGAGACATCCAGAAGCTTCTTCACGGCTCTCGGTTTCAGCTTCAATCCGGAATATTCGGATGACCGCACGCTCTGCATGATCGTTGAGGAGAACATCTTCGTGATGCTTCTCCAGGAAGAGCGTTTTCGCGATTTCATCAATGGCGATATCGCCGATGCGACGCGCAGCACAGAGGTGTTGACCTGTCTTACGGCGGGAAGCCGCGAAGAAATCGACCGGATGATCGAAACGGCGCTTGCTTCCGGCGGAAGCGGCTGGAAACCTGTTCAGGACCATGGCTTCATGTATGCCGGCAGCTTTCAGGATCCGGACGGTCACGTCTGGGAACTGGTCCATATGACGGCGCAGGGCTGACGGCAGCCATCTTGCCAATCAGAGACGGCGGGACTACATCATCATCATGATCTAACGGGGTGTCTTTTGTGCTTGCGTGCAAAAGGCTGAGAGGCTTGCCAACCCGAAGAACCTGATCCGGTTCATACCGGCGGAGGGATTAGACGGCTTCAAGGCAAGCGGCTATTTCCCTTTTTGTTATGAGGAGGTACCCGTGCGCCGTCGTCTTTTCCCGAGTTTTCTCGTTGCCGCTTCGCTGTTTCTGCCCGGTCTTGCCGCTGCGCAAGATAAACAGGAACTGACCGTCTACACCTATGAAAGCTTCGTTTCCGAATGGGGTCCCGGCCCCAAGGTGAAGGAAGCCTTCGAGAAGGTCTGCGGATGCACGCTCAATTTCGTTGGCGTGGCGGATGGTGTTGCGCTTCTCAACCGTCTGAAGCTTGAAGGCGCAGGGTCCAAGGCGGACGTCGTCGTTGGTCTCGACACCAATCTGGTCGCGGAAGCGAAACAGACCGGTCTCTTTGATGTCAGCGGCATCGATGCATCGGCGGCCAAGGTGCCGGGCGGTTACAAGGACGATGTTTTCGTGCCCTACGACTACGGGCATTTCGCCGTCATCTATGACACGCAGACGGTGAAAAACCCGCCGACGAGTCTCAAGGACCTCGTGGAAGGCGACCCCTCGCAGAAGATCGCCATTCAGGACCCGCGCACTTCCACGCCGGGGCTTGGCCTGCTGCTCTGGGTAAAGTCGGTTTATGGCGACAAGGCCCGGAAGCCTGGGCGAAGCTCAGAAAGCGCATCCTCACCGTCACGCCGGGCTGGTCGGAATCCTATGGCCTCTTCACCAAGGGTGAGGTTCCGATGGTGCTCTCCTACACCACGTCGCCTGCCTATCACATGGTCTCGGAAAAGACGGATCGCTATCAGGCCGCGGCTTTTTCCGAGGGGCACTACATCCAGATCGAGGTTTCCGGCCTTCTCAAAAACGCGCCGCATAAGGAACTGGCGAAGCAGTTCCTCGCTTTCACGCTGACATCAGGATTTCAGGATGCCATTCCGGAAAACAACTGGATGATGCCGGTCGCTGAAACGTCCAAGCCCCTGCCCGAGGCGTTCTCCAAACTCGTCGTGCCGCAGAAGACATTCCTGATGGACCCGGAAGAGGTGGCGAAGAACCGCAAGGCCTGGATCGACGAATGGCTTGCAGCCATGAGCATGAATTGAGGAAGAGGCACGCCCGCGCATGATGCTGCGTCGCGACTACAGGTGGTCGATCATTGCCGGAACGGCGGCCTTTGCCGCCGTTTTCCTGTTCATGGCGCTCGCTGTCGCGGCCCTTCTGTCTTTCGATGCCGGTGCACCCGCCGCCGGCATCATGGATGCCTATACGCTGCGCATCCTGCGTTTCACGCTTTATCAGGCAACGCTGTCGACCGTCCTATCGATCCTTCTAGGCCTGCCGGTGGCACTGGCGCTCTCCCGCCGACAAGATTTTCCGGGGCGGATATGGATCATCCGGCTAATGGCGGTGCCGATGGGGCTGCCGGTCATTGTCGGCGCCTTCGGCATCATCGCCATCTGGGGCAGGCAGGGTGTTTTGAATACGGCCCTTGTTTTTGCAGGTGCGGATGAGCCCTTCAGTATTTATGGCCTTTCCGGCATCCTCATCGCGCATGTGTTTTTTAATCTGCCGGTCGCGGTGAGGCTGATGCTGGCCGGGCTGGAGCGCATTCCGGGCGAATATTGGCGCATGGCCGCGAGCCTCGGCATGGGGCCGGTTGCGGTTTTCCGTTTCATCGAATGGCCGACGGTCTCGCGACTGGTTCCCGGCATTGCCGGGCTTGTCTTCATGCTGTGCGCCACAAGCTTCACGCTCGTGCTTCTGCTGGGCGGCGGGCCGGCGGCAACGACACTGGAAGTGGCGATCTATCAGGCGCTCCGGTTCGATTTCGATCCGCAGCGGGCGATTGCACTTTCGGTTCTGCAGATCGCCCTCACGGCGATACTGCTTGGCCTTCTCGCCTTTTTGCCATCGCCCGAGGCGGAAATTGCCTCGCTTGGCCGTCCCATTCGCCGTTTCGACGGCAAGGGCTCTGGTGCCCGTCTTTGGGACGGGATGGCCATCGCTTTTGCTGTTCTGCTGATTGGTCTTCCGCTTGTCGCCATAACAGTCTCAGGTCTGAATGCCGACCTGCTGCGCCTGCTGTCGGCGCCGATCTTCCTACGCGCTGCTGCGACCAGCCTTGCCATCGCCCTGCTATCCGCAGCCCTTGTCGTGCTCTGCTGCTTCGCGATCATCCGTGCGCGCCAGGCTGTGGCTTCCGGACGGCATGCCGCCCGACCGCTGCGATTTCTGTCCACCACGCTCGGGCGGGGTCTTCGCTTGTGCTCCTGGTGCCGCCCGTCGTGCTGGGAAGCGGGTGGTTCCTGCTGTTGCGGCCCTTTGGAGATGTCAGCGTTTATGCTCCCGTTCTTGTGGCGCTGATCAACATGCTGATGGCGCTGCCGCTT
Organism: Rhizobium oryzihabitans; assembly: GCF_010669145.1. NCBI lineage: Bacteria > Pseudomonadati > Pseudomonadota > Alphaproteobacteria > Hyphomicrobiales > Rhizobiaceae > Rhizobium > Rhizobium oryzihabitans. The sequence continues at coordinate 2,380,439 of NZ_CP048632.1, forward strand.
GCCATGCGGGTGCTGGAGCCAGCCTTCACCAGCCATTTTTTACGCACGTCTCGGCTCTCCGCCAGCCTTGGGCTTCAGGGACTGACGCGGCTGCGGTTTGCCGATCTGCCGGTTCTGCGGCGGCCTTTACTCATGGCGTTTTCCTTTGCCATGGCCCTCTCGCTCGGCGATCTCGGGCGGTTGCCCTGTTCGGTTCGGAAAGTTTCGTGACCTTGCCATGGCTGGTCTATAGCAATATGGGCAGCTACCGCACCAATGATGCCGCCGGATACGCATTCATTCTTGGCATCGTCTGCCTGCTGCTTGCCGCCGGCGGTGTTTCACGGCAATCCCAATCAGCAAGGGCGAACATATGACGGGCGATGAATTTGCCGTGGGGCTGGACAAGGTCACGCTGAGGCTTGGAACGCAGGATTTCGATCTTGATTGCACCTTCCCGCAAGGCCAGACGACGGCCGTGGTCGGGGCCTCCGGTTCGGGAAAGTCGACGCTCCTCAATCTCATCGCTGGTTTCGAGGTTCCCGATTCCGGGCGCGTCCTGATCGGCGGGCAGGACATGAAGGCGCTCGATCCTTCCGAAAGGCCGGTTTCATCGATCTTCCAGGACAATAATCTTTTCGCCCATCTCGATATCTTCACCAATGTCGCGCTCGGCATCAGCCCCGGGCTGAAACTGCGGGCGGAAGACCGGCAGAGGATCGACGTGGCGCTTACACGCGTGGGACTTGCCGGTTTTGACAAACGTTTGCCCGGAACGCTTTCCGGCGGGGAAAGGCAGAGGGCGGCGCTGGCGCGTGCGCTGGTCCGGAAAAGACCTGTCATGCTGCTCGACGAACCTTTCGCGGCCCTCGATCCGGGGTTGCGGGCGGGCATGGCCTCCCTGCTTCTGGACTTGCATGCTGAAACAAAAAACACGGTGATTATTGTCACCCACCATCCCGAAGACATAAAAAAGCTGGCGCAGCGGGTGGTTTTTCTTGATCGTGGCCGGGTCGTCTACACTGGCGCGACCGCAGATTTCTTCGCCACACAAAATGTGAAGGCGGTGGAGAGTTTTCTGAACGGCTGATCGCCTTATTTTCGACGCGCCTCGCTGGCAATCGCTTTAGATGACTTCAATGGCGCTAATTTGCACTTGCCAGTTTCAAGTTGTTGCCCGAGAAAAGACGAGAATTATTGCGTTCTTCAGGAATATTCCGGACTTGATGGATCGTTTTTACCGTTTCGACATTCATGGCTCGTTGGGGCGAATCTGTTATTCTGGTCTGCAATTAACGGATGATCAGGAACGTTAGGGGCAGGCATAGAGAATGAGAAATAGCATGACTGCACAGGGGAGGCTCTTCTCCCGTTCAGGCCTTAGCCGTTCGGGCAGGATGGCTGCCGCGTGGTCTTTGCTGACGGCGTCCGCTGTGCTCCTGTCGTCGTGCCAGTCTCTCTTCAGCCCGGCCTACCAGTCCACCTTGCGCCCCTCGGACAATCCGCAGACCGTGGAAGAGGTGCAGAAGAACGATCCCCGTGCCCAGATGGGCGCGCGTGAACATCCGCGTATCGTGGCGAGTTATGGCGGCGAATATCGTGACGCGAAGACGGAGCGGCTCGTCGCGCGCATCGCCGGTGCTCTGACAGCCGTTTCGGAAAACCCGCAGCAGTCCTACCGCATCACCATCCTCAATTCGCCTGCCATCAACGCCTTTGCGCTGCCGGGCGGTTATCTCTACGTGACGCGCGGGCTTCTCGCGCTCGCCAACGATGCCTCGGAAGTCGCAGCCGTGCTGTCGCATGAGATGGGCCATGTCACCGCAAACCACGGTATCGAGCGCCAGCGCCGGGAAGAGGCGGAGGTGATTGCGAGCCGCGTGGTTGCCGAGGTTCTGTCGAGCGATCTTGCCGGCAAGCAGGCGCTTGCACGTGGCAAGCTGCGGCTCGCGGCCTTTTCGCGCCAGCAGGAATTGCAGGCGGATGTGATTGGCGTGCGCATGTTGGGTGAGGCCGGTTATGACCCCTTTGCATCGCCGCGTTTTCTGGATTCCATGGCCGCCTATGCGCGTTTTTCCTCGGCCGATCCGGAAAACGACCAGAGCCTCGACTTCCTTTCGAGCCACCCCAACACGCCGCAGCGCATCGAGCTTGCGCGCCGGCACGCCCGTGCCTTTGGCCAGGAGGGGCAGGTCGGGGACCGTGGGCGCGACTGGTTTCTGGATGGCATAGACGGCCTGCTTTATGGCGACAGCCCGCAGGAAGGTTACGTCAGGGGCCAGACGTTCCTCCACGGAACGCTCGGAATCCGCTTCGACGTGCCGGAAGGTTTCGTCATCGATAACAAGGTGGAGGCGGTGCTTGCAACGGGGCCGGGCGATATGGCGATCCGTTTCGACGGCGTGGCCGACCCGAAGCAGACCACCCTTGCCAATTATCTGACCAGCGGCTGGGTTGCCGGCCTGATACCGGAAACCGTGAAGGAAACGCAGATCAACGGCCTGGAAGCCGCCACAGCCCGGGCGACCGCCGACAAATGGGATTTCGACGTGACCGTCATTCGTGTCGGGCAACAGATATTCCGTTTCCTGACGGCGGTGCCGAAGGGCAATGCGCAGCTTGATTCCATCGCCAACGTGCTGCGCACAAGCTTCCGCAAGATGACTCCGTCGGAGATCGCTTCACTGAAGCCGCTGCGGGTGCGGGTGGTGACGGTGAAGTCCGGTGAAACCGTGGCAACGATCGCCGCGCGGATGATGGGGACCGACCGGAAGCTCGACATGTTCCGCATGATCAATGCGATGAGCGCCACCGCTACGCTTCAGCCCGGCCAGCGGGTGAAGATCATTTCGGAATAAAGCTCAAAGAAAAACCCCGGATCGCTCCGGGTTTGCTGTTCAAGCCGTCGTCCGGCAATTATTGCCACTCACGCACATCGACAAAATGACCTGCGATGGCTGCTGCCGCCGCCATGGCGGGAGAGACGAGGTGGGTGCGGCTCTTGTAACCCTGACGGCCTTCGAAGTTGCGGTTCGAGGTGGAGGCACAGCGTTCGCCGGGCTTCAGGCGGTCGTCATTCATGGCAAGGCACATGGAGCATCCCGGTTCGCGCCATTCAAAACCGGCTTCGAGGAAGATCTTGTCCAGACCTTCCTTCTCCGCCTGTTCCTTCACGAGACCGGAGCCGGGCACAATCATGGCCGAAACGGTGGGAGCCACCTTGCGGCCATCGACGATCTTCGCGGCTGCACGCAAATCCTCGATACGACCATTGGTGCAGGAACCGATGAAGACGCGATCGATGGCAATATCGGTGATGCGTGTGCCGGGTTTCAGGCCCATATAATCCAGCGCACGCCACTTGGAAGTACGCTTGTTTTCTTCCTCGATATCATCCGGATTGGGAACGATGCCCTCTACGGAAGTCACGTCCTCAGGCGAAGAACCCCAGGAGACGATCGGCGGCAGGTTGGCCGCGTCGAGCACCACGACCTTGTCATAGTGGGCGCCTTCGTCGGATTTCAGCGTTTTCCAATAGGCGATGGCCTGTTCCAGCGTTTCGCCCTGCGGTGCGCGCGGCTTGCCCTTGATGTAATCGAAGGTGGTCTCATCCGGTGCGATCAGACCGGCGCGGGCTCCGCCCTCGATGGTCATGTTGCAAACCGTCATGCGGCCTTCCATGGAGAGTGACCGGATCGCCTCGCCTGCAAATTCGATCACATGGCCGGTTCCACCCGCCGTGCCGATCTCACCGATGATAGCGAGGATGATGTCCTTGGCGGTAACGCCATCCGGAACCTTGCCATCGACACGCACCAGCATGTTCTTGGCCTTCTTCTGGATCAGTGTCTGGGTCGCCAGAACATGCTCCACTTCAGACGTGCCGATACCATGCGCCAGCGCGCCGAAAGCGCCGTGGGTGGAGGTGTGGCTGTCGCCGCAGACGATCGTCATGCCCGGCAGGGTAAAGCCCTGTTCAGGGCCGACGATGTGGACGATGCCCTGGCGCTTGTCACGCTCGGAATAATATTCGACACCGAAATCCCTGGCGTTCTGCGCAAGCGCTTCCACCTGGATGCGGCTTTCCTCATTCTTGATGCCTTCCAGCCGGTCGGCTGTGGTGGGCACGTTATGATCAACGACAGCGAGTGTGCGGGTGGGCGAATGGACCGGTCGACCGGCGATGCGCAGGCCTTCGAAGGCCTGCGGGCTCGTCACCTCATGGACGAGGTGACGGTCGATGTAGAGAAGACAGGTACCGTCCGGATCACGATTGACGACGTGGTCGTCCCAGATCTTGTCATAGAGGGTGCGGGGCAGGGTGCTGGATGCGCTCATGGCTCAATTGCCTTGTCATGGAAAAGGTAAATCAGGGTTCAGTACGGCGGTGGACAGCGTGGTGCTGTCAGGCGAGCCTAAGTCGGCTGTTGAGCGCCCCGGAAATGCGCGCGAAAAATCGTGCCGGCAGACGCTTGTGGTCCTGCAGCACATATACATTCTGCGCGAGACATCCGAATTTAGATCCCATGGCGGTCTTCATAGCAGATTGCCGGTTTCGCGGCAATATGAATGCATGCCGACCGTAAAACGCTGACGCGGCGACTTAAATGTGCGCCGCACCATCTGCTTGCGACCTTGAAGTGCCTTTTTTGCAGCCCTTTCACCATTGGTTATGATGCAATGCAACTTGCGTATTTTGCGCCGCACATATAGATGGGTCCCCTTATCATTTGCATTTCGACGAGCAATCGAAGGGAGGGAAAAGCATATGGTATCGGAAAAATCCCTTATCTCGAAGATCACCTGGCGGCTGATGCCGTTTCTTGGCCTTCTCTATCTCATCGCCTATATCGACCGGCAAAACGTCAGCTATGCCAAGCTGCAGATGGTCGATGCGCTGAGCCTCAGCGAATATGCCTATGGACTTGGCGCTTCGCTGTTCTTCATCGGGTATTTCATTTTCGAAGTGCCCAGCAATCTGTTCCTCAACCGTTTTGGCGCCAGCAAATGGTTCGCCCGCATTCTGGTTTCCTGGGGTGCCGTCACCATCGCGCTTGCCTATACGCAGAATGCCACGATGTTCTACATCCTGCGCTTCCTGCTGGGGCTTTGCGAGGCCGGTTTCTTCCCGGGCGTGCTGTTCCTGATGACGCTGTGGTTCCCGCGCGATTATCGCGGCCGCATGATCGGCCTGTTCATGATCTTCAGTGCGCTTGCCAATGCGATCGGCGCACCGCTCGGCGGCATGCTGCTCGATCTCGATGGTTTCCTTGGTTATGCCGGCTGGGAGTGGGTGTTCCTGGCAACGGGTATTCCCGCCGTCATCGCCGGTATAGCCACCTTCTTCTATCTGGATGATACACCGGAAAAGGCGAAGTTCCTGACCCAGGCTGAGAAGGACTGGTTGAAGAACCGCTTGGCCGAAGAAAACAAGGGCATGGAAGAGCATGCGGAGGATGGCTTCAAGGCCCTGATCAATCCGCGTGTGCTGTTCATGGCGCTTTGCTATGTCGGCTTTCCGCTGGCGGCCTATGGTCTCAGCTACTGGCTGCCGACGATCGTGAAGAGCTTCGGCGTTTCCAACACCGCCAACGGCTTCATCAACATCATCCCCTGGGTGATCGTGGCCGTCGCCCTCTTCGTCGTGCCTCTGGCAGCCGACAAGGCGAAGAACAAGACGCCTTATATCGTCGGCCCTGCCTTCGTCGGCGCGTTTTGCCTGCTGATGTCGGCGCTGCTCAGCGACCCGGTCCTGCAGTTCGCCTTCCTCTGCATCGCCGCTGCGGGCATTTTCGCCGGCCAGCCGGTGTTCTGGAGCCTGCCCGGCCGCTTCCTGAGGGAGCAGGTGCCGCTGCCGGCATCGCCGCCATCAACTCCGTCGGCAATCTGGGTGGTTTCGTGGCGCAGAACGTGGTGCCATGGATCAAGGATCAAACCGGCAGCACGATTGCGCCAATGTTCTTCCTTGCCTTCTGCCTTGCGCTAGCAGGTGTGCTCGTCATCATCGCGGCGCGCAAAATGGGCAATCAGGCGGAGGCGGCCTGATTTCGGAAGGCGACAATGGGGGCACCTCGCCAGCTGTTGAGGCTTCTCGATCAAAGCCGTCCCTTGCCGCATCAACATAAAAAATTGTGGCCCGGACATGTGTCCGGGCCACTACTATTTAAGGGGTATTGTGCAGAAATTCTCTTTTAGAGAATTATGCAGTGAACCAGTCGCTGCCTGTCAGGTGAACACCCTCAAGAACGATTTTCTCGCCCTTGTGCGCGCCATCGACGTTGTAGCTTACAATGGTGTCTGCCTCATAGGTCGACACTGTCCAGTTGCTGATTGTCGTGCCGACCAGCTTCAGCTTGTCCATCGACGCATTGAAGCCGGTGATGGTGTCGGTAACAATGCTCTTGGCCATGTCGCCGAGATTGAAGACGAAGGTATCGGCGCCAGCGCTTGCAATGATGTGGTCGATACCCGTGCCGCCCGTTACCAGCGAAGAAGCAAGCTTTACGCCGCTGAGATCGATCGTATCGTTACCGGCGCCAGCGTTGATGGTGACGGAGGTGAAGCTGCCGTCGGTGACGCCAGCGCCACCGTTCACAACATTGGTGCCGGCAGCAATACCGCCCGTGCCCGCAGCAGAGGCGCTGTTGAACGCCGTGCCAGCCTTGACGGTGATGGTGTCGTTGCCTGCACCGGTGTCGATGTTGAAGGCATTTACCCAACCACTGTCATTCGAAACGACGGAGACGGTGACCGTGTCGTTGCCAGCGCCGGTGGTGATATTGCCGCGTTTGGCGTTCAGAACTTCGACATTGGAAGAACCTGTGCCGCCAAGGTAAACGTCAACGTGAACGAAATCCTTGAACGAAAGATTTTCAGAGGTCTCGGACTTGGCGAGAACGTTTTTCACCGAGTTCCATGCCGACGTTACGTCAAAGGTGAAGCCGTTCTTGCTGGCATCGTATCCGACATCGACATTTCCGCCTGCACCACTGCCGGGAACCGCGACGGCCGCGACGTTGACTACGCCGGAATCGAGCGAGGAGCCGTTCTTGGTCTGCGTCGTGGATTCCGTGAGGAGCTTATAAGCTTCCTGATCGACCAGATTGGTGAGCGATGAAACCGTGGAGGCACCGCCATTACCGAAGGTTACTGTTAATGCCATGTTACTCTCCCATAAATTTTTGAGAATGAAATGATGTGAAATTTACTTTTGGATAAATATGCTTGTGATATCTAATCCATAAAAATTGACAGTACAATATATATTAAATTGTTTTTTTAGAAAAATTGATTTTTGATTCTCTCGTGTCCTTTCGTGAAGATTTTACTATGAAACGGAATTTTTAAAGTAGTTTATTCCTGTATGAACGTTTCTCTCAGTCTATCCTGGAATGGTTTTACAAAATAAGAAAGAACGCTTCTTTCGCTTGTCTGTATGAATACTTCTGCGGGCATGCCGGGATATAGTTTTCCTCCGGGAAGATGTTCCATTCCAGCTTTGCTTGGTTTGATGCGCAGCGAATAATAGGATGTTCCAGTTCGGGAATCCGTTTGCAGATCGGGAGCAACGACGGCGACCTCCGCGCTGATATCCGGCGTAGTACTTTGATTGAATGCCGTGAAACGAATGGTTACCGGCTGTCCCACGTAAATCTGGTCGATGTCTCGCGGAACTATGTTGGCCTCGATTGCAAGCTCTTCCTTTTCCGGCACCACGAGCATCAGCACTTCACCCGGCTGGATCACGCCATTTATGTTGTGCACCGAGAGCTGATAGATGCGTCCTGCAATGGGCGAGCGAATATCGAGGCGATCCAGCTGGTCGCGTGTTGCCGCAAGCCGTTCTTCATATTCCGCCACCGTCGCTTCGATCGACGTCAGATCTTTGGTCACCTCGGACTTGCGGTCTTCGTCAAGCTGCAGCAACTGCAGGTCCAGTTCGCTCAGCTTGCCCACCGTCTGGGCCCTGGCCGCCATGTACTGGCCCTGCTGGCCTTCGAGATTGGAAAGCTGGCGCTTCAGGAGATTAAGGCGCTGAAGCGTCACGAGCCCCTTGCTGTAGAGCTCCTGCGTCTTGGAAACATCTTCCTTGACGATGACAAGCTCGTTGTCGGTCGCTCCCACCTGAACACCGAGGCCCCGGGCCTCATCGGCAAGCTGGTCCTTACGCGTCGCCAACTGCTTTTTCATGCCGCTCAGCGCGTTGCGGCGGCTGCTGAAAAGGCTCTGTTCGCTATCGATAAACGTCTTTGCAGCCTTGGAATTCGTCAGGGCCTCCAGATCCTCTGGAACGGAAAAGGAAGATGCCTCGGCAAGCTCAGCCCCAGACGCGCCCGGCGCGAATAGAGTTGTGCCAGCGTGTTCTCGACAATGGACAGGTTGGCCTGGACGATCGTATCGCTCAGGCGCAGCAAAACCTGGCCGGCGTCGACCCTGTCACCTTCGGCAACATCGATTTCGCTGACGATACCGCCGGAGAGATGCTGGATCTTCTTGGAATTGCCTTCCACAACAACCCGACCGGTGGCGACGACCGCGCCGGCAAGTTTTGCCAGAGCCGCCCAGCCTCCCAATCCAACCAGAAGACCGATAGCCAGAACGATCACCGCAGCCGAGTGTTTGGCGATAGACGCATGCGTCAAACCGGCTTTCTTTGTCTCAGCCATTTTCGCTCACCCGGTTTTCGATCTTGCGTGTTTCTTCCTCTGCTGCCGGTACCTGATGGATATTCTGCCGCAGGATCTGCGCAAGCACCTCTTCCTTGGTGCCGAAGCGGAACATCCGGCCATTGCTCATTACCATTACGAGATTGATGCTTTCGATGGCGCTGGGGCGATGGGCAATGACGACGACGATGCCGCCCCGCGCCCTGATGTCACCGATGGCGTTGCGCAAAGCGGCCTCGCCTTCGCTGTCCAGATTGGAGTTCGGTTCGTCGAGAAGCACGAAGAAGGGCTCGCCGAAAAGTGCGCGTGCAAGGCCGATGCGCTGTTTCTGCCCGCCTGACAATGCCTCTCCGCGGTCGCCAATATAGGTATCGTAACCATTGGGCAGGTTGAGGATGAGCTCGTGCACCTGTGCGGCCTTGGCGGCGGATACAATGGATTCCGCCGTCGCATCACGGTCGAAGCGGGCGATGTTCTGCGCCACAGTCCCCGGCATCAGTTCCACCTGCTGGGGCATATAACCGATGGATTTGCCGAGAACTTCGAAATCCCACTGGTTCAATGCCGCCCCATCGAAGCGCACGGAGCCGCGCTCATAAGGCCAGATACCGGTTATGAGACGCGCCAGCGTGGATTTGCCGGAGGCACTGGGGCCAATGATCCCAAGACCATCGCCCGCATTCAATGTGAACGAGATATCGGCAACGGTGTCGCGCGCGCCATTGGGTGGGCCACCGGTTACGCGATCAACGGCCACGGTAAATTGCGGACGCGGCAGGGAAAGCGGCGGAACGGGTTCCGGCACCAGTTCGAGAAATTCGTTGACGCGCTTCCAGCCCTGCCGCGCGGTCATGAAGCCGCGCCAGTTTGCAATCGCATGTTCAACAGGGCCAAGCGCCTTTGCCGAAAGGATCGAGCCCGCGATGATGCTGCCCGCTGAGGCATTCCCGTCAATAACAAGCACGGCGCCAATGGCCATGACGCCGGACTGCAGCAGCAGGCGGAATGTTCTGGAAATTGCTCCGAGCATGCCTGCCGTATCTGACGTCGACAGGGTGACGGCGCGGTACTGGTTATGCAGACCGTCCCACATCGATGTCACCGCCCCCATCATGCCCATGGTTTTGATGGATTCGATGTTGCGCTGGCTGCTGCCGACGAGGACGTTTCTCTGCCCACGCACGGCATAAGCCTGCTTGGTTGCCCTTTCCGTCAGCCAGTTGGTCAGAAGCGTCAGTATAACCAGGACGACCGCGCCGCCAAGCACGGCAAAACCGATCCAGGGATGCAGGGCAAAACAGATCAGCAGATAGATCGGCAGCCACGGAATATCGAAAAACGCGCCGGGGCCGGGGCCGGAAAGAAACTGACGCATCTGATCGAGATCGCCAACGATCTGCAGCGCGTCGACTTTAGCGGAGGCAACCAGCGGCGCACTGATCGATGCCCTGAAAAGCTTCTGATTGAGCGCGTCATCCATATTGTCCGAGATGCGTGCCAATATCCGGCCTCGCAAAACATCAAAGCCCATCAGAAACGCATAGAGGACCACGAGGAGAACGACCAGCGCCACAAGAGATGGAATACTCTTGCTTGGCAGAATGCGGTCGTAGACCTCCAGCATGAAGAGAGAGCCTGAAAGATGAAGTATATTCATCAATGCGCTGGCAAGGCCAACAGCAAAAAAAGCGCTCTCATTTTTTGTTAAAAAAGAATTAAAAAAAAGCATATCAACACCTAAAACTGCATGAAAATTGCACAATAAGTGAAATTAGGCAATGCTGTTCGAGTAAGACCTAAAGCAATATGCTTTTTGAACTCGGCCGGTCGATGTATTTTGAAGGGCGTGGGCGCGAAAAAGGCCGGTCCCGCTGCGCCGCGTTTCGGATCTCCCTGATATTTTTGCGCAACAAAAAAGGCGGCCCGAAGACCGCCTTTTCGTCAATCCATCTAAATGGAAATCTTATTCCGCTGCAGTTTCCGCAGCCTTCGCTGCTTCTTCCGCTGCCTTGGCTTCTGCTGCTTCGGCTGCTGCCTTCTCGGCGGCGAGAGCCTGTGCTGCTGCTACCTTTTCAGCTTCCAGACGTGCCTTTTCTTCGGCAACGGCCTGACGCTCGGACTCGTTCAGCTTGCGGGCGCGGGTACCGGTGTTTTCAACGATACGGGCAGCCTTGCCGCGACGGTCGCGCAGGTAGTAGAGCTTCGCGCGGCGAACCTTACCGCGGCGAACGATCTCAACGCCTTCGACCAGCGGGGAGTAGATCGGGAATACGCGCTCGACGCCTTCGCCGTAGGAGATCTTGCGAACGGTGAAGCTTTCGGAAAGGCCACCGCCGGAACGGGCAATGCAAACGCCTTCGTAGGCCTGAACGCGGGTACGGTTACCTTCGGTAACGCGCACGTTCACGCGCAGCGTATCGCCCGGAGAAAACTCAGGCAGGGTGCGCTTTGCTTCGATCTTGGCAGCCTGTTCGGCTTCCAGCTGCTGAATGATATTGGTCATGTTAACCTCTGATTTCTTCTGAAACAGCCAGAGCGCTCAACGTTCGTCCGTTGGTCAATGCCTTCGGACCATGCCTTGCGGCAGGAGCGGGTTCGCCATTCTTTGATTACGGTTAAAGGGGAAAACCCCAATTCCACGCGGGCACATACACGAGGCAGCGCCATTTGTCATCCCTTTCATGACAATATTTTATCAATTCTGCGTCGCGCTCGGGTGGTTGCGAAGGCGCATTCCTCCGGCTATGGCATGAATACCTTGGGAGGGGCCATGTCAGTTTTCATCGTTCTCATGCTGTTTGCGACCGGTTTCCTGTCGGGCGTCGTCAATGCGATTGCCGGTGGCGGCACTTTCCTGACCTTCGGAGCGATGACGCTTGCCGGCCTGCCGCCCATCGTCGCCAACGCCACGTCGGCGATCGTGCAGTTTCCGGGCTACATCACGTCGGTGATCGCCTACGGTCCGGAAATCCGTGCGCATTGGCGTGAAGCGATCCTCCTGTCTGCGGTTTCCGTCGTCGGCGGGCTGGCAGGGTCGCTGCTTCTGCTCTCGCTTGACAATCCCTCCTTCCGCCAGCTGGTGCCTTGGCTGCTTCTGGCGGCGACCGTCGTTTTCGCTGCCGGCCCATGGCTGCGGCCCAAGGCCAGTGCGGAACGGTCACCTGGTAATCTGCCGAGCCTCGTCTTTCAGGGGCTCGCCTCCATCTATGGCGGTTTTTTCGGGGCAGGAATGGGCATCATGATGCTGGCCATCCTCGGAATGACCTCGGGCGGCAGCTACCATCATCTGAACGCGCTGAAGAACCTCCTGTCGGTGGTGATCGCCGTCATCGCGATTACGATCTTCGTCAGTGGCGGCGTCGTTTCCTGGTGGGCGGCTCTCATCATGTTCCCGGCGGCTGCACTTGGCGGATATGCGGGCGTGCACACGGCAAGGCGGGTGCCGCAATGGATCATCCGCTGGCTGGTGATTGCGGTCGGGCTGATATTGACGGCCTATTACTTCGTTTCGACCTGAGCTTTTTTGAGAAGATCTGGCCGTCTTTCCTTCGTCAGCGCCAGCGCCTGCTCGTGCCGCCACTTGTCGATGACGGCATGGTTGCCGGAGGTGAGAACGGCAGGAATGTCACGGCCTTCCCAGACCTGTGGCCGGGTATAATGCGGGTGCTCCAGAAGCCCGCCTTCGAAGCTTTCATGAACGCCGGACAGATCGTTGCCCATCACGCCCGGCAGAATGCGGACGATGGCGTCCAGAAGCGTCAACGCCGCAGGTTCACCGCCGGAGAGGATGTAGTCGCCGATCGACACTTCCTCCAGCCCGCGTGCCTCTATGACCCGCTGGTCGACACCTTCGAAGCGTCCGCACACGATGATCGCGCCGTCGCCCGCCGCCAGTTCGCGCACACGATCCTGCGACAGTGGCTTGCCGCGCGGGCTCATCAGCAGGCGCGGTCGCGTATCGCCATTGGAAACATGGTCGATGGCGGCTGCGAGAATGTCGGGTTTCAGCACCATGCCGGCGCCACCGCCTGCCGGCGTGTCATCGACGCTTCTGTGCCTGTCGGTGGCGAATTCGCGGATCTGCACGGCCTCAAGCGACCATTGCTCGCGCTCCAGCGCCTTGCCCGCCAGCGAATATCCCAGGTGCCCCGGAAACATTTCCGGGTAGAGCGTCAGAACGGTAGCCTTGAACGTCATGGTTTTATTTCTTGCCGAACGGCGATCCGCCGGTTTCGTCTTTGTCGTCCGGATTGTCGATCAGGCCGGCAGCCATGGGATCGATGAGAATACGGCCGCCTTCCAGATCGATTTCAAGCACGGCAGATTCGGAAAACGGAATGAGCGCGGGTCGGCGGCCAGCGCCTTTGAGTTCCAGCAGGTCACCCGCGCCGAAATCGTAAACGGCGCTGACGGCGCCATAACTTTTGCCTTCGGCATCGACGGCTTCCAACCCTTCGAGATCGGCATAATAAAACTCGTCGTCATCAAGTTCGTCGTCAGGAAGATTGTCGCGGTCGATGAACAGTTCCAGACCGTTCAGGCTTTCCGCCGCATTGCGATCGTTGACGCCCCTGAAACGGACGACGACCACATTCTTGCCCTCGCGAACCTCCAGAATTTCGAAGATACGGCCATCGGCGGTGACCAGATTGCCATAATCGCCGAGCGCCATCGGATCGGCCGTATAGGTGCTGACACGGACTTCGCCGCGCAGACCCTGCGCGCCGCCGATCTTTGCCATGAGTACCGGGTTTTCCAGCTTTGCCATCGGGCCGTCCGTCTTCTGGTGTTGGTTGCGTCAGCTTTAAGGTTTGTTGACGCCAAAATAAACAAAAAACGGGCGGCATGGAAAACCACGCCACCCGTTCTTCAAAAGATTCCGCGCAGATTATTCTGCGGCAGAGGCTTCCGCAGCAGCAGCGGCTGCATCTTCAGCCTTCTGCTTCTTTTCTGCGACGCGTTCCAGGGCGCGCTTGCCCGGCAGTGCCTTTTCCGGGTTGCTGCGAGCGGCGCGCTCGGCAAGGCCGGCCTCTGCGAGGAAGCGCAGAACGCGGTCGGTCGGCTGTGCGCCCTTGGCGATCCATTCCTTGATGAGGTCAGCCTTCAGCTCAACGCGCTGCGGGTTGTCCTTGGCGAGCATCGGGTTCCAGGAACCGACCTTCTCGAGGAAACGGCCGTCGCGGGGCGAACGGGCGTCAGCAACGACGATCTGGTAATACGGGCGCTTCTTGGAACCACCGCGTGCGAGACGAATTTTAAGTGCCATTTTATTTACTCCTTAGGATGGCTTGTCCGCCGTTCAGGCGGTCTTTTCGGTGCCGCCATGTTCGGCGGCGATTGCTTCATGATGCCGGATGACTTCCTTGATGATGAAGTTCAAGAACTTCTCGGCGAAATCCGGGTCCAGATTGGCATCCTTCGCCAGATGGCGAAGGCGTTCGATCTGGTATTCCTCGCGCGCCGGGTCGGCCGGCGGCAAATTGTACTTTGCCTTCAGCACGCCCACCGCCTTGGTACAGCGGAAACGTTCGGCAAGAATATGGACCAGTGCGGCATCGATATTGTCGATCGACTGGCGGTATTCGGAAAGCTGGGTTTTCACTTCTGTATTGTTCACCGGTGTCCCCCTCACTTCTTTTTCGGAAAGCCGGGCAGGCCCGGCATGCCGCCAAGACCGGGCAGCTTGGCGCCACCCAGACCCGGCAATCCGCCCGGCAGACCACCAAGACCGGGCATTGCGCCCGGCTTGCCGAGACCGGCGGCTTCAGCCTGCTTCTGGAGCGCTTCAAGCTGCTTCGGATCGATATTCGACAGATCAGGCATGCCGCCGCCAAGGCCACCGAGGCCCATCTTGCCGGCAAGGCCGCCCATCATCTGCTTCATGATGCCGCCTTTGCCCTTGCCGCCCATGGCCTTCATCATGTCGGCCATGCCGCGATGCATCTTCAGAAGCTTGTTGATTTCAGCGGCATCCGTGCCGGAACCGGCGGCGATGCGCTTCTTGCGGCTGTGCTTCAGAATATCGGGATTGGCGCGTTCCGCCTTGGTCATGGAGGAGATGATGGCGATCTGGCGGTCGAACATCTTGTCGTTCATGCCGGCCGAAGCCATCTTATCCTTCATGCCGGCCATGCCGGGCATCAGCCCCATGATGCCGCCCATGCCGCCCATCTTCTTCATCTGGCCAAGCTGGTCGGCGAGATCGTTGAGGTCGAACTTGCCCTTGGCCATTTTCTCGGCCATGGAGCGGGCTTTTTCCGCATCGATGTTTTCGGCGGCCTTCTCGACCAGCGAGACGATGTCACCCATGCCGAGAATACGGTCGGCGATACGGCGCGGATGGAACTCGTCGAGTTCGTTCATGCGCTCGCCGATACCGATCAGCTTGATCGGCTTGCCGGTAACGGCGCGCATGGAGAGGGCCGCGCCGCCGCGTCCATCGCCATCCATACGGGTGAGCACGAGGCCGGTGATGCCGACGCGCTCATCGAAATTGCGCGCGAGATTGACGGCGTCCTGACCGGTCAGCGAATCCGCGACCAGCAGGATTTCATGCGGGTTGGACTTCTTCTTGATGTCGGCCATTTCCAGCATCAAGGGTTCGTCGATATGGGTGCGGCCGGCGGTGTCGAGAATGACGACGTCATGGCCGCCGAGTTTTGCAGCCTGCACGGCACGCGCGGCGATATCGGTCGGCGACTGGCCGGCGATAATGGGCAGCGTGTCGACGCCGGTCTGCACGCCGAGCTGGCGAAGCTGTTCCTGGGCTGCGGGACGGCGCGTGTCGAGAGATGCCATCAGCACCTTCTTCTTCTCGCGGTCCGTCAGGCGCTTGGCGATCTTGCCGGTGGTGGTGGTCTTGCCCGAACCCTGCAGACCGACCATCATGATGACGACCGGGGCGGCCGCATGCAGGTCGATCGAGACGCCTTCGGTGCCGAGCATCTCGACAAGTTCGTCATGCACGATCTTGACGACCATCTGGCCAGGCTTGATGGACTTCAGGACGGCGGCACCAACAGCCTTTTCACGCACTCTGTCGGTGAAGGAACGCACGACTTCCAGCGCAACGTCCGCTTCCAGAAGCGCACGGCGAACCTCGCGCAGGGCGGCGGCAACGTCGGCTTCCGTCAGCGCGCCACGGCCGGTCAGTCCATTCAGAATGGAACCAAGGCGGTCCTGGAGGTTTTCAAACATCGTTTCTTCCTTCTTCGTTCCGGGGTCTCCGAAACGTCGGTGCTTTCGCTGGCAAAAACAAGACGCAAAGCCAAAAAGCACCCGAGGGCGCATCGCGCTGTCGGGTGTTGACCTCCGGGATCTCTTTATACCTTTGCGGGTCCCGGTCGGCGGCTTGGAGTCGTGAAACTGCCAGCTGATTGGCGGGGATAAACAGGAAAGTGCGGGAAAAGTCAAGGCGGTGCCGGTTTTCAGCCGCGCGGCTACGCATTTCATCTTTGCGTGATCGGCTGCAAGCCGCGAATGGCGCCGCTTGAACGGCACCATTCCGCTCCCTATACCTTTAGCATGAACCGTCGAAACTTCTTTCGTTTTTCAACTCTTGGATTGCTCGCTGTGGCGGGCGGTGCGCTGTTTGCCCGCCGTTCGAACGCCAGCGCCTATTATAGTGGCCCGATCTCCGATCATTTCGACGGGGTGCGCTTCTTCAACCCCGGCGGTTCGCCGCCCGGCAATTTCATGGGCCTGCTCAAATGGCGCTTCAACGGCGAGCGCGCCACATGGCCGGAAGATTATCCGAGCCCCTTTCCGTTCGCGAAGCCGGAACCGCGGATCGACGGAAAAGATATCCGCGTCACCTTCGTCGGTCACGCCTCCTTTCTCATCCAGACGGCGGGGCTGAATATCCTCATCGATCCGGTATGGTCGCAGCGTACCAGCCCGTTCAGTTTTGTCGGTCCCAAACGCGTCAATGCGCCCGGTATCCGCTTCGAGGATTTGCCGCCCATTGATCTGGTGCTGGTGACGCATAATCACTACGACCATCTGGATATGGAAACGCTGAAGCGGCTGCATGTGGCGCACAAACCGCTTTTCGTCACGCCGCTCGGCAATGACGCAATCATCCGTACGGGCGTCGAGGCGGCGCGTATCAAGGTGGGGGACTGGGGCGATGTCGTGGAGACCGGTTCGGTCAAAATTCATTTCGAACCCTGCCACCATTGGTCCGCGCGGGGTCTCAACGACCGGCGCATGGCGCTCTGGGCGGCCTTCGTCATCGAAACGCCTGGCGGCAAGATCTACCATATCGGCGATACGGGTTTTCACGAGGGCCTCAATTATCACGCCGCGCGCAAGAAGCACGGCGAATTCCGTCTCGCCAACCTGCCTTTCGGCGCCTATGAGCCGCGCTGGTTCATGAAGGGCCAGCACCAGAACCCGGCGGAAGCCGTGGAAGGCATGAAGATCTGCGGTGCTGCACATGTCTGCGGCCACCATTGGGGCACGGTGCAGCTTACCGATGAAGCGGTGGATGCACCGCTTGCGGCGCTCAAGACAGCACTTGTCGGGCAGGAGGTAGAGGAGAGCCGTTTCCGGCCGATGCGCCCCGGCGAGGTTTTCGACGTGCCTGCCGCCTGAGCGGCTCACCGGTTTGCGCCGCAACAGTCTGGTAATTTGCCGTCCTTTCCGCCATATAGGGCGAAAGCGGGAGGCAAAGCCCGTGTATAATCCGGTTTTCAGATAATTCAGGTTCAAGGCGATGGCGGATACGGTCGAATTTGCGAAGATGAACGGGCTTGGCAACAAGATCCTCGTTGTCGACATGCGCGGCCGCAAGGACATGGTGACGCCCGCCGCAGCCATTGCGCTCAACGCCGATCCCACCACCCAGTTCGACCAGATCATGGCAATCCACGATCCCCGTATCGGCGGCACCGATGCCTTCATCGATATCCTCAATTGCGATGGCACGAAGGCGCAGGCCTGCGGCAACGGCACGCGCTGCGTGGTGCAGGCGCTTTCCTCGGAAACCGGCAAGACCAGCTTTACCTTCCAGACGGTGGCGGGCATCCTCAACGCCGTCGAGCATGAGGACGGCATGATTTCCGTCGACATGGGCCTGCCGCGTTTCCGCTGGAGCGACATTCCGCTTTCCGAAGAATTCCACGATACGAGCCGCATCGAGTTGCAGATCGGGCCGATCGATGCGCCTGTCCTGCATTCGCCCGCCGTCATGTCGATGGGCAACCCGCATGCGATTTTCTGGGTGGATCGCGACCCGATGAGTTTTGATCTGGAACGGTTCGGACCGCTTCTCGAAAACCACCCGATGTTCCCGGAAAAGGCCAATATCACGCTGGCGCAGGTGATTTCCGACAGCGCGCTTCGCACGCGCACCTGGGAGCGCGGCGCGGGGCTGACGCTTGCCTGCGGTTCCGCAGCCTGCGCCGCTGCCGTTTCCGCCGCGCGCACCGGCCGCACAGCTAAGAAGGTCACCATCGATGTCGCCTCCAGCCCCGTGCGCGTGCCGCTGACCATCGACTGGCGCGAGGACAACCACGTCATCATGACCGGCCCGGCCGAATGGGAATGGTCCGGCGTTGTCGATCCCGTCACCGGCGTCTGGTCGCGGGATGTCGCGGCCGAACAGGGGGCCATATGAGCGGCGTCGAGGTCATAACCTTCGGCTGCCGTCTCAACACCTATGAATCGGAAGTGATGCGGGCGGAGGCCGAAAAGGCCGGGCTCAACAATGCCGTGCTGGTCAATACCTGTGCGGTGACGGGTGAGGCGGTGCGACAGGCCCGCCAGGCCATTCGCCGGGCGCGGCGCGACAATCCGCATGCCCGTATCATCGTCACCGGCTGTGCCGCGCAGACGGAAAAACAGACCTTTGCCGAGATGCCCGAGGTGGATGCGGTGCTGGGCAATGAGGAAAAGCTGAAAAGTGCTTCCTATCGCGCGCTGCCGGATTTCGGTGTTTCGGCGGAAGAAAAGCTGCGCGTCAACGATATCATGAGCATCAAGGCGACCGCGCCGCAGATGGTCAAGCACATAGACGGGCATGTGCGCGCCTTCATTCAGGTGCAGAACGGCTGTGACCATCGCTGCACCTTCTGCATCATTCCTTATGGGCGCGGCAATTCGCGCTCCGTGCCGATGGGTGCCGTGGTGGATCAGGCGCGCAGGCTGACGGAAAGCGGCTATTGCGAGATCGTTCTGACGGGGGTGGATGCGACCAGCTATGGCGCTGACCTGCCGGGCGAACCGTCTCTTGGATATCTTGCCAAGACATTGCTGAAGCAGGTGCCGGAAATCTCGAGACTTCGGCTTTCCTCCATCGACAGCATAGAGGCGGACAGCCATCTGATGGATCTTATTGCCGATGAGCCGCGTCTCATGCCGCATCTGCACCTGTCCCTCCAGCATGGCGACGACATGATCCTGAAACGCATGAAACGCCGTCATTCCAGGGCCGATGCCATTCGGTTCTGTCACGAGGTGCGGTCGCTCCGGCCGGATATCGCCTTCGGTGCTGATATGATCGCCGGTTTTCCAACCGAGACGGAAGAGATGTTCGAAAATTCTGCGACGCTTGCGGAAGAATGCGGCATTTCCAGCCTGCATGTGTTTCCCTATAGCCCGCGCGCCGGCACGCCTGCTGCACGCATGCCGCAGCTTGACCGCGCCTTGGTGAAGGAGCGGGCGGCGAGGCTTCGCGAACGCGGCGAGACGCTGAGGCTCGCGCATCTGCAAAACATGGTTGGCTCGGTGCAGACGATCCTCGTTGAAAACAACGGTTTTGCTCATACCGTCAATTTCACGCTGGTCGTGGCGCCTGATCTTGCCCCGCGCACTCTTGCGCAGGTTGCGATT
Source organism: Rhizobium oryzihabitans (assembly GCF_010669145.1). Classification (NCBI taxonomy): domain Bacteria; kingdom Pseudomonadati; phylum Pseudomonadota; class Alphaproteobacteria; order Hyphomicrobiales; family Rhizobiaceae; genus Rhizobium; species Rhizobium oryzihabitans. The sequence continues at coordinate 2,399,917 of NZ_CP048632.1, forward strand.
ACCGGCCACAACGGCAAACATCTGAACATGAAGCTTCTGGCGGCTGACGCGGCCTGAAGCGGCACGAGATAAAGACACGGGAACAACCATGGCCCTCGGCTTCATCAAAAAAGTCTTCTCGTTCGGCAAGGATAAGGCCGACGACAGGCCGCACGAGGATTCCGCGCCCGAACACGGCAAGGAAAACGCCTCTTTCGAAGAAGCGTTGAGCGAGGCCGAAGCGCATAACCCTGTCGATGTGGATCCGGTTTCCGAACTGGAGATGGAGACGGCCGGCGGACCGGCTCCGGACGAGACGGCGGATGTTGTCCTTTCCGAAGAGGATGAGGAGGATGCGCCGCTGCTGCCCGGCGCCGAGCTTTCCGGAGATATGGGTATCGTGCCGTTGTCGCTGTTGCAGGCGGAAGCCGCGGCCGAAGAACAGGTAGAACCTTCGCCGGACGCTGCCGATGCCGTGCTTGATGCGGATGCGATGGATGCGCTGCTGGATGAGGCCGAGTCCACAGATGCCGTCGAACCATCTGCCGTGCCGCAGGCTTTACCGAAGGGCTTTTCATCGGCAAGTGAGCGTGAAGAGCCTGTTATCGCTGCGCCGGAGCCGAAGCTTAGCTGGTTTCAGCGTCTGAGGGCCGGGCTTGCCCGCACATCATCGCAACTGACCACGCAGATTTCGGCGCTGTTCACCAAGCGCAAGCTGGACGAGGATACGCTTGATGAACTGGAAGACCTTCTGATCCAGTCGGATCTGGGTGTCGAGACCGCCATGCGCATCACCGGCGCCCTGTCGTCCGAACGTTACGGCAAGGATGTGAGCGGCGAGGATGTGGCGCGCATCATGGCCGGCGAGATCACCAAGGTCCTGAAGCCCGTTGCCAAACCGCTGGAACTTGATCTTTCGCACAAGCCGCATGTCATTCTTGTCGTCGGCGTGAACGGCACGGGCAAGACGACGACGATCGGCAAGCTTGCCGCCAAGCTTTCCGGCTCCGGCCTCAAGGTCATGCTCGCGGCTGGCGACACGTTTCGAGCTGCTGCAATCGAGCAGCTCAAGATCTGGGCCGACCGTACCGGCTCGCAGTTCATCGGCACCAAGCTGGGTGCGGATGCCTCGGGTCTGGCTTACGACGCCTATGAGCAGGCGCGGGCGCAGAAAAGCGATGTACTCATCATCGACACGGCCGGTCGCCTGCAGAACAAGACGGAACTGATGGCGGAGCTGGAAAAGATCGTACGCGTACTCGGCAAGCTCGATCCGGATGCGCCGCACACCGTGCTTCAGACGCTGGATGCGACGACCGGCCAGAACGCCCTGAACCAGGTGGAAATATTCCGCAATGTCGCGGGTGTTTCGGGCCTGATTATGACAAAATTGGATGGCACGGCGCGGGGCGGTATCCTCGTTGCCATTGCCGCCAAACACAAGCTGCCGGTTTATTTCATCGGTGTGGGTGAAGGTGTGGACGATCTGGAGCCCTTCGAGGCGGAAGATTTCGCCAAGGCCATTGCGGGAGTTTGAGTATGGATATCGAAAGCAATTCCAAGGAAAGCGAAAAGATGGTGGCGGAAATCAGCCCGCTCCTGAAATTCGTGCTCGAGCTTGGCCCGCTTATGGTGTTCTTTTTCGCCAACTCCCGCGGCGAGTGGTTGGCGTCGACTTTCCCCGTGCTGACGGAGTTCGGTGGGCCGATCTTCATCGCCACCGGCCTGTTCATGATCGCAACGGCGCTCGCGCTTTCGGTTTCATGGGTGCTGACGCGGAAACTGCCGATCATGCCGCTGATATCAGGCATTGTGGTTTTCGTGTTCGGTGCGCTGACGCTCTGGTTGCAGAACGATACTTTCATCAAGATGAAGCCGACCATCGTCAACGCCCTGTTCGGTGTCATCCTGCTTGGCGGCCTGTTCTTCGGCCAGTCGCTGCTGGGTTATGTATTCAATTCGGCCTTCAAGCTGAACGATGAGGGCTGGCGCAAGCTGACCCTGCGATGGGGTGTGTTTTTCCTCTTCCTCGCGGTGTTGAACGAGGTGGTCTGGCGCATGTTCTCCACCGACACCTGGGTCGCCTTCAAGGTGTGGGGCACGATGCCGATCACCATCATCTTCACCATGGCGCAGATGCCGCTCGTCATGCGCCATTCTGTCGAGCCTCTTCGCAAGGACGAAAAATGACAGTTGCGGAGATGCCGGCTTCCCGTTCGCGTTCGCTCAAATGGTTCGGCGTGGCCGCCGGGCTACTTCTCCTGCAGATCATCATCCTTTATTTCATGGGCCGCATTCCCATTTGCGAATGCGGTTACGTGAAGCTGTTCGAACCGGGCGTGAACACGCCGGGCAATTCCCAGCATCTGGCTGACTGGTATACGCCGTCGCATATCATCCATGGCTTCCTGTTCTACTGGTTCGCCTGGCTGCTGTTTCGAAACAAGCCGCTTTCCATGCGGCTTTCGCTTGCGGTCCTGGTCGAGGCAGCGTGGGAAATTCTCGAAAACTCGCCTATCATCATTGATCGTTACCGCACCGCGACCATGGCGCTCGGCTACACCGGCGACAGCATATTGAACTCGGCGATGGATACGGTTTTCATGGCGCTGGGTTTCCTTTTCGCTGCGCGCGTGCCGGTGTGGCTGACGGTGGTGATCGCCATCTTCTTCGAAATCTTCACCGGATGGCTGATCCGCGATAATCTGACGCTGAACGTGGTCATGCTCGTCTGGCCCGTCGAGGCGATCAAGGAATGGCAGAACGCGCTCCCGCAAATGTGAACATATCTGCCGGGATTTTCGCCGGAGAGGCACGAAAACCCCGCGCTATATGCAAGTTTTCTTAATGGCATTGGGGTAGTGTCCGGGCTCAAAGGCTCGTCTTTCCGTCCGGCAGAACACTGTGCAAGATAATTTCGCCTATCTTCTCCCTTTCATCATGCTGACGTTTGGTGTGGTGTTCCTGTTCCTGCAGAGGATCGGCCACGCTTCGGCGCGATATTGGGGTTTGGGATATCTTTCGGCGGCCTTTGGTTTTGCCGCACCCCTGGTGCTTGGCGGTTTGCCGTTCGAAGTTCAGGCGATCGTCTCGAACCTGTTGTTCTTTTCTGCGTTTTTTCTCTACGGCCACGCGCTGCTCACCCATTTCGGACGGCCGCTTTATACGACGGCGCGACTGTCCATCGTAGCTGCGGCGGTTCTGTTGGTCTCGTTCCATGTCTTCGTCACACCGGATCTGAAACGTGAGCTGGTCATCGGCGATCTTGTCTGCGCCCTGCTGCTCGCCATCCCGGTCTGGATCGTGCGGAGGCGGCCTCTGGCGCTTGCCGACAGGCTGATGGTGGCGATTGCGTCGCTCGTGGTGCTGGAAACCCTGGTGCGCATCGGGATGCTGCTGGTGATGACGCCGAACGGCTCGATGGTCGAGCTCGGCGAATTCTTCGAATCCGATTATGCTTTCTACATGCAGCTTGCCGCGAGCATATTCGGCTTCCTTCTTGCGCTTTCCGTGCTTGCGAGCCAGATTTCCGTTACCGTTGACCGGCACCTGCATGCGGCGGAGCACGATCCGCTGACGGATGTGCTGAACCGCCGCGGCTTCGACCGGCGTGTGCCCGATTTTCGCAATGATACGCCAGATGGTGCGGTCATTGCCTGTGACATAGACCATTTCAAGCGCATCAACGATGTCTACGGTCATGCTGCGGGAGATATCGTTCTCATCGGCCTTGCCGATCTTCTCAGGCGAAATGCGCCTGAAGATGCGCTGGTGGCCCGTTTCGGCGGCGAGGAATTCGTGGTCTTCCTGCCCGGCCAGACCGCTGCCTTGGCCGGACAGCTCGCCAATGGCATGCGACTTGGCCTCTCGTCGCTCGATTGGCGCAACCGCGGCGTGGCGACACAGATCACCGCAAGCTTCGGCGTCTCGGCCGTCGCGAGAGGAGATCATTCCATTCACGATGCCATCAAGCGTGCCGATGACAGTCTCTATGCCGCAAAACGTGGCGGTCGCGATCAGGTCGTGCTGGAGGGCATACGTCTTCCCGCGACCGCTGAGGTCCCGTCGCTCAGGGTAGTTTCCAAAGTGTGAGGTTTTTCGACCCGGGTGTTATTTTCCGGCGGCGGCAGTAATGGCCGGCAGCAGGTCGCGTTCGACGCTGCGGGCATCGAATGGGCCGACCTTTTTGTAAAGGATCGTGCCGTCCGCGCCGACCAGATAGCTTTCGGGAATGCCATAGACACCCCAGTCGATCGCGGCCTTGCCGTTTGGATCGACGCCTATCGCAGCGAAGGGATTGCCGAGTTCGCCGAGGAAGCGCAGCGCGTTGTCCTGCTTGTCCTTGTAATTGATGCCGACAACGGTGATGCGGCTGTCTTTGGCCAGTTCCTGAAGCAGCGGGTGCTCCTGACGGCAGGGAATGCACCAGGAAGCAAAGACGTTGACCAGAGTCAGCTTGCCCTTGATGGCGGCATCGGTGAGCGCCGGCAGGTTGGAGCCCTCCAGCGGCGGCAGCGACAAACTCGGCGCTTTGGTGCCGATGAGAGCCGAGGGAATGGCGCTGATATCCAGCCCGTTCACGTCCTGATCATAGAGCATCTTGCCGGCGACGAGGGCAAAGCCGCCGAAAAGCAGAAGCGGCAGCAGCGCCAGCGCATATCGTGCGCGGCCGGTGGTTTTGGCCTTTGTATTCTGGTCGTGGCCGGCCTGCGTCATGGCGCGTCACCTGCAGAACCGGCTTTCGTCCTGCGGCGCACGCCGGATGCTTCCAATGCCTTCAGTTCCCTTTTACGCGCCTGACCGTCGAAAACGACCCAGGCAATGAGACAGAGGACGACAAGGCCGGTCGCCGCATAGGACATGCCGATATAAAAGGCGTGCGTCATCACCTCAGCCCTCCCGGTTTGCCATGCGGGCGGCAAGGCGCCGTTGCGCAGCCACGCGCCGGCGCCAGATTTCATTGCGCATGGCAGCGATGTGCAATGTGAAGAACAGCAGCGTGAAGCCGATCGCCATGGTCAGAAGCGGCCAGAGAAATTCCGCATCAATGGCAGAACCGCCCATGCGGATGACGCTTGCCGGCTGGTGCAGCGTGTTCCACCACTCGACCGAAAACTTGATGATGGGAATATTCACAAAACCGACAAGGATCAGCACGGCGCTGACGCGGGCGGCTCTGGACGGATCGTCCATGGCGCGATTGAGCGCGATCAGCCCCAGATACATCAGGAAGAGGACGAAAACGGAGGTCAGCCGCGCATCCCACACCCACCAGGTTCCCCACATAGGTTTGCCCCAGAGGGAGCCTGTGACCAGCGCAATCAGCGTGAAGGCGGCCCCGATGGGGGCGGCGGCCTTGTGGCTGACATCCGCCAGCGGATGACGCCAGACGAGGGTGCCAATGGCCGAGACGGCCATGACCGTATAACACATCATGGCCAGCCACGCCGAGGGGACGTGCACATACATGATGCGCACGGTGTAACCCTGCTGATAATCGCCCTCGGTCGTAAAGGACAGATAGAGGCCTATGGCCAGCACCAGCGCTGTCAGAACAGCGAGCCAGGGCAGAATGCGTGCTGCCAGCGCCAGAAACCGCGTGGGATTGGCGAGATCGCTGAATTTGGTGATGGCGAAAGTCTGCTCGTTCATGCCGTTTGTGTAACCCGAGAATGGCCATCCCGCAATTGATCCCTGTCAATCGGGGATCGTCTGGCCGGTTTCATCAATCCATAACATTGCGCAACGCCAAAGCGGCAAAGAAAGGACCGGTTACGGCTGAAAATAATGTGATCGCGCAGAGAATGAGGAATGGCGGCATAAAGGGCGCCGGGTCCTGCACCGCCGCATAGGAGGCGCTGACGCCGAAGATCAGTACCGGAATGGCAAGCGGCAGGACGAGGATGGATACCAAAAGTCCTCCGCGTGGCAGTGCCACGGCGACGGCGGCGCCCACAGCCCCGATGAAGGTAATGGCGGGCGAGCCGACGAGAAGGGTCAGCATCACCGCGCCGATCGCCACTTCATCCATATTCATGAAAAGGCCGAGCAACGGCGAAGCAAGCACCAGCGGCAGGCCGGTTGCGACCCAATGCGCCAGGCATTTGACGAGTACGGTCAGGACCAGCGGGTTTTCCTGCATGAGAATGAGGTCGAGGGAGCCGTCATCCCGTTCCGCCTGAAACAGCCGGTCGAGGCCGAGAAGGGCGGACAGAAGTGCGCCTATCCAGACGATGGCAGGGCCGATGCGGGCAAGCAGATTGAGATCGGGTCCGACGCCGAAGGGGATGACGGCAACCACGGTCATGAAGAACAATACGCCGATCAGCGCGCCACCGCCGGCACGGATGGAGAGTTTGATGTCACGGAGGAAAAGGGCGGTCATCGGGGTGCCCTCGTGTTCGCGGCGTTACCCCCCTCTGCCCTGCCGGGCATTTCCCCCTCAAGGGGGAGATCGGCAGGAGGCACTTTCGCCACTCCATCCGCAAACTTCGAGATGGGCGAAACCTCGCCGCAGATCGATCTCCCCCCTTGAGGGGGAGATGCCCGGCAGGGCAGAGGGGGTATGTCCCGCGCGCCTGCCCATCATGCCCAAGCCTCCACACCCGCAAACCCCGTCATCTGCAATTCACGAGCATTCTCCAGTCCCAAAGGCTGATGGGTAGCAGCCAGGACGATGCCGCCTCTCCCCAAGTGGCTCTGGACCAGACCGGTAAACATCCCGTCAGCCGCCTTGTCGAGCGCCGCGGTCGGCTCGTCGAGAATCCACACCGGCCGCCATGCAATCAAAAGCTTCGCCATGGCAAAACGCCGTTGCTGGCCGGCGGAAAGATAACCGAAGGGCAGATGGGTGATGCCGGCAAGGCCGACGATTTCCGCCGCCTCATCGATCTCCATACCCGTGCCGCCAGAAAAATCGCCAAGGAAGTCTTTCCAGAATCTGAGATTTTCCCAAACGGTCAGCTCCGTTTTCATCGCATTGCGATGGCCGAGATAGTGACAGGCCTCCGATGGCCGCATGTCCATTTCTATCCATTTGCCGGCTATCTTTATGCATCCCTGTTCGGGGCGCAAAAGACCGGCCACGGTACGCAGAAGCGTCGATTTTCCCGAGCCGTTTCGGCCCGTCAGGACCAATGCGTCGCCGTCGCTTAACTTGAAGGAAACATTCATGAATATGAAATCTTCACCGCGCCGCACGCCAAGATTTTCCGCCGTCAAATCCATGCCGCGTTTCCGTGTAAGATTTTCATCGTGTCGCACAAAAAAATCGATTTGATTTCCTGAATGGTCTGGCACGTTTCTCCGAAATTATCTATATGGGTGTCAACCACGCCAGCGGCCGGCGTGAACATCATCTTGCGCCGGACCTGAATGTTACGAGGAGTAACTTTCACGTGCGGACAGCGGAAATGGTCGTACCCGCATCCTGATGTGCATGAGTGCATAGGTGTCCGCACGCACGTGTTGGCTATCAGAGTAAGCGGGGTTTTATCCATGCCCAAATCACTCGACAGTTTCAATTGTCGTTCCGTCCTTACCGTGGATGGTAAGGAATACGTCTATTTCAGCCTTCCCAAGGCTGAGGCAAACGGCCTCAAGGGCGTATCCAGGCTGCCCTATTCCATGAAGGTGCTGCTCGAAAATCTGCTTCGTTTCGAGGACGGCCAGTCCGTCACCAAGCAGCATATTCTGGCCGTTGCCGAATGGCTCAACAACAAGGGCCTGACCGAAACCGAAATCGCTTATCGCCCCGCCCGCGTTCTGATGCAGGACTTCACCGGTGTTCCAGCCGTAGTCGATCTTGCAGCCATGCGCGACGCCATGGTGTCGCTTGGCGGCGACCCGGAAAAGATCAATCCGCTCGTTCCCGTCGATCTGGTCATCGACCACTCGGTCATCGTTGACGAATTCGGCACACCGACTGCGTTTGCCCGCAACGTAGAGCTCGAATATGAACGCAATGGCGAACGTTACCGCTTCCTGAAGTGGGGCCAGCAGGCATTCAAGAATTTTCGCGTAGTACCGCCCGGCACTGGCATCTGTCACCAGGTCAACCTCGAATATCTCGGCCAGACCGTCTGGACGAAGGAAGAGGATGGCGAAACGATTGCTTACCCGGATACCTGCGTCGGCACGGATTCGCATACCACGATGATCAATGGTCTCGGCGTTCTCGGCTGGGGCGTTGGCGGTATCGAGGCTGAAGCTGCGATGCTCGGTCAGCCGGTCTCCATGCTTCTGCCTGAGGTTATCGGCTTCAAGCTGACCGGCAAGGTGAAGGAAGGCGTGACCGCGACCGACCTCGTGCTGACCGTCGTGCAGATGCTGCGCAAGAAGGGCGTGGTTTCCAAATTCGTCGAATTCTTCGGCCCCGGCCTTGATTCGATGACGCTGGCCGACCGCGCCACCATCGGCAACATGGGTCCGGAATATGGCGCGACCTGCGGCTTCTTCCCGGTTGACGGCGAGACCATCAACTATCTGACCATGTCCGGTCGCACCAAGGACCGTATTGCGCTCGTCGAAGCCTATTCGAAGGCGCAGGACATGTGGCGCACCGGCGACGGTTCCGACCTCGTTTTCACTGATACGCTGGAACTCGACCTCGGCGATGTCGTGCCCTCCATGGCCGGCCCGAAGCGTCCGGAAGGCCGCCTGCCGCTCGAAACCATTGCGCCGAATTTCGCGACGGCTCTCGAAAACGACTACAAGAAGCCCGGCCAGCTCCACAGCCGCTATGCGGTTGAGGGCGAGGAGTTCGATCTCGGCCATGGCGATGTGGCGATTGCCGCCATCACCTCCTGCACCAACACTTCCAACCCCTCCGTTCTTATCGCTGCCGGCCTTCTCGCCCGCAACGCCGTTGCCAAGGGGCTGAAGTCCAAGCCGTGGGTGAAAACCTCGCTGGCGCCGGGAAGCCAAGTGGTTGCCGAATATCTCGACAAGTCCGGTCTGCAGAAGGACCTCGACACCATCGGCTTCAACCTCGTCGGTTTCGGCTGCACGACCTGCATCGGCAACTCCGGCCCGTTGCCGGCGCCGATCTCCAAGACGATCAACGACAAGGGCCTGATCACGGCTGGCGTCCTTTCGGGCAACCGCAACTTCGAGGGCCGTATTTCGCCGGACGTTCAGGCGAACTATCTGGCCTCTCCCCCGCTCGTCGTGGCCTATGCGCTTGCCGGCACGGTCCAGAAGGACCTGACGAAGGAGCCAATCGGCGACGATCAGAACGGCAATCCGGTCTATCTCAAGGATATCTGGCCGACCTCGCAGGAAATCCAGGAATTCATCCTGAAGTACGTCACCCGCGAACTTTACGAATCGAAGTACGCTGATGTCTTCAAGGGTGACGCGAACTGGCAGGCCGTTCAGGTTCCCCCGGGCCAGACCTATGCCTGGGACGACAAGTCGACCTATGTTCAGAACCCGCCTTATTTCGTGGGCATGGGCAAGACCGGTTCCGGCCTCAAGAATATCAAGGGCGCGCGCGTTCTTGGTCTCTTTGGCGACAAGATCACCACCGACCACATTTCTCCGGCCGGTTCGATCAAGGCCGCATCGCCCGCCGGCGCCTATCTGACGGAGAATGGCGTGGCCGTTGCCGACTTCAACCAGTACGGCACACGTCGTGGCAACCATGAAGTGATGATGCGCGGCACCTTCGCCAATATCCGCATCCGCAACCACATGCTCGGCCCGAACGGCAAGGAAGGTGGCTACACCATCCACTATCCGTCCAAGGAAGAGATGTCGATCTACGACGCTGCCATGAAGTACAAGGCGGAGGGCGTTCCGCTCGTCATCTTCGCCGGTGTCGAATATGGCAACGGTTCTTCCCGCGACTGGGCGGCGAAGGGCACCAACCTGCTCGGCGTCAAGGCCGTGATCGCACAGTCCTTCGAGCGTATTCACCGTTCGAACCTCGTGGGCATGGGCGTCGTTCCCTTCGTCTTCGAGGAAGGCACGACCTGGGCGAGCCTCGATCTCAAGGGTGACGAAATCGTCGAGATCGACGGTCTCGAAGGTGAGATCAAGCCGCGTGAAAAGAAGATCGCCAAGATCACCTACAGCGACGGTTCGGTTAAGGAAGTTCCGCTTCTTTGCCGCATCGATACGCTGGACGAAGTGATCTACATGAACAATGGCGGCATTCTGCAGACCGTTCTTCGCGATCTGGCGGCCTGATCAAGCATAGACCAATAAAAGGCGCCGCGAGAAATCCCGGCGTCTTTCCTGTTTCTTCGTCTGTTTTTTTGTGATTGCCGCTCACCCCTTCGTGACTTTCTATTGAGGGGAATAGACGTTATTTTCCGGTTTGCATCCCGGCGGGATTGATCGCATCAATTCGTCTGGATATCTTGCCGGACAAAGGTTTTTGTAATGCCACTGAAATTCCCCCTGTCGATATGTCTTCTCGGCACGTTCCTCGTCACATCCGCGCATGCGCAGGAGGCAGTGAAGGGCGTCGTTGAATTGTTCACATCGCAGGGATGCTCGTCTTGCCCGCCGGCGGACGAGGCTTTGCGCAAGATGATCCAGAAGGGCGATGTCGTCGGTCTCTCTTATCATGTCGACTACTGGAATTATCTCGGCTGGGCGGATTCGCTTGCATCGAAGGAAAATACCGAACGGCAATATGGCTATATGCGCGCGCTTGGCCGCAACGGCGTCTATACGCCGCAGGCCATTCTGAATGGTCGCGATCATGTCAAGGGCGCCGATGTCCGCGGCATTTATGATCGGCTTGATGCATTCAAGCGCGAGGGGCAGGGGCTGAACGTGCCGGTGTCGTCAAAATTTGCCGGGGACGAGGTGGAGATCGATATTGGCGCCGGCAGCGGCAAGGCCGATGTCGTGGTTGCCTATTTCACGCGCGAGCAGACGGTGGATGTGCAGAAGGGCGAGAACCAGGGGAAAAAAATGTCCTACTGGCACAGCGTCTATGATGTGCAGACGGTCGGCATGTGGGACGGTTCGCCGATGACGGTGAAACTTCCGGCGAGTGTTGTGGCAAAGGTGAAAAAGGGCGGCTGCGCCGTCCTGCTGCAGACGGCTAATGCCAGCGGCGATCCAGCGGCGATCGTCGGCGCGAGCATTCTTTTGGGAAATGAAACCCCCTAATCGCCTGTCGGGCGATGGAAGATCCGGTCCGGGCATTGGGGCTGGGGGTAAAGGGTCAATGCACCGGACCGGGTCATCTTGGTGCCTAGGCATCAATTGACAATAGGACTATTCCATCCAATTCGGGCCATGGTTTGACCGAAATACGGCAGGCCATGCTAAAATGGCTGCCTAAATGGTTACCATTTTTTACCCCTGCGTTTGCGGCAGGCACCCTCTCTGGTGGCTTTGGTGGGAGCTATTTTATATAGCCGCCTCTCGATTTTGGTGTCGTTCCAAGATTGTAAAATGCCTTCAGATCATTGCCTATGCTGTGTCTTACGGCGCGGGCGAGGCTTGCAATTTCGCCTTCACGGGCTCACATTGAGTGGATGATTTGGGTGGAATCGGAGGTATTGGATGACCGATCAACCGGATGTGCAGCAGGTGCAGACCGCTTCACGCGACAATTCCACCGTTATCGATCTCCGTGAATACAAGAAGAACAAGGACCCTTTGCCGGTCACTTTCCACCGGCGCGAGCTGGATGCGATCCTGCGCATTTACGGCCGCATGGTGGGAGAGGGCGAGTGGCGCGATTATGCCATCGACCACTTGCGGGAAAAGGCGGTATTTTCCGTCTTCAAGCGTTCGGGCGAAATGCCTCTCTACAGGATCGAGAAAAACCCCAAGCTGGCAACGAAACAGGGGGCCTATAGCGTGGTCAATACAGATGGCCGCATTCTCAAACGCGGCCATGAGCTTCCGCAGGTTCTCAAGGTTTTCGACAAGGTCCTGAAGCTCATCGAGTGAGCTTTTGAGGGGGCGCACCATGCTCATTGCGGGACGCGGGCAAACAGGCCGAGGGCCTTCAGCTTTCGATGCGGGTAAATAAAAAGGCGGCCGATGGGCCGCCTTTCGCATGTTTGCCAGTTGGGTTCCTACCCTTACTTGTCACGGTTGCCCATGAACTGCAGGAGGAACATGAACAGGTTGATGAAGTCGAGATAAAGCGTCAGCGCACCCATGATTGCCTTGCGGCCAGCCACGGCAACTTCGTCGCCATCGAAGTACATTTCCTTGATCTTCTGCGTGTCATAGGCGGTGAGGCCTGCGAAGATCAGCACGCCGATCGCGGAAATCGCGAACTGAAGCGCAGAGGAAGCGAGGAAGATGTTGACGATGGACGCGATGATGAGGCCGAACAGACCCATGATCAGGAACGAACCCATGCCTGAAAGGTCTTTTTTCGTCGTGTAACCGTAAAGCGAGAGCGCGCCGAACGAGGCAGCGGTCACGAAGAACGTCTGTACGACGCTCTGGCCGGTATAGACCAGAAAGATCGAGGACAGAGACACACCCATCAGCGCCGCATAGACCCAGAAGGTCATCTGGGCGGCGGAAACGCTCATGTTCTGGATACGGAAGCTAAGGAAGAACACCAGTCCGAGCGGTGCGAGCATGACGACCCAGCGCAGCGGCGACGCATAGAGCAACTGTGCGAAAGCCGGATTGGTGGTCGCGAGCGTGAAGGTAGCGAACGCCGCAATGCCGGTGATGACCAGAGCCAGCGCCATCAGGTTGTAAACCTTGAGCATATAGGCGCGAAGACCTTCATCGATCATCGCACCAGTCTGTGCACGGGTCTGCGCCATGCGGTTCTGGTAGTTATTGAAGTCAGCCATTGTTTCCTCTTTTGAGCTCCGTAATTGCTACGGTGTCGGGATACCTCCCGGGCGCCGCTGCGGAGCTTCAGCAAGCCTGCCCAAGAATATGATGGCAGAACGTGTCCGATACAAGGCCTTTTCCGGTCGAAAAGACACCATATGCGCGAAAAGCGCTCACGTTTCGGCGATCATTACAAAGAATTAATCGTTAAAGTTAAGCGGCGCACAACCGATGATTATTCACCCGCCTGCCGCAAAACCGGAGCGGCTTTCTGTCCGAGAATTCGCCAGGTACCGATGAGGCCGATACCCACCGTCATGACGAGGGCGACGACGAGCGTGCCTATCGCCACATCCGGCAGGAAGGTGGAGGGCAGTTTCATGATGCGGGCAATTACGAACCATGCCGAGACGCCACCGGCGAAAAGTGCGAAAACGGCGGTGGCGAGACCGAGCATCATGTATTCGTAGGAGAAGGCGCGGATGAGCAAGTTTCGCGTGCCGCCCAGCGTTTTCAGGATAACCGCGTCATGGGTGCGGGCGCGGTTTCCGGCGGCAAGAGCGCCGGCGAGAACGAGGACGGATGCTATCAGGGCGACGGCCGCTGCGGCACGAATGGCAGTGGCAAGCTGACCGACCAACCGGTTGACGACATCGAGGGCGTCCTTCACGCGCACGCTGGTGATCGTCGGGTAGGCGTTGGTGACGGCGCGCAATATCTGGCCTTCATCACTTGCGGATGCGGAAGGGTCAGCGAGTGTCGCAAGCCAGGCATGCGGTGCGCCGCGGAACGTGTTTGGCGAAAACACCATGACGAAATTGATCGACAGGGATTCCCATTCGACATTGCGCAGATTGGCGATCTTCGCCGTGATGCTGCGGCCGAGCACGTTGACGGTGACGCTGTCGCCGATCTTGAGGCCCAGTTCCCGCGCCTCTTCCGCCGCAAAAGAGACCAGCGGTTCGCCGCTATAGTCCTGTCCCCACCACGTTCCTTCCGTCAGTGTCGCGTTTTTGGGAATATCCTGCGAATAGGTAATGCCCCGATCGCCGCGCAGCACCCATCGACCGGCCGGCGGCACATCCATTTTTGTCACATCTTCGCCGTTGAGCGCGAGGATCCGCCCGCGCAGCATCGGCACCTCGGTCAGCGTGCCTTCCGGCGCTTCCCGCTTCAGGAGATCGCGGAAGCCCTGCAGCTCGCTGCCCTGAATATCCACGAAGAAGAAATTCGGCGCGCGGTCCGGCAGGCTGTCCGTCAGTTCGCGGCGCAGATTGCCGTCGATCAGCGTCAGGGTCACGAGCAGGGTCAGGCCGAGGCCGAGGGAGAGCACGACCGAGGGTGTGAGCGCACCCGGCCGGTGAATATTGCCAATCGCCAGGCGAAGGGCGGCGGAATGAACGCGTGGGCTGCGTTTGGCGATGGCCTTCACGCCAGATGCCACGAGCCGCAGGACCACGAAAGCGAAGGCGATGGCGGCGAGGAAGACCGAGGCGATGAAACGGTCTTCCGCCGAAAATATGGCAAGTGCTGCGAGCGCTGCCAGCAGCAGGCCGGTGGTGGCCAGATAGGGCCAGGACGGCCAGCTGCCCTCTTCGAAACCCTGTTCGCGGAAGAGCGCCGTCGCCGGGACCTCGCGTGCCTGACCGAGAGGCACGATGGCGAAGGCAAGCGTCGTCAAGAGGCCGAACAGCGCGGCGAGACCGAGTGCGCCGGGGTAGAAGGCGAGTTCTTCCGGCACCGGAAGCACGCCTTCCAGAAAGCGCATGGCGACCAGTGGCGCGATGGCGCCCACCGCAAGGCCGATGACGATGCCGACAACGGCAATGAAGGCGATCTGGAAGAGATAGGTCATGGTGACCACGGAGGCCGGTGCGCCCAGGCATTTCAGCGAGGCGATCGTCGTGCGCTTGGAATCGAGAAAGGCACGAACGGCGTTGGCGACGCCGACACCGCCGACGATGAGGGCGGTAAGCCCCACCAGCGTCAGGAATTGCGAGAAGCGATTGACGTTTTCGGTGAGCGAGGGCGCTGCCCGGTCGCTGGTACGGATGGACCAGCCGGCATCGGGAAACGCCTTGTTGGCCGCATCGGTCATCGTTGACCGCGCTGCAGGATTGTCCAGGCGGATCTTGTAGGCATGTTCGACCAGACTTCCGTTCTGAACGAGACCCGAGGCGAAAAGCGCATCGCGGCTGACCATCAGCCTTGGCGCAAAGCCGAAGCCATCGGACAACGCGTCCGGCTCGTCGACGACGGTGCCGGTCAGTTTAAGCTTCACATTGCCAAGCAGGACTTCATCGCCGACCTTGATGCCGAGCCGTTCGAGCAAAAGCGGCGCAGCGATTGCGCCATAGGTGTCGCCGGTCTCTGCCAGAAGCTCGCTCAGCGGCCGATTGGGATCCGCCACGAAGCTACCGTAGAGCGGATAGGCGTCATCGATGGCTTTCACTTCCGTCAGGGTCTGTTCGGAACCGTCGGCAAGGCGTGCCATGGAACGCAGCCCGGTGGAAACGGCGATCTTGCCGAGGCCGTCGAGATAGGCCCTTTCCTCTGCGGTCGCCTCCCTGTTGCGCAATTCGAAACGCACATCGCCCGCCAGTATGGACTGGCCTTCCGTGGCAATGGCGCTGGTGACGGCGCGTGACACGGAATTGACGGCTGCAATGGCGCCGGTCCCGAGCGCGATGCAGGCGAGGAAAATGTAAAAACCGCGCAGGCCGCCGCGAATTTCCCGCCGCGCGAGCCTTGCGGCGTTCCTGATATTGGCAAAAGACGGGAGAAAGGAGCCGATCATGCCGAAACCGCCCGCGCCATCTGGGCCTTGGCGCTGTCACCCTCTATTTCGCCGGAGCGCACCTTGATCTGCCGTGAGCAGCGGGCGGCCAGCGAGGGGTCATGGGTGACGAGAACCATGGTCATGCCGCGCTCGGCCTGTTTTGCAAAAAGAAGATCGGCGATCTGCTTGCCGGTGTCGGTATCGAGGTTGCCGGTCGGTTCGTCGGCGATCAGGACGGCGGGGAGGGCGCAAGCGCACGGGCGATGGCGACGCGCTGCTGCTCGCCACCGGAGAGCTGGCCGGGATAATGGTTGAGGCGTTCACCGAGACCGACGGCGACGAGTTCCCGTTTGGCGATCTCGAAGGGGTTCGGGGCGTTGGCGAGTTCCAGCGGAACGGCGACGTTCTCCAGCGCTGTCATGTTTGCGATCAGGTGGAAGGACTGGAAAACGATGCCGATATTCTTGCCGCGAAAATCTGCGAGCGCATCTTCGCCGAGCTTGTGCAACTCCGTGTCCGCAATGACGATCTCGCCGCTATCCAGCCTCTCGAGGCCGGCAAGCACCATCAGAAGGGTCGATTTTCCCGAGCCGGACGGACCGACAATGCCAACTGCCTCGCTTTCGCCGATGGCGAGATCGATGTTCTTGAGAACGTGAACGGAGGCGGCGGCGTTGCCGAGCGTGAGGTCGGCTTTCTTCAGCTCTATGATGCTTTTCGTCACAATTCTCGTTCCTATATATGATGAAAACAGTCTGGCGGTGTCGATGCAGTCGGTATTTCAGACAATGTGAACCAAGTTAGGAAAGCCGTGATGAGATTTAAAGCTGCCCTGTTTCACTTCATCGTCATTTTCGCCGCCGCCTTTTCTGCCTCTGTGGCCATGGCTCAGGAGCGGACATTGCAATTGGTCGGCCTCGGCGACAGCCTGATGGCCGGGTATCAGCTGCCTCCTAACGACAGCTACACCGCACAGCTTGAAGCTGCATTAAAAGCCAAGGGCATCAATGTCACCGTCACCAATGCCGGTGTGTCCGGAGATACCTCGTCCGGCGGTCTGGCGCGGGCGGAATGGTCCGTTCCTGATGGTACGGACGGGGTCATTCTGGAACTCGGAGCCAATGATGCGCTGCGTGGTATTGCGCCGGAACAGACCGAAAAGAACCTCGACGCCATCATTTCCGGTTTTCAGAAGCGCAATATAGCCGTCTTGCTGGTCGGCATTATGGCGCCGCCGAACATGGGCGAAGATTATGCCAAGCGCTTCAATCCGCTCTATCCTCAGCTTGCGGAAAAATACAACCTGCCGCTTTATCCCTTCTTTCTGGATGGCGTGGTGACAGATGACAAGCTGAAGCTGGATGACAAGATGCACCCCAATACGCAAGGAGTTGCCATGATGGTCGAGAAATCTTTGCCGGCTGTTGAAAGCTTCATCAAGACAATCGGTGCGCAAAAAAAATAAGCACTTGCGCCCGCCTGCATTGCGTGATTCGCTATGCTTGTTCTGCCAAGAGATTCGGGGAGCTCGCCATGCCGAGACTGTTTACCGCCCTCGAAATTCCGCGCAATGCGGCTATGAGCCTCTCATTGTTGCGCGGTGGTCTGCCGGGAGCCCGGTGGATCGATGTGGAGAATTATCACATAACCCTGCGTTTTATCGGTGATATCGACGGGCGGACCGCCGATGAGGTCGTTGACCGGCTGGATCGGATCGAAAGGCCGGAATTCCAGCTCAATCTCACCGGCATGGGTTCCTTCGGTTCCAAGAAACCGCATTCCATCTGGGCAGGGGTTTCCCCCTCACCGGAAATGCATGCGCTGCAGGCCGAGGTCGAGAGAATTTGTCAGAGGATCGGTCTCCCACCCGATCCGCGCAAATTCATGCCACATGTGACGCTGGCGCGGCTGCGCTCCTCGCGTCTGGACGATGTGGTGCATTATCTTTCCGGACGCGGCAACTTCCGCACCTCGCCCTTCACGGTCGGCCGTTTCGTGCTGATGTCGTCGAAGGAATCGGTGGGCGGCGGGCCCTATATCGTTGAAGAGGCGTTCCCGCTTCACGAGGCGCGATCCAACTCCATCTTTTCGAGCAACGAGCTGCATCCCGCCAAAAGCATGTTGTAGACGGCCTGAAAGCCGTCTTCACCGCCGAAGTATGGATCGGGGACGCTGTCGCGGCGTCCCGAAGCATAGTCCATAAACAGGTGGATTTTGTGCTTCTGGTTTTCCGGCGCCTTTTGGAGCAGTTTCGCCAGGTTGCCCGTATCCATTGCAAGGATCAGATCGAAGTTTTCGAAATCGGCCTGACTGACCTGCCTTGCGCGCTGCCGGGAAATATCGATGCCATGCTTGCGGGCGACCGCGACGGATCTGCGGTCCGGGGCGTTTCCCGTGTGCCAGCCGCCCGTTCCGGCAGAATCGACGGTGAGCCGCTCTGCGACACCTTTCATTTCGGCAAGATGGATAAAAACGCCTTCGGCAAGGGGTGAGCGGCATATGTTGCCCATGCAGACGAATAGAACGGATGTGCGCGTCATGAGGATTATGGGTCGCTCCGGCAGTTCAAGCGTGTCATGGTTGTGCAGGTACGGCGGGCGCCCTTTCACGCGGAGGTAATAATCATGAAATATCCCAGACTTGAGCAGGACGCCATCCGGGAGGAGCTTTTAAAACTGGAAGGCTGGTCGTTGCGGGAAGATGGCGCGGCGATCGTCAGGTCGTTCAAGTTTTCGAGTTTTGCGGAGGCCTTCGGTTTCATGGCGGAGTCCGCTCTTGCGGCTGAAAGGCTCAACCATCACCCGGAATGGTCCAATGTCTATTCACGGGTGAAGGTCTGCCTCACCACCCATGATTCGCAGGGTGTGACCGAGCGGGATTTTCTTCTGGCCGGGCCATGCAGAAGGCCGCTGCGGGCCGGGGGAATTGAACGGCGGGCCATAAGTCCCATATAATAGCCGTGACCGGAGGACCGTCGATCATGGATGATGTGAAAATCGGTGAAATTCTTCTGCCAGGCGAAAACGACAGGCAGGAAGAGCGCGAGAGCGTCGTGCGTGCCAAATTCTGGCCGAAGCTGAAGCGCGTGATGACGAAGGTGCCGTTTGCGCGCGACGCGGCGGCTGCCTATTATTGCGCGATCGACCGTGACACACCGCTGCGCGCCAAGGGCATCATTCTGGCCGCTCTTGCCTATTTCATCATGCCGATGGATGCCGTGCCGGACGTGCTGGCGGTCATCGGTTTTACCGATGACATCGCGGTTATCACCGCCGCTTTGGCGATGATCCGCGCCCATATCAAGATGGAACATTACGACGCGGCCGACGCCATGCTGAAACGACAGCAGGAAGCTGAGTAACGCCTCTGTGATGTGGCGCACCGGCAGAGCCCGGCAGGTGACAAATTCTTGCCTGAATTTGTGTGTCATACACATGACGGAAGGACGTGCCTCGCCCTTCTCCTCAGGGTGCTGGGAGTCGCCGATCTGTAACACTGCAAGACGTTTTCGGCATTTTATGCGTGTTGTTGACGGTTTGGTAACCGCTTCCTGACCACAATGAGAAAAGACGATCCGCACCTGAACGTGGCCGATCCATAAAATGGAGCCCGCCGCTGCTTCGGGCCAATGGAAGACAATAACCCGGCAGGAAATTCTATGTTTGTAAGAAGTGTAGCAACCGCAGTGGCCATTTTGCTGACCAGCGTCGGCGTAGCATCTGCACAGTCGCCCACGCGCATCCAGCAGTTCAATGCATGGGGTGCCTATTCGTACAAATCGGGCAACAGCACCGTCTGCTACGTTCTTTCCATTCCGACCGCCAAGGAACCGGCAAGCGTCGATCACGGCGATATCTTCTTCATCGTGTCGCAGCGTCCGGGCCAGAACATCTCCTATGAGCCGCAGGCCATGGTGGGTTACCCGCTGAAGCAGGGTTCCAAGGTCAATGTGACGATCGACAACAAGAACTTCGTCATGTTCACCAAGGACAAGGCTGCCTGGGTTGAAAACGCTGCAGAAGAGCCGGCTCTCGTGGCTGCCATGAAGGGCGGCAAGTCGATGACCGTCAAGGCCACCTCCGGCCGCGGTACCGCGACGTCCTATTCCTATTCTCTCTCGGGCATTTCAGCTGCTCTCAAGCAGATCGAGAGCTGCAAGTAACTCAGACGCTTTACTGCGTTTTGTGATGGCCGGTCATTGACCGGCCATTTGCGTTTTTGACAATTTGATGCTAAAGGCGCGGCAACATTGACAGGCGGATGCGCGAAAAGTGCTCCGCCTTTGATTTTCTCGACATGCAGACGATTTTCCGCCTATCCGACAGGCCGGTCGTGCGATGCATTGGATGATGGGATAGCGTGATGTCCGTAATGCAAGCCCCTGCCGGTCTGGCAGTCAAAACCCCGCTGATCGCCAATAGCGATCTCATGTCCGGCAAGCCGTCGCTGATCGGCTTGACGCGTGAGGAAATGGGCGAGGCGCTGGCCGAAATCGGTGTGCCGCAGAAGCAGGTGAAGATGCGCGTCAGCCAGTTGTGGAACTGGCTTTATGTGCGCGGCGTCTCGGATTTCGACAATATGACCAATGTCGCCAAGGAGCTTCGCGAGAAGCTGAAGGCGGCCTTCACCATCGCCCGTCCGGAAATCGTCGAGGAGCAGATCTCCAACGACGGCACCCGCAAATGGCTGATGCGTTTTCCGCCGCGCGGTGCGGGACGTCCTGTCGAGATCGAGACTGTCTATATTCCCGAAGAAGGTCGCGGCACGCTGTGCATTTCCAGCCAGGTGGGCTGTTCGCTGACCTGTTCCTTCTGTCACACCGGCACCCAGCGCCTGGTGCGCAATCTGACGGCTGAGGAAATCCTCTCCCAGCTTCTGCTGGCCCGCGATCGGCTCGGCGATTTTCCCGATGGTTCGACACCGGTTGGCGCCTATGTGCCGAGCGAAGGCCGCAAGGTCTCCAACATCGTGATGATGGGGATGGGCGAACCGCTCTATAATTTCGAACATGTGAAGACGGCCCTGCTGATTGCGACCGATGGTGATGGCCTGTCGCTTTCCAAGCGTCGCGTCACCCTGTCCACCTCCGGCGTCGTGCCGGAAATCTTCCGCACCGGCGACGAAATCGGCGTCATGCTGGCGATTTCTCTGCATGCGGTGCGTGACGATCTGCGCGACATGCTGGTGCCGATCAACAAGAAATATCCGCTGAAAGAACTGATCGAGGCCTGCCGCAACTATCCCGGCCTTTCCAATGCCCGCCGCATCACCTTCGAATATGTGATGCTGAAGGATGTGAATGACAGCCTGGAAGACGCCAAGATGCTGGTTCAGCTTCTGAAAGGCGTTCCGGCCAAGATCAACCTCATTCCGTTCAATCCATGGCCGGGCACGAACTACCAGTGCTCGGAGTGGGCGCAGATAGAAAAGTTCGCAGATTTTATCAATCAGGCGGGTTATGCCTCGCCGATCCGTACACCGCGCGGCCGCGACATTCTCGCCGCCTGCGGCCAGCTGAAGTCGGAATCGGAGCGCATGCGCAAGACGGAGCGGCTGGCTTTCGAGGCGATGATGATCGCCAATCACGGCGCGGACGACTGAATAAGTCACAACTGCGCCAGAAAGCTTGGCTTGTGGCGGTTCTACGATTGATTTCGAGCTGTCTTGTTTCTAATAAGACGGCAATAAGAAACCAACTGGAGGATACCCATGCGCGCATTCATTCTGGCGCTCGCAGCTGCGAGCGCCCTCGTTCTGCCGGCGAAGGCTGAAAACGTCACCGTTGCCGTCACCGCCATTGTCGAACACCCGGCGCTTGACGCCGCACGTGATGGCGTCAAGGCAGCTCTTGCTGAGGCCGGTTACAAGGAAGGCGAGAACCTCAAGTTCCTCTACGAGTCCGCGCAGGGCAATCCCGGCACAGCAGCGCAGATCGCGCGCCAGTTCGTGGGCGAAGCACCCAACGTCATCGTGCCGATCTCCACGCCGTCGGCACAGGCTATCGTTGCGGCGACGCGCGATATTCCGGTCGTCTTCACGGCCGTTTCCGATCCGGTCGGCGCACAGCTCGTCAAGGACATGGAAAAGCCCGGCCGCAACGTAACCGGCCTTTCCGACATGCTGCCGGTCGGCGAGCATCTCGCGCTCATCAAGGAAATTTCGCCGAACGCCAAGTCCATCGGCTTCCTTTACAATTCCGCCGAGGCCAATTCGGTCTCGACGCTTGCGACGCTGAAGGCTGAAGCCGAAAAGGCAGGCCTGAAGGTCGTCGAATCCGTCGCCACCAAATCCGCCGAAGTCCAGGGCGCAACACGCGCGCTGGTCGGCAAGGCCGATGTGATCTACGTTCCGACCGACAACACCATCGTTTCCGCTTTCGAGGCGGCAGCAGGAGTTGCAGCGGAAGCCAAGATACCGCTTTATGCCGCCGATACGGATTCCGTCGCGCGCGGTGCGGTTGCTGCCCTCGGCTTCAACTATTTCGACGTTGGCAAGCAGACCGGCGCCGTGGTTGTCCGCATCCTCAAGGGTGAAAAGCCGGGCGACATTCCGGCAACCATTGCTGTCGGCACGGATCTGGTGATCAACAAGAAGGCCGCTGAAAAAGCCGGCGTCACCTTCCCGGAAAGCGTGACCAAGCGCGCCACCAAGGTCATCGACTAACAACCGAACTTCGGGCGGCGGCAAACCCGCCGCCCGCTTTGCGCGGCACGAAAACAATGCCCGCATCCGCCGACGTGGCGGCAATAACAAGGACATTACCGTGAGCCAAATCGCCTTCTGGGGTGCCGTGGAGCTGGGACTGGTCTTCGCTTTCGTGGCGATCGGCGTCTATCTCGCTTTCCGCGTGCTTGATTTTCCTGATCTGACCGTTGACGGTTCGTTTCCGCTCGGCGCCGCCGTGGCGGCCGTTCTGATCATTTACGGTCTCAATGCCTGGGTCGCGACGGCGGTTGCGATGGTTGCGGGCGCTGCCGCCGGC
Organism: Rhizobium oryzihabitans; assembly: GCF_010669145.1. Taxonomy (NCBI): domain Bacteria; kingdom Pseudomonadati; phylum Pseudomonadota; class Alphaproteobacteria; order Hyphomicrobiales; family Rhizobiaceae; genus Rhizobium; species Rhizobium oryzihabitans. The sequence goes on from NZ_CP048632.1 coordinate 2,422,431, forward strand.
GTCGTTACGGCCACGCTGAACGTCCGCTTCAAGATACTCAACCTGCTTGCGTCGATCCTGACGATGATCGCGCTGTTTTCGGTCAATCTCCGTGTGATGGGGAAACCGAATGTGGCGCTGCTCAATCAGGATACGATGATCTCGCCATTCTATGGTCTTGGCCTTTCAGAATATCTCGTGCGGCCGCTCTTTGTCGGCGCGCTGGTGGTGATTGCGGTCATTCTCGTCTGGCGTTTCCTTGAAAGCGATGCCGGCCTTGCCATGCGGGCAACGGGCGCCAATGCGCGCATGGCGCGGGCGCAGGGTGTGAAGACCGGCAACCAGATCTATCTCGGCATGGCGCTTTCCAATGCGCTGGTGGCGCTCGGCGGCGCGCTGTTTGCGCAGACCAACGGTTTTGCGGATGTGACCTCGGGTGTCGGCACCATCGTCGTCGGGCTTGCGGCCGTCATCATCGGTGAAACGCTGTTCGGGGCACGGGGCATTCTGATTGCGCTGATCGGCTGTGTTTTCGGCTCCATCGCCTATCGCCTTGCCATCCAGCTTGCTTTGTCGAGCGATGTGCTGGGTCTCAAGGCATCCGATCTCAATTTCGTAACGGCGGTATTGGTGGCCATCGCATTGATCCTGCCCGACTGCGCCGCGGGGGAGCAACATCGTGATTTCCCTTTCCGATATCCAGGTCGTCTTCGGGCGCGGAACGCCGCTGCAAAAGCAGGCGCTGGCCAAGATCGATCTTACCATTGACACCGGTTCTTTCGTGACGGTCATCGGCTCGAACGGGGCTGGAAAATCCACGCTGCTCGGCGTTCTGGCTGGCGACGTCCCGCCGACGGCCGGAAAGGTGACGATCGGCGGCGCCGATGTCACCCGCAAGCCGACCGCGAGCCGGGCTGGACGCGTGGCGCGTGTGTTTCAGGACCCATTGGCGGGTAGCTGCGGGGCGCTCACCATCGAGGAAAATCTGGCGCTTGCGGCATCACGCGGAGAGCGTCGCGGTTTGTTGCCGGCGCTTGGGCGCGGCAGGCGGGATTTCTTCAAGGAGCGGATCGCTTCGCTCAATCTCGGCCTGGAAAATCGCCTGAAGGACCGTATGGACCTGTTGTCCGGGGGACAAAGACAGGCGGTCTCGCTTGTCATGGCGACGCTTTCCGGCTCGGATGTGCTGCTGCTCGATGAACATACGGCAGCGCTTGACCCTGGTATGGCGGAGTTCGTGATGGAACTGACCCGCAAGGTGGTCTCCGAGCGCAAGCTGACAACGCTGATGGTCACCCACTCCATGCGCCAGGCGCTGGATTATGGCGACCGCACCATCATGCTGCATGCCGGTGAAATCGTGCTCGACGTATCCGGTGAAAGCCGCAAGGGGCTAGAGGTCGAGGATCTGATCGACATGTTCCGCAAGATACGCGGCCAGACGCTAGATGACGACGAGTTGTTGATCGGCTGATCGTTTCAAAAGGCGCCTTCGGGCGCCTTTTTTGTTTGCCGTCAGCGCGCCTGGGTGAAGAAAATCTTGAAGGCGAAAATCGAAAAGACGCCGGCGATCGTATAGTCCAGCCCGCGCAGCACCTTCCTGTTGCGTTGCAGCCAGGCGGAGAGCACATCGGCGGCGATAACGATGCCGATGCCGATCGGCAACGCCACTATTATGGACCAGAGCCCAAGGAAAATCAGCTTGCCGGTGACGTGCGGATCGGAGGCGCTGACGAATTGCGGCAGGAAGGTCATGAAGAAGATGATGATCTTTGGGTTCAGGAGATTGACCCAGATGCCGTTCAGCAGGGCGGATTTCAGGGAGGCCTGCGTTTTCTCGCCGGTGGTCTTGACCATCACGAAATCCGAACCCTTGCGGATCGCCTGAATGGCGAGCCAGACCAGATAGGCGGCTCCGCCGGTCTTGAGGACCATGAAGGCGGTCGGTGAGGCGACGATGAGGGCGGCAACGCCGAAAGCGACGAGCATCGTGTGCACGGTAATGCCGATATTGGTTCCGAGAAGCGTCATGAAACCAGCCGTGCGGCCTTCGCGCAGGGACCGGCTGATCCACAGCGTCATGTCGGGTCCCGGCGTTACCGCCAGGAGCAGGATGGCAATGGTGAAGGCGGCAAGTGTTGGCAGGCTTGGAACGAAATCCATCGCGGCACCCATGAAATCTGGAGATTGCCGTTGCTTAACGCGATTTCGCGTTTCTGCCAATGTTTTTGCGCGGTGGTGTATTGGTGTGAAAGCCGCCGCAATATCAAAATCGCGACGGCTCAGAATGCTCAGTTTTTCAGGAAGCTGGTGAAGGCGGCGGAATATTCCGTGTGCCAGCGCGACAGCGGCGGACGGTTCTGCACGATATCCTGAGCGGCCCAGAGAATACGCTTCTCGTCCGTCGGGCGATCCACTTCGCCATCGGGGCAAAGGATGTAGAAATCGCCCTTGCCGATACTGTCGACCATGAAGTCGACGGTCTGTTCGCCGGTCCACGCCCCTGCCGGCTTTTCCGTCCTGCCATGCGCCGTCAGGCCCGTAAAGACGAAGCCAGGGATCAGGAGATGGGCGGAAACTGCGCCGTTCGGAATATTGCGCAGCTCATGCTGAAGCGCTTCCGTGAAGGCTTTGACGCCCGCCTTCGAGACATTATAGGCGGGATCGCCGGGCGGGGTGGTGATGCCCTGTTTCGAGCCTGTATTGATGATGAGCGAGGCCTCGCCATGGGCGATCATGCCCTGCCCGAAGACGCGGCTGCCGTTCACCACGCCCATAAGATTGACGGCGATGACTTTTTCCCAATTGGCCTGCGGGCCGAAAATGGCGCTTCCCGGTTGGATGCCGGCATTGTTCATCAGCACGTGAACCCGTCCGAAGCGCTGGATGACGGCGCGCTCCAGCGCTTCCAGCTCATCGAGTTTCGATACGTCGGTGGGGATTGCGACGATCTGCGCCTCGCCGTCCTTTGCGACGGCCAGAATATCCGCGTGTGCTGCGGCGAGCCTGTCGCCATCGAGATCGGCGAGCACGACGCTCATGCCGAAATCGGCGAATTTGCGCGCGGCGGCAAGTCCGATGCCGGATGCCGCACCGGTGATGACGGCGACATTATCTTCCTTGAATGCGGGGTGGATGGTCGTCATAGGTTTCTCCTTCGCGTCGTTTTGTGCTGTTTCCAGCCGTTTGCAACGTTGCCTGAACCCTGAGTGGCTTCATTCACGGTCTTCAAGTCGATCGAGACGCTCCCATGTTAAAGCGCGAAATTCCATAATGCATGTGACAATCCCTTCGTTCCAGTCATGAAGAGCCGGTCGCTTGCATTTGGCCATTCGCGCCATTCGATGTTTTGTCGCGCATCTTTTCGGAAAATCGCTTCACAGTTTTGGGGTTGCACTGTAAAAGTGCCGAAATCCCAAGGAAATGGCGGTGTCTCGATGCCGTCTTCATGCAGATGGACATCATTATGGCACTCCCGAAAGACGTTAAGAAAGTCGTTCTCGCCTATTCCGGCGGCCTCGACACCTCGATCATCCTGAAGTGGCTTCAGACGGAACTCGGCGCTGAGGTTGTGACCTTCACCGCCGATCTCGGCCAGGGCGAAGAGCTTGAGCCGGCGCGCAAGAAGGCCGAGATGCTGGGCATCAAGGAAATCTTCATCGAGGACGTCCGCGAAGAGTTCGTACGTGATTTCGTTTTCCCGATGTTCCGCGCCAACGCCGTTTATGAAGGCGTCTATCTGCTCGGCACCTCCATTGCCCGTCCGCTGATTTCCAAGCACCTGATCGAGATCGCCAAGAAGACCGGTGCCGACGCCATTGCGCATGGCGCCACCGGCAAGGGTAACGACCAGGTCCGTTTCGAGCTTTCGGCCTATGCGCTGAACCCGGATATCAAGATCATCGCCCCCTGGCGCGACTGGACGTTCAAGAGCCGTACCGACCTCCTGAACTTTGCCGAACAGCACCAGATTCCTGTTGCCAAGGACAAGAAGGGCGAAGCGCCTTTCTCGGTTGACGCCAACCTTCTGCATTCCTCATCCGAGGGCAAGGTTCTGGAAGACCCGGCACTGGAAGCTCCGGAATACGTGCATATGCGCACCATCTCGCCGGAAGCGGCCCCGGACAAGGCAACCGTCATCAAGGTCGGTTTCCGCAAGGGCGATGCCTGCTCCATCAACGGCGTTGAAATGTCGCCGGCCACGCTTCTTGCAACGCTCAACAATTACGGTCGTGAAAACGGCATCGGTCGCCTCGATCTTGTCGAGAACCGTTTCGTCGGCATGAAGTCGCGCGGCGTTTACGAGACGCCCGGCGGTACCATCCTGTTGGCCGCGCATCGCGCCATCGAATCCATCACGCTTGACCGGGGTGCAGCCCACCTCAAGGACGAGTTGATGCCGCGTTACGCCGAACTGATCTATTACGGTTTCTGGTTCTCGCCCGAGCGTGAAATGCTTCAGGCCCTGATCGACAAGAGCCAGGAACATGTGGAAGGCGAAGTGACGCTGAAGCTCTACAAGGGCAACGTCATGGTAACCGGCCGCGAGAGCGCCAAGTCGCTTTATTCCGACGCGCTGGTAACCTTCGAAGACGACCACGGCGCTTACGACCAGAAGGATGCGGCAGGCTTCATCAAGCTCAATGCGCTGCGCCTGCGCACCCTGGCCAAGCGTAACCTCAGCAAGTAATTTTCACTGAGGTACGGATAAGAAAAACCCGCAGGCGGGAACGCCCTGCGGGTTTTTTCACGTCTGTCTTTTGGAGACGATCCTGAAGCCGATGTAGCTTGCGACTGCCGTAAACTCCATCACCGGGATGATGATGCCGAAGCCGGTGAGAGGCGAGCCGACCAGCGAGGCCGCGGCCCCGCCCGCAAAACCCGATCCCATCTGGATGAAACCCATCATGGCCGATGCCGAACCGGCAATGTGCGGAAAGGGCGCAAGGGCGGCCGTCACCATCGAGGGCGTCAGCAAGGCGATGCCGACTGTCGCCACTGCCACGGGGCCCATGATGGAAAGGAAGGACGGCGGCACCAGGAACACCGACAGCATGATGAGAAGGCCACCCGTGCCGGAAAAACAGAGGCCGAGCATGACCGAACGGCGGTCGCCCAGCCGCGGTGCGATATAACGCAGGGCGATGGAGCCGAAGAAATAAGCGCCGGTCTGCATCAGCATGCCAATGCCGAAGGCTGTGGGGACATGCCGACTTCGTTGATAAGAATGAAAGTCAGCATGGTCGCCTGCGCATAAAGCGCGCCGATGGAGCCGCCGAGCACGAGCGCGGCCAGAAGAAAACGCGGTTGCGCCAGCAATGCGCCATAGGCTGACAGGAGGTGGCGAGGGCGGATCAGGTTTTTATCCGGCCTCGTCGTTTCGCGCAGGAAAAACACCACGGACAGGATGGCGATAGCTCCAAGGCCGGCCATCAGGAAAAATACCGATTGCCAGCCGAAAGCCGCAAGCGAGAGGCCGCCGATTGTCGGGCCCATGGCGGGACCGACGGCCAGCATGATGCCGATGAGGTTCATGATGCTGGAGGCTTCCGCGCCGGTGAACTGGTCGCGTACTACGGCGCGCGCCACCGTCATGCCGACGGAGGCGCCGATGCCCTGGACAAGCCGGGCGAAGAGCAGCACTTCAATCGTCGGGGCAAGGATGGCGAGCAAGCCGCCGCCGAGAAAGATCGACAGGAAGACGAGGCTCGCCTTGCGCCGTCCGAAGGCGTCGGATGCTGGCCCGGCAAGCAACTGCGCGATGGCGAAACCGGCGAAATAGAGGGAGAGACTGAGTTTTACGGAGGACTCTGTTGTTGCGAAAACCCGTGTCAGCTCCGGCATGGCCGGCGTGTAGATCGCCATGGAAATGGGCGCAAGCGCCGTCAGCAAAGCTCCAAGCATTGCCGTGCGCTTTGTGGACATGATCGTTTTTGACGACATTGCGATCAGCAGTTCTGGCCAGGCTGTTCTGGCTGCAGATTGTTGCGCAACGTCTGCAGGAAGCTGCGGAAGAGCGCAACTTCCTCTTCGTTCAGCCCCTGTGTGGCATGAAGAACGAGCTGGTCGATTTCCTGCCGCACGGCTTCCAGCATGTCGGTAGAAGCCTTCGTCAGCACGATGCGCTTGGAACGTCTGTCCTGCGGGTCCTGCTGACGCTCGATGAGATCGAGAGATTGCAACTTGTCGAGATAGGCGCAGATCGTCATGGGTTCGATCCCGAGGCGGGCAGCGATGTCCGATTGCTTGCTGCCATCGACAACGGCAACCGTCAGCAAGGCTCTCGCCTCGCCGGGGGTCAGGCCCAGTCCGGCTTCAGAAATACGGCGCTCAAAAGCACTGTTCAGCAGCCGCGCGCCGCTGTTCAGCAAAAATGCCAGTGAGTCTTTTTCGCGTTTCGTGCCCATGCTTTGCCTTTTCGTAAGTCAGCCTTACTAAATTCCGGGCGATAAGCAATGGTACGCAAATCATATTGTCGAAAATCGAGTAAAGTATTTGTCAATTAGGGTGCAGCATGTGCCGTACCACTGCGATAATCATCACGTCGAAGTTAAAAAAGACAGCACATCCTGCATTTTCTCTATGTCATCCGCAGTGCCGATGGACCGGGCAATCTCCACCTTGTGGGAAAAATAGGTCTGAAAGTCGAAATCCGTGTCGTCCGTCACGTCGGTTATATCGATCACGTCGCCATTGGCGTTCAGTGTCTGAGCGGGCAGTTCTGACGAAAGCTCAAGCCAGGTCTCATGGCTTATTTTCCCCGCGTCGTAATACTCCCGAGCGATTTCCCGCAATTCCCGGGGGCTGACACGGGTGAAGTCGATGCGATTGATCGTCTCTTCGAAGCCGGTGGCTGTGTCGGACTGGGCTGCCTTGCCGAAATCGATGCTGTCTACAGGTCTGGCGTTTCTGGAATTGTCTCTGAAAAGGAAATTATTAGAGGCCCTTAAAGAATAAATCTCCATAATACATATCTCCATCATGGGATATTATTGCGATGAATCAGACCATGCCGTTGCCCGGCCGGTCAATACTTGGCGGCGACGGCATCTGGGTATTCCACACCAAAATCCGGCATATTGAATTGACAGTGGAGGCGTGCCCATATGGGCTTAAACCGGAATTGTACAAGGAAGATGAAATGCCATCCAAGACCGCGCCCTATCCCGCACTCGTTACCTGGAACGGTTACAACGGTCTGCCAAAATTCGAAGCGGTCAAGGATGAGGATTTCGGCCCGGCCTTCGACGCAGCACTTCTGTCTCACGAGCAGGAAATCGATGCGATTGCCGGCAATCCGCAAGCACCGGCCTTTGAAAACACCGTGACGGCGCTCGAAATCGCAGGTGATGAGCTTTCGCGCATCTCGGCCCTGTTCTGGAACAAGGCGGGCGCTCACACCAATGGCAACATCCAGGCGCTGGAGCGGGAAATCGCGCCGAAAATGTCACGGCACTATTCCAAGATCGGCATGAACGAGGCGCTGTTCAAACGCATCGATGCGCTGTGGGAAAAGCGCGAGTCGCTTGCCCTGACAAATGAGGAAAAACGCGTTCTCGAACGGCATTGGAAGGGCTTCGTGCGCTCCGGTGCCAAGTTGCAGAAGGACCGCCAGGAGCGGCTCGCCGCGATCAACGAAGAACTTGCCGGCCTCGGTGCGAAATTCGGACAGAATGTGCTGGCGGATGAAAAGAGCTGGAAGCTTCTGCTTTCCACGGAAGAGGACCTTGCCGGCATTCCCGGTTTCCTGCGTGATGCGATGGCGGGTGCCGCCCGCGAGCATGGTGAGGACGGCAAATTTGCTGTCACCCTTTCCCGCTCCATCATCGAACCTTTCCTTACCTTTTCCGAGCGTCGTGATTTGCGCGAACAGGCCTTCAAGGCATGGGTGGCGCGTGGTGAAAACGGTGGCGAAACCGACAATCGCGATATCGTCCACCGCACGCTGGAACTGCGCGAGGAAAAAGCGAAGCTTCTCGGCTATGAGAATTTCGCGGCCTACAAGCTTGATGACACGATGGCGAAAACGCCGGATGCGGTGAACGGCCTTCTGGGGCAGGTCTGGGAAAAGGCCGTGATGCGCGCGGGTGAAGAAGAGGCGGAGCTTGCCGCCATCATCACGCAGGAGGGCAAGAACCACGAGGTCATGCCCTGGGACTGGCGTCACTATGCCGAAAAACTGCGGGCGCAGAAATTCAGCTTCTCAGAGGCTGAGTTGAAGCCCTATCTGCAGCTGGAAAAGATCATCGAGGCCTGTTTCGATGTGGCCAACCGGCTCTTCGGAATTCGGGCTGTCGAGGTCAAGGATGTCGCTGCCTATCACCCGGATGTGCGGGTTTTCGAAATCCGAGACAACAATGGCGATCTGAAAGCCATGTTCCTTGGCGATTATTTCGCCCGTCCCTCCAAGCGTTCCGGCGCATGGATGAGTTCGTTCCAGTCGCAGCACAAGCTGCCTTTGAAGAACGGCACGGTCGGCGAAATACCGATCATCTACAATGTCTGCAATTTCGCGAAACCGGCCGAGGGAAAACCGGCGCTGCTGTCGCTGGACGATGCGCGCACGCTGTTTCACGAATTCGGTCACGCCCTGCACGGCATGCTGTCCAATGTCACCTATCCTTCCGTCTCAGGAACGGGTGTCTCGCGCGATTTCGTCGAATTGCCTTCGCAGCTTTACGAGCATTGGCTGACGGTTCCGGAAATTCTGGAAAAATACGCGCTGCATTACGAAACCGGTGCGCCGATGCCGAAGGCCTTACTGGACAAGGTTCTGGCCGCCCAGACCTTCAATGCCGGTTTCAGCACGGTCGAGTTTACTTCTTCGGCAATCGTCGACATGGCGTTCCACACCCGGGAAAGCGTGAGCGACCCCATGGTCGTGCAAGGCGAGGTGCTGTCCGCCCTCAACATGCCGAAGTCCATCGTCATGCGGCACGCGACGCCGCATTTCCAGCACGTGTTTTCCGGCGATGGCTATTCTGCCGGTTATTATTCTTACATGTGGTCGGAAGTGCTGGATGCTGACGCCTTTTCAGCCTTCGAGGAGACCGGCAATCCCTTCGACGGCGAGATGGCGCGCAAGCTGAAGGATAATATCTACTCGGTTGGCGGCTCCATCGATCCGGAGGAGGCCTATCTTGCTTTTCGGGGCAAGATGCCGAGCCCGGACGCCATGCTTTTGAAGCGCGGCCTCGTATAACAGCCCGGTATAAAGACTGTCATATTTCTGAGCTAGAACCTGAGCGCAGGGGCCTTATGACAAGGCCCCCCCTTTCGCATTTGCAAAAAAAAGGTTATGAGCGCGCCAAACTAAATTGGCGTATCTCCTGATAGTAGCGCCCAACCTCAGAGATTTTGAACAATGGCACTTCGCAACATCGCGATCATCGCGCACGTTGACCATGGAAAAACGACGCTCGTGGACGAGCTTCTGAAGCAGTCCGGCTCGTTCCGCGACAACCAGCGTGTCGCCGAGCGCGTGATGGATAGCAACGATCTCGAAAAGGAACGTGGCATCACCATTCTCGCCAAGGCGACCTCGGTGGAGTGGAAGGGTGTTCGCATCAATATCGTCGACACCCCCGGCCACGCCGACTTCGGCGGTGAAGTCGAGCGTATCCTGTCGATGGTGGACGGCGCGATTGTTCTGGTCGATAGCTCGGAAGGCCCGATGCCGCAGACCAAGTTCGTGGTCAGCAAGGCGCTGAAGGTCGGTCTTCGCCCGATCGTTGCGATCAACAAGATCGACCGTCCGGATGGCCGCCATGAAGAAGTCATCAACGAAGTCTTCGACCTCTTCGCAAATCTCGATGCCACCGATGAGCAGCTCGACTTCCCCATCCTTTACGGTTCCGGCCGTGACGGCTGGATGAACGTCAACCCGGAAGGTCCGAAGGATCAGGGTCTTGCGCCGCTGCTCGATCTGGTTCTCGAACATGTTCCGGAGCCCACGGTTGAAGAAGGTCCGTTCCGTCTGATCGGCACGATCCTTGAAGCCAACCCCTTCCTCGGCCGTATTATCACCGGCCGCATCGCTTCCGGTTCGATCAAGCCGAACCAGGCCGTGAAGGTGCTTGGCCAGGACGGCAAGACGATCGAAACCGGTCGTATTTCCAAGATCCTCGCCTTCCGCGGCATCGAGCGCACCGCGATTGACGAAGCCCACGCGGGCGACATCGTTGCCATTGCCGGTTTGTCCAAGGGTACTGTCGCCGACACCTTCTGTGACCCCTCGGTCACTGAGGCGATGACCGCACAGCCGATCGATCCGCCGACCGTCACCATGTCCTTCATCGTCAACGACAGCCCGCTCGCCGGCACTGAAGGCGACAAGGTAACGTCGCGCGTCATCCGCGACCGTCTGTTCAAGGAAGCCGAAGGCAACGTCGCGCTGAAGATCGAAGAGGCCGAAGGCAAGGATTCGTTCTTCGTGTCCGGCCGTGGCGAATTGCAGCTGGCGGTTCTGATCGAAACCATGCGTCGCGAAGGTTTCGAGCTCGCCGTTTCGCGTCCGCGCGTCGTCATGCACAAGGATGAGAACGGCACCCTGCTGGAGCCGATCGAAGAAGTCGTGATCGACGTCGATGAAGAACATTCCGGCGTCGTCGTTCAGAAGATGTCCGAGCGCAAGGCTGAAATGGCCGAGCTTCGTCCTTCCGGCGGCAATCGCGTTCGTCTGAAGTTCTATGCCCCGACCCGCGGCCTGATCGGCTACCAGTCGGAGCTTTTGACCGACACGCGCGGCACGGCAATCATGAACCGTCTGTTCCACGACTATCAGCCCTTCAAGGGCCAGATCGCCGGTCGCGTCAACGGCGTTCTCCTGTCGAACGGTTCGGGCGAGGCAGTCGCTTACGCCATGTTCAACCTGGAAGATCGCGGCCCGATGATCATCGAGCCGGGTGAGAAGGTTTACGCCGGTATGATCATCGGCATTCACACGCGCGACAACGATCTTGAGGTGAACGTGCTGAAGGGCAAGCAGCTGACCAACATCCGCGCCGCCGGCAAGGATGAAGCCGTGAAGCTGACGCCGCCGATCCGCATGACGCTCGATCGCGCCCTTTCCTGGATCCAGGAAGACGAACTGATGGAAGTGACGCCGAAGTCCATCCGTCTGCGCAAGATGTTCCTGGACGCCAACGACCGCAAGCGTTTCGAAAAGGCAAAGCTCGCTGTCTGATTGCGGCTTGTCGTCACGAATTTGGAAAAACCCGGCTTCGAGCCGGGTTTTTTTATGCCCATGTTTTTATTTGTGCATGAGTCGAAAGATGCTTGTGCCAAAGGTTAAGGATGCGTTAATTTTTATCGGTCGTCCACATGAATAGGCTGTGGGTAAGCTTGCCGGCGTTAACCTTTATGACTGGTAAGTTTCCGTGGCCGGGGCCAGAATCGCGTTATGAAAACGTTATCCATCGATGTTCGCCGGGCCGAACCGCATGATGCGCGCGCCATCTCCGAGGCGCACCGTCTGTCGTGGCAACAGGCCTATGCGGGGCTTATCCCGCACAGGCCGTTGACGCAGATGCTGGAGCGCCGTGGCGAAGTCTGGTGGAAGAAGGCGACCAAAGGCTCCGCTACCATGCTGGTGGTGGAAGTGGCCGGTGTGGTTGCCGGATATGCGACGCTGGGCCTCAGCCGTGCGCGCGGGCTGCCGCATGACGGCGAGATTTATGAACTTTATCTGCGGCCGGAATATCAGGGCATCGGGCTCGGCTCGTTGCTATTCACCGAAGCGCGACGGCTGCTGAGATCGCTCGGATGCAACGGCATCGTTGTGTGGTGCCTTGAAGACAGTGACGTCGCCAATCGGTTTTTCCGCTCGCATGGCGGCCGGGATATCGCCGAGGGCATGGAAGACTTCGACGGCAAGTCACTGCGCAAAGTCGGCTTCGTCTGGAACTGATAAAAGTGCCGGTGGATGCCGCCCGGTTTCGTTTTTCCTGCCGGCCATGCGCAATCGCGATACCCTCAAATCTTGCATTCTGCCTTATCCGCCCAAAGCCATGTTGCAATGCGGCGACTTTCCCAGTATCGAAAACCAAATCCAACCCGTCGAATTGAGGGAAGCGAATGCGTATCGATGCAATTTCCATAGGCAAGAACCCACCGGATGACGTGAATGTTATCGTTGAGGTGCCGGTCGGTGGCCATCCGATCAAGTATGAAATGGACAAGGACGCCGGTGCGCTGATCGTCGATCGTTTCCTCTACACGCCGATGACCTATCCGGGTAACTATGGCTTCGTGCCGCACACGCTGTCCGACGATGGCGACCCGATTGATGTTCTCATCTGCAACACCCGTCCGCTGGTTCCCGGCTGCGTGATCAACGTTCGTCCCATCGGCGTGATGATCATGGAAGATGACGGCGGCAAGGACGAGAAGATCCTCGCTGTGCCGGCTCCCAAGCTGACGCGCCGTTACGACAAGGTCCACAACTACACCGACCTGCCGGAAATCACGCTGAAGCAGATCGAGCATTTCTTCGAGCACTACAAGGATCTGGAGCCCGGCAAGTGGGTGAAGATGGGCGGCTGGCAGGATGTCGACGTCGCCAAGAAGCTGATCGTCGAAGCCATTGAGCGCTACAAGGCGCAGGGCTGATTGGCTTAACCTGTCAGCCTATTAAAAAGCTTTTCGAAATCCTCCGGGTTGGTATCGATCCGGAGGATTTTTTTACGCGCTGTTTCGCCTGAAATGACGGTGATCGTAGATTTGGGCAGGCCGAGTTTTTTTGCCAGCAAAACAATCAGGGCCCTGTTCGCCTTGCCGCCTTCCGGCACGGCGCTGACGCGGACTTTCAGATGCGCGTTTCCGTCGGCATCCTGTTCCACGCCGTCAATCGCATCCCGCCCGCCGTTCGGCGTGAGGCGAACCGACAGGCGGACATGACCATCGTGCTTTTGCCAGAGGCCACTCAAACGGTCATCGGATAAAGCGTGTTCCACATGAAGGAGCGGATGAAGAAGATGATCAGCAGCAGGATGATCGGCGAAATGTCGATGCCGCCGAGATTGGGCAGAATGCGGCGGATGGGGCGCAGGGCCGGTTCCGTGACATTGACCAGGAAACTCCCAATGGCATTCACGAACTGGTTGCGGGAATTGATGACGTTGAAGGCGTAAAGCCAGGAAAAAATGGCGCTGGCAATCAGCACCCACGTATAGAGGTTCAAGGCCAGATCGATGGTCTGAAACAGGGCAAGCATCAATATCTCCGTATCTTGGTTGCTAGACATTTAGACATTCGCTCGTGAACCGGCAAGTGTTGCGCCAGGAGGGCTGGCGATTCTTGTCGTATCGCTCTATTGCAAACGTCTCATATTGTCTTGCGAGCACCCAGCCGATGTCCCTGCCTTCTGCCGAAAACCGCTTCGGTGCATTCCGGCACAGTTCCTATCGCCGTTTTTTCAGCGCCCGGTTTTTCTCGGCCTTCGCCATTCAGATCGTCAGCGTTTCCGTCGGCTGGCAGATGTATGAGGTCACCGGCAATGCATTTTATCTCGGTCTGATCGGTCTTTTCCAGTTTCTGCCGTCATTGCTTTTGATCCTCGTCACGGGAACAGTCGCCGACAGGCATAATCGCCGGCGTATCATGGCCATCTGCCTCGTGATCGCGGCCGGCTGCGCTGTGGCGCTGCTTGGCTTGACGATAACGCACAGCTTTTCGCCCTGGCCGGTCTTCGCCATTCTGGTTGTGTTCGGCATAGAGCGGGCATTCATGGGGCCGGCTGTGCAGTCGCTTGCACCCAATCTCGTGCCGGTCGAGGATTTGCCGAATGCCATTGCCTGGAATTCCTCGTCCTGGCAAATGGCATCCATTCTCGGCCCCGTTGCCGGCGGTCTGCTTTATGGGCTCGGCGCATCCGTTGCCTATAGCGTGGCCTTCGTGCTCTTCATCGTGTCCGCGACGCTCGCCGTGACGATCCGGAAGCCTGAGCAGCGCGGTCCGGCAAAAGCCATCAGCCTCGAGACCATGCTGGCAGGATTCAAATTCATCTCGCAGGAAAAAGTCGTTCTCGGCGCCATTTCGCTCGATCTTTTTGCCGTCCTGCTGGGCGGCGCTGTCGCTTTGATGCCGATTTTTGCCAAGGAAGTGCTGACACTCGGACCATGGGGTCTCGGGCTTCTGCGTGCGGCACCCGGTATCGGCGCAATTACAGTTGCGGTCATTTTGGCATTCAGGCCCATCCGCCACCATGCCGGTCTGCTGATGTTTGTTGGTGTCGGGTTTTTCGGTATTTCCACGGTAGTGTTCGGACTTTCCGAAACCGCATGGGTGTCGATTGCCGCATTGGTGGTGATGGGTGCATCGGACATGGTGTCCGTTTATGTGCGGGAAACGCTGATTGCACTCTGGACGCCGGATGAGGTGCGCGGGCGCGTGAATGCGGTGAACATGGTCTTCGTCGGAGCCTCCAACGAGCTGGGAGAATTCCGCGCCGGCACCATGGCGCATGTGGTTGGAGCCGTGCCCGCCGTCGTCATCGGCGGGGCGGGCACGCTTGCGGTCGCGGTCATCTGGGCGCTCGGCTTTTCAAAGCTGCGCAGGATCGACAATCTGGATGCGCCGAACTGACGGCGGATTGCCTCAGCGCTGCGCCTTGCCTTCGAAAACCAGATCAAGGAAATTGCCGAGCCAGGAACGGAGCGGCGTGTCGAACAACATGCGTCCTTCGAGATGCTGGCTGCCCACCTGTGCATTGGGCATGCCGAAACGCTGCGCGCCGCGCACCACCCAGCTGTGCATCATGGCGCGGGTCAATTCGGCATGAAATTGCAGGCCCCAGGCGTTCTTTCCGTATCTATAAGCCTGATTGGGATAGGTTTCGCCCGACGCCAGCAGCTCGGCCCCTCGCGGAAGCTCGAAGCCCTCGCGGTGAAAATGGTAGACCATCTTCGGCCAATGCGGCATCAGCAGCCGCCCGTGTTCGGTGGCGTGAAGCGGATACCAGCCGATCTCCACCTTGCCTTCCCTGTCAGCCTCCACCTTGCCGCCCAGATGTTTGGACAGCATCTGCGCGCCGAGACAGATGCCGAGAAAGGGCTTGTTTTCCTTCAGCGGCACCTTCAGCCAGTCAATTTCGGCTTTGACATAATCATGCGAGTCATTGGCGCTCATCGGGCCGCCGAAGATGATGGCGCCCGCATGTTTCTCCAGCGTTTGCGGCAGGTCATCGCCGAGCGCGGGGCGCCTTATATCCAGCCTGTAGCCCTTTTCCACCAGCATCTGGCCGACGCGGCCGGGCGTGGAGCGTTCCTGATGCAGGACGATGAGCAGTGAAGGTTGTTTTCCCTGTTGCCTGGAAGGGTCAAACAGCATCGTCTTCGTTTTCGCTTTCTTCAGCGGGCCCGGACCTCGTGGCGGCCTGCTGGCGTTGCAGAACCCTGTCGCGCACGGAAACACCGAGCAGATCGGCCACACGCCAGATCACATGGTCTTCCATTTCGCTTCGTTCGCCGTCAGCGTAAACAATATCCCAGAGGATGCCAATAAGCTCCACACGCTGATCTTCATCGAGATGGCGGCGGATATCGGTGGTGAAGCGGTAATAGTCGACGGCTTCCTTGCCGGCCTCCTGGCCTGCGGCAAGAAGCGCGTCCAGCTTGCCGGCGTCGAGACTGTAATAGTCCTGGAGGATTTCCCGAAGGCGGTCACGCTCGCTTTTCGAGACGGTGCCATCGGCTTCCATCACCTGAAAGCAGAGGGCGGCGACCGCCACCCTCAGATCATCCGGGCTGAATTCATCCGTGTGCTGGCCAACGAGGTTCTGAATAAACGACTGGATTTGGTTGAACATCGATAGCCTGTTCGTCAGAAGAGTTTCAAGCGGGTCTTTGGTTCGGTTTCAGCGCCGGGCTTCTTGACGCCCGGGTCATCCGGCGCCCCGCCGAAAAACGGCACGGGTTCCGCCTTCACATCCGCTGCATCCGCTTCTTCCGGCGCCTCGATCGTTACCGGCCTGTTCTCCTTGGGGGCCGATACGACCGGCTTGACCTCAATCGGCTCGGCAGGTGCGGGTTTCGGCTCCACACGCGCCTCAGGCGCGGCCGGGACAACGATCGTTGCGGGGGCTGGTTCGGCCCTCGCTGGTGCGGCGGCAATCGCATTGTCGATTGTCATGTCTTCGACGGGACCTTCCAGCTGGCCGAAAGGCGCTTTCCATTCAAAGGCGTCGAGGCGGCCGGTGACCGGCGAGACGGGCAGCCATTTTTCCGAAACGATGTTATCGGCCACCCAGGCCGGATCTCGCGGTGCGCGCAGCGCCTGCGCCATCCAGTAGCGGACCCGTCCCTGATCGCCGGTTTCGGCCTCCTCGATATCGGCCATCAGCAGGAAGATGCTTTCGCGTGGCTCGATCCGCGCGGCGGCCTCCGCCTTGGCTCGCGCCTTGGCAAATTCCTTGGCGTCGAGTGCAGCCTGTGCCACGGCAAACAGGGATTCGATGTTGTTGGGCTTCAGGCTTTCAAGCCGTTCGGCGCGTTTCAGGCGGTCAATGGCCGTATCGCCGCTGCGCGCCCGCACATAAAGCTCAGCGATCTGCGGATGCGGATCGGTTTTCCAGACCGGCTCCAGAACCGTTGCTGCCTTGCGCAGATTGTCTTCGCGCAGATAGGATTTTGCCGCGATCAACGCTGCCGGCACAAGGCTTTTCGCGAGCTTGAGAGCATGTTTTGCATCCTCGCGCGCACCCACCGGATCGCTTTCCAGCTTCTCGCCGGCCTTTGCCGTCAGCAGCACCGCTTTCAGCCGTTCCGCCTCACCGCGTTCGATGACGCCTGCCGCCTTCTGCTGGTCGAGGAGGCGGATCGCGTCGTCCCATTGTCCATTACGGCAGCGGTTTTCCAGCGTCGCCTGCGCTGCCCATGGCAGGTAAGGGGCTTTTTCCGCCGCGTCCTCGGCATATTGCTGGGCCGCCTCATAGGCTCCCTGACGGCGGGCCTCGATATAGAGGCCGCGAAGACCAAGTTCGCGGGTTTCCGGATCGCGGGCCATAGCCTCGAATTTGCGTCGCGCCTCGTCATATTTGCCTTCGATGAGATCGGCCTGCGCATCCAGCAGATGGATCAGCGGCTCCTGATCGGCGCTGAGCAGCCCCTGCGTGCGGGCCGTCATCTTGCGGGCGAGAATGGCGTTGCCGGCACCGGCGGCGATGAGGCCGGTGGAAAGCGCCTGATAACCGCGGTCGCGCTTGCGGGCACGAAAATAGCGCCGGGCGGCGTTCGGCGATGTCCATACGGCGTTGACGATCCACCAGACCAGCATCACGGCGGCAACCAGTGCCGCAACTATGGAGGCGGCGACCATCAGGCTCATTTCGATCAACTGGCCCTGCCAGACGATGGAAAGGACACCGGGCCTGTCCGCCAGCCAGGAAAAACCGAAACCGAGCGCCAGAACGATAAGGGCGAAAGTCAGAATTCTGGTCATGCCTTACCCCTGCCTACCGGTGCTGGTGATGGCGCGGTTCAAGGTGCCTCCCACCAGGTTTTCAACCTCGATGCGGGCATCGAGGGACTTTTTATAGTCGGCGGATGCTGTCCTGGCGGCCTCCGGAAGCCCGTTCCATTCAAGCGCCGCACCCTGCAGATCACCGTTGCGCAGCTTGTTTTCCATGCGCGCGATCATGGCGTCGGGGGTCTCGCCTTCGATATTTCCGACCGGGCGCACCTTCACCAGCGAAAAGGCGCTTTCCGTCAGGCGCTCAATGACGCCCTGATTGGGATCAGGCTGGTTGATGGCGGACAGCATCGCATTGGCGACATCAGGGAACTTCTGCATCAGTTCCGAGCGCGACGGCACACCGGTCGCAGCAAAGGATTGCAGCGATGCAATGGCGGGATCGTCGGTGATCACTTTCGAGAGCGTATCGAGTTCGGTCAGGAACGGCCCGCCGCGATCGATCGCTGCCTTCAGCCCGGCAGACGCGATGGCGCGGGCGACTTCGATATCGTCACGCGGCTCGTTGATCTTGGCTTCCGCGTCAGTAAGGCGACGCGTCAGGTCCGCAGTTGCTGAAGCCTGTGCGGATCGCTCCGACTGGAGCGTGGATTCCAGCGCGGCTATTTTTTCCGAAAGCGCATCCACCTGTGGCGCCTCGCCCTTTGTGCTCTCGAGGGTGGCGATGCGTTGTTCCAGAGCCGAGGTGTCTCCGGTGCTGGCCGGAACATTGGCGAGCTGCTGACGCAGGCTCCCCAGATCGGTTCTCAATGCGGCGATCTCATCGCTTCCGGCCTTGCCCGCATTAAATGAGGGCAGGATGCCGGCATATTGCATGCTGCCGGCAGCTGCGAGGGCCACGAGGCCGCCGACGATGCCCGCCGCGATCAGGCCGGAGGTTGCTGCCTGTTTGCGCTCGGGTTGCTGCGTCGTGGAGGGCCTGGCCGGTCCCGACGACGGGGCGCTGGTCGAGGGTCTTGCAGTGGCAGTCGCGCTTCCGGATGCGGCAGAGGCCGATGAAGTGGAAGCAGAAGTCGCAGGCTTTGCGCTGGCTGCGGCAGCGGCGCTTGTTCCGATGGTGCCCGTGGCGGGTTTCGCATCGGTTTTTGGCGGAACAGGCGTCGGCGAAACGGCCTCTGTCTGTTTGTCCGTCGGCTTCTCTCCCTGCGGCCTGTCGGCTGCGGGCTCTGCCTTGTGGACGT
Source organism: Rhizobium oryzihabitans (assembly GCF_010669145.1). Lineage (NCBI taxonomy): Bacteria > Pseudomonadati > Pseudomonadota > Alphaproteobacteria > Hyphomicrobiales > Rhizobiaceae > Rhizobium > Rhizobium oryzihabitans. The sequence goes on from NZ_CP048632.1 coordinate 2,441,057, forward strand.
TCGGCTCGGGCTCGATTGGGGTCTTGCGCGGCTGGTCCCAAACCGGCGCAGGGTTGGCCGTTTCGGCTACCGAGGGCTTCTGGTCCGGAACGCTTGGTTCTGCAGCTGTGGCCTGTGCCTTCTCGCTGGTCCTATCATCAGTCTTGGCAGCGTCCACGTCGGCGGAAATTGCTTTCACGTCTTTTGCGTCCAGGTCGATGGTGACCGGTTCGGCTTTGGACTTGGAGTGGCGTGGCGGCTTTCCCGATACCATGACAACCTCATTTCTGCCTGCAATAGTCTAAACCTAGTCAGTGACGGCGGCAAAGGAAAGAGGCGAGCCTGAATTAGGTTCCCGAGTTGCGGTGAAGAAGTTCAAACATCGCCGCCTCGTTCGCGCTTTCGGCGGCGGCAGCGTTCTTGCGGAAGATTTCCGGAACCAGCGAAAGCACATTGCGGCTGATGCAGACGAATTGTGTAGAGGCCAGCGCCGCCACATATTTTTCCGCAGACGCGTGACGGAAAAATGCCTTTGCCGCTTCCGATGAATAGAGCAGCACCACATCGGCAGCTCTCTTCAGAAGCGCCGTTTCGAGCATATCTTCTGAAATATCTGATAGCTGCATTTCGTAACAATCGACTGTCCGGAATGGGATCCCGGCGGCGGCAAGACCATCCTCGAAGACGGCGCCTCGTGGCGTGCCGGCGAGATAGAGCAGGGGCTCGTTCTTCAGAAGGGAGCGATGCTCCGCGACGAGCGCAGCGAGAGCCGCCGCATCGCCAGAGGCTGTGAAGATATTGCTGAAGCCGATTTTTTCTGCCGCCTCCGCCGTCGCCTCGCCGACGGCGAAGAGCGGTTTTGACAGATGGGGTGCAAGTCGGTCGCGCAGGGTCTCCAGCGACCGCAGGGCCTCGGCGCTGGTGACGGCGATAGCCGATAGCGGGTCCGATAGCGCCGGGATGGCGTGCTCGCCGTAGTGGACGGGATGAAACAGCGGAAGAAGCACTGGCTGGTGGCCGAGGGCTTCAAGCTTTGCGGCCGTCTTTTCGCCCGAACGATGCGGCCGGGTGACGACGATCCGCATCGGCTCAGCTCCAGCCGTCGAAAAAGTTGCTGCCCGCCCGGGCGCGCACGTCTTCGCCGGCCTTGCGGCCCAAAGCTTCGGCATCCTTGCGGGCCCCGGAAATCTCGACGCCGTGGCTCGTCTGTCCATCCGGGGTGAGGATCAGGCCGTAGAAATGCAGTTCCTCACTGTCACAGGTGGCGTAGCCTGCAATCGGGGTGCGACAGGAGCCATCGAGGGCTGCCAGAAAGGCGCGTTCGCAGGTCACGGCATCATAGGTGGGCATGTCATTGATGGATAACAGCAAATCGTCCATGCGTGTGTCACCGATACGGCTCTCGACGCAGATCGCGCCCTGCGCGGGGGCAGGCGGAAAATCCTTCGGGTCGAGGATTTCCGTCGGGACGCTATCCATGCCCAGCCTCTTCAAGCCGGCAAAGGCGAGAAGCGTGGCGTCCGCCTGCCCTTCTTCCAGTTTGCGCAGGCGGGTTTCCACCTGGCCGCGGAAGATGATGACGTTCAGGTCCGGCCGCAATCGCCGGATCAGCGCCTGGCGGCGCAAGGAGGCCGAACCGACCACGGCGCCCTGCGGCAGTTCCAGAAGTTTCGGTGCGGTGCGGCCGATGAAGGCGTCGCGCATGTCCTCGCGCGGCAGGAAGGCGGAAAGATGGAGGCCCCTGGGCAGAACGGTCGGCATGTCCTTGGAGGAATGGACGGCAATATCAAGCTCGCCGGACAGAAGCTGGCTCTCCAGTTCCTCCGTAAACAGGCCCTTGCCGCCGATCTCCGACAGAGCGCGGTCGGTTATCCGGTCACCCTTGGTGGACAGCACGACGATTTCGAACATCTCTTCCGGCAGATCATGTGCCGCCATCAGCCGGTCACGCGTCTCGTAAGCCTGTGCGAGCGCCAGAGGGCTGCCGCGCGTGCCGATTCGGAAAGGTTTTGTTTGCATCCGCGTCTATCCATTGTTACCGGAGTTGTCTTAGACCAACTCAGCGCATGATCGCAATGAACGAACAGAATTGATGACCCCCTTTCTTCGTATCCTCGGCATAGAGACAAGCTGTGACGAAACCGCTGCATCCATTGTGGTTCGGCATGCGGACGGCCATGGCGAGATCGTCTCCGACGTCGTTTTGTCGCAGCTTGAGGAACACAGCGCCTATGGCGGCGTGGTGCCTGAAATCGCCGCCCGCGCCCATGTCGAGGCGCTGGACACGCTGGTGGAAGAAGCGCTGGAGCAGGCGGGTGTCACCCTTGCCGATGTCGACGCCATTGCGGCCACATCCGGTCCGGGCCTTATCGGCGGCCTGCTGGTGGGCCTGATGACGGGCAAGGCGATTGCCATGGCAGCAGACAAACCGCTTTACGCCATCAACCATCTGGAAGGCCATGCGCTGACGGCGCGTCTGACCGATGGTCTGTCTTTCCCCTATCTGATGCTGCTGGTGTCCGGCGGCCACACCCAGCTGGTGCTGGTGCGCGGCGTCGGTGAATACGAGCGCTGGGGCACCACCATCGATGATGCGCTGGGGGAGGCCTTCGACAAGACCGCGAAGCTTCTGGGGTTGCCCTATCCCGGCGGACCTGCCGTTGAAAAGGCAGCGGCGAAAGGCAATCCGGACCGTTTTGCGCTGCCGCGTCCGATGGTCGGTGAGGTGAGGCTCGATTTTTCCTTCTCCGGCCTCAAGACGGCGGTGCGGCAGGCGGCGACCGCCATTGCCCCGCTCTCTGAGCAGGATATTGCCGATATCTGCGCTTCCTTCCAGAAGGCGGTTTCACGCACCCTGAAAGACCGCATTGGCCGTGGCCTTGCGCGCTTTAAAGAGGAATTTCCGCATCTGGAGACGGAGCCTGCTCTGGTCGTGGCCGGCGGCGTCGCCGCCAATCAGGAAATCCGCCAGACGCTTCAGGCACTTTGCGATGCCCATGGCTTCCGTTTTGTCGCACCGCCGCACCGGCTCTGTACCGACAATGCCGCGATGATCGCCTGGGCGGGGCTGGAGCGGATGGCTGAGGGCAAAAAAGCCGATCCCCTTGAGATACCGCCGCGCTCGCGCTGGCCTCTCGATGGTAGTGCGGAGACATTGATCGGTTTCGGCAAAAGGGGAGCCAAGGCCTGATGCAGCGGGAAAAAATCGTCGTCATCGGTGCTGGCGCCTTCGGAACCGCGCTCGCCGTCGTCATCGCGCTGGAGAACCGGCATGATGTGACCCTGCTCGGCCGCGATGCGTCCCTGATGGCTGATCTGAAGGTTGATCGTATTCACGAGGCTGTCCTGCCGGGTGTCGACCTCCCGGATGCGCTTGCGTTTTCCGTCGAGCCGGATGTCCTGGCCGATGCAGGCATTGTCCTATTCGCCATGCCCTCGCAGGCCCATGCGGATGCGGCCCGCCATTACGGTCCCTATCTGGCTAAAGATTGTATCATCGTTACCTGCGCCAAGGGCATAGACCGGGTTTCCGGGCGTCTGCTGACCGAGCTTCTGGAAGCAGAACTGCCGCATCATCCAATCGCCGTTCTCTCCGGTCCGGGTTTCGCCGCCGATATTGCACGCGGACTGCCGACCGCGATGGCGATCGCGGCGGAAAATGCTGTCATCGCCGAGCGGCTGGCGACCACGATTTCCGGCAGAACCTTCAGGCTTTATGCCTCCACCGATCGCATTGGTGTGCAGCTTGGCGGCGCGTTGAAGAATGTGCTCGCCATTGCCGCTGGTATCGTTGAAGGCGCGGGTCTCGGTGATTCCGCCCGGGCAGCGCTGATTTCGCGCGGTCTCGCCGAAATGTCGCGGCTGGTCGTCGCCATGGGCGGCAAGGCCGATACGGTCCGCGGTCTGTCCGGTCTCGGGGATCTCGTGCTGACAGCGACGAGCCACCAGTCGCGCAACCTGCGCTTCGGCATCGCGCTTGGCCGGGGTGAGGGCAAGGACATGTCCGGCGGGCTGGTGGAGGGCGCTTTTGCAGCAGCCGTTGCCGCCCGGCTTGGCGAGCATCACGCTGTCGACATGCCCGTCACCGAGGCGGTGGCGGCCATCATAGACGGTAATCTGGATGTGGCGAGCGCCATGCAACAATTGATGACACGGCCCATCACCACGGAATGAGTGTGGCCTCTGAATAGTTTTTACGCATGTCCTGGTCCCAAAACCGCTGACACTTTTATAGGACATGCGCCAGCGAGGAGAAAAAAATGCTGTTTGCCTTTATCTGCAAGGACAAGCCCGGCCATCTGAACGTGCGCATGGACACGCGCCCGGCCCATCTGGAGCACCTGAACAAGCTGAATGCCGAGGGCACGCTGAAGATCGCCGGCCCGTTTCTGGACGCCGAAGGCAAGCCGAATGGCAGCCTCGTCATCGTGGAAGCTGCCGATATCGAGGCCGCGAAGGCGCTTGCCGATGCCGACCCCTACGCCAAGGCCGGCCTGTTCGAAAGCGTGGATGTGAAGCCCTATAACTGGGTCTTCAACAATCCGGGAGCGTGACGGGTCATGGCGAATTACTGGCTTTACAAGTCCGAGCCGTTCAAATGGTCCTGGGAAATGCAGAAGGCCAAGGGCGAGGCCGGCGAAGAATGGACCGGCGTGCGCAACTATCAGGCCCGCAACAACATGCGCGCCATGAAAATCGGCGACAAGGGTTTCTTCTACCACTCCAATGAGGGGCTGGATGTCGTCGGCATCGTCGAAGTCTGCGCCCTTTCGCATCCGGATTCGACCGCAGAGGGCGACCTGAAGTGGGATTGCGTGGATATCCGCGCCGTATGCGACATGCCGCAGCCGGTTTCGCTGAAGGATGTGAAGGCCAATCCGAAACTGGAGAAGATGTCTCTCGTCACCTCGATGCGGCTTTCCGTGCAGCCGGTGACGGAAGAGGAATATCTCGAGGTCTGCCGTATGGGCGGCCTCGCCAATCCGCCAAAGTCACCGGACTGATCCTCCGGTGAGGACAGACCCCGAGCGCTTCATCCTCGACAACGCTGCCATCATGCATCCGCCGCATGTGCCGGAGCTGCGCCTTCATCTTGCCACCGAAGCCCATGAGCTGTGGCTGAAGACGGAGGAGGAGTTGCAGGAGATCGGCCTGCCGCCGCCCTTCTGGGCCTTTGCCTGGGCGGGTGGGCAGGGGCTTGCCCGTTATGTTCTCGACCATCCCGAAAGTGTTTGCGGCAAGCGCGTGCTGGATTTTGCCAGTGGCTCCGGTCTCGTTGCCATCGCTGCGGCAAAAGCGGGTGCCAGTGCGGTTCTGGCGGCCGATATCGATCCCTGGACGGAGACGGCCATTCGGCTGAATGCAGCGCTTAATGGCGTGGCTGTCGATTTTACCGGGCTCAACCTGGTTGGGAAGCCGGTTGAGGCAGATGTTCTGCTGGCGGGCGACGTGTTTTATGACCGCGCTTTTGCCGATCTTCTCGTGCCATGGTTTCTGGAGCTAACGGAGAAGGGCGTGAGCGTGCTCATCGGCGATCCGGGCCGCGCCTATCTACCCAAACAGCGCCTTTTCGCCGAGGCGACCTATCAGGTGCCGGTGACGCGGGCTCTTGAGGACAGTGAAGTCAAAAGGACCACCGTCTGGCGCTTCGTCTGATTACATTTTGATTTAGGGCCGGATAACGCAGACACCGTGCTCATAGGCGCAGGCGTTGCCGGCGGTCGCGGCACGGACATTGATGATCTTTGCCTTGGGTGCCAGCGGCGTTGCCGTCGTGGTGGCTCCAACTCTTCTTGAAAGACCGCCGCCGATCGCGAAATAATTTCCGTTTCCGCGAACCCTCAAGGCCGATATCGCACCCACATAGGTGCCGCCGGGGAGGGTTGAAGGCAGGCCGTCCGTGGAGAAACTGACCTGCGACTGCCGTTGCTGATAATGGTGGTGTCCGTTAAAATCCTCTGCCGTTGCAGCAGGCACGGCGGTGAAAACGACGCCTGTTGACAGCATGACCAGAGTGGCGATTCGACGCTGTAACATGAGCCTCATTCTCCGGATTTTTCAGTTAACGAATAGTAAATTACACGATTTATGACTTACGTAAAGGTAAATATTTTGAGGGTGTAAATCTTGGAAACGCTCGATTTTTTATTTTCGAGCAAAAAAATTCCAAAAAAAATTCGTGAACCAATCGATTAAATTGGAATCGGTCATGAAATGTGCTTGTCGTGATGCTTCCATGTGATTAAACGTCGCGGTTGGTGCAATGCACATTCTTTCGTCATGTGCTGTTGCTTGGGGGCGCCTTATCTATGGGCGCACGGGAAAACGCCGCGAGGTTCTGATGGCGAATCTGACAAATAACCGGCCTCTGTCGCCGCATCTTCAAGTTTACAAGCTGATTCCGACGATGGTCTCATCCATCGTGCACCGCATCACGGGCGGCGCACTTTATTTCGGAACGCTGCTGGTTGCCTGGTGGCTGATCGCGCTTGCCTCGGGCCCGGCCTATTACGACTGGGTCAACTGGGCGATGGGCACGATCATCGGCAGGCTTATCCTGATCGGTTATACATGGGCTCTCGTCCATCACCTGGTGGGTGGTCTTCGTCACTTCATGTGGGATCTGGGATACGGCTTCGAAAAGCATTTCACCACCAAGCTGGCAAAGGCTTCATGGGTGGTGTCGATCTGTCTGACCGCGCTGATCTGGGTCGTCGCCCTGATCGTGCGCTGAGGAGATTTATCATGGATATGCGTACCCCTCTCGGAAAGGTTCGCGGCCTCGGCTCCGCCAAGGAAGGCACCGACCATTTCTGGCGTCAGCGCCTGACGGCGGTTGCCAACGTTCCGCTGCTGATCTTCTTCGTGGTCTTCCTCATCCAGTATGCCGGCGCGCCCTATCAGGAAGTTGTCGCCGCGCTGTCGAACCCGCTTGTCGCTGTCATCATGGGTCTGGTGCTGGTTTCCGGCCTCATCCACATGAAGCTCGGCATGCAGGTCATCATTGAAGACTATATTCACGCCGAGGTTTCGAAGCTCGTTCTTCTGATGCTCAATACGTTTTTCGCGGTTCTCATTGGCGGTCTTTGCATCTTCGCCATTCTGAAAATCGCATTCGCAGGATAATTCCGCCATGGCATCGATCAGTTCACCTTCCCAGAATGGCAAGGCTTACACCTATGTCGATCACTCCTATGACGTGATCGTGGTGGGCGCCGGCGGCGCGGGTCTGCGCGCAACGCTCGGCATGGCGGAACAGGGTTTCCGCACGGCCTGCATCACCAAGGTTTTCCCGACGCGCTCGCACACGGTCGCGGCGCAGGGCGGCATCGCTGCATCGCTCACCAATATGACGCCCGACTGTTGGCAGTGGCACCTTTACGACACCGTAAAGGGCTCCGACTGGCTGGGTGACGTTGACGCGATGCAATATCTCGCCATGGAAGCGCCGAAGGCGGTCTATGAGCTGGAGCATTATGGCGTGCCCTTCTCGCGCAATGCCGAAGGCAAAATCTACCAGCGCCCGTTCGGCGGTCACATGCAGAACTACGGCGAAGGTCCGCCGGTACAGCGCACCTGCGCTGCCGCCGACCGTACCGGCCATGCCATTCTGCACACGCTTTATGGCCAGTCGCTGCGCAACAATGCGGAATTCTTCATCGAATATTTCGCGCTCGACCTCATCATGTCGGCAGATGGCCGCTGCACCGGCGTCGTGGCGTGGAACCTCGATGACGGCACGATCCATCGCTTCTCCGCCAAGATGGTGGTGCTGGCGACCGGCGGTTACGGCCGCGCCTATTTCTCGGCAACCTCGGCCCATACCTGCACGGGTGACGGCGGCGGCATGATTGCCCGTGCCGGCCTGCCGCTTCAGGATATGGAGTTCGTGCAGTTCCACCCGACCGGCATCTACGGCGCGGGTTGCCTGATCACCGAAGGCGCACGCGGCGAAGGCGGTTATCTCGTCAATTCCGAAGGCGAGCGCTTCATGGAGCGTTATGCGCCTTCTGCGAAGGACCTTGCCTCGCGTGATGTCGTGTCGCGCTGCATGACGATGGAAATCCGTGAGGGCCGCGGCGTCGGCAAGAACAAGGACCACATCTTCCTGCATCTCGATCACCTCGATCCTGCGATCCTGCATGAGCGTCTTCCGGGCATTTCCGAAAGCGCCAAGATTTTCGCTGGCGTTGACGTGACGCGTGAGCCGATCCCGGTTCTGCCGACGGTTCACTACAATATGGGCGGTATTCCGACCAATTATTGGGGTGAAGTGCTGAATGCTGATGCCAACAACCCGGAACGCATCGCACCCGGCCTGATGGCTGTCGGCGAAGCTGGCTGCGCCTCGGTGCACGGCGCCAACCGCCTCGGCTCCAACTCGCTGATCGACCTTGTGGTCTTCGGCCGCGCCGCTGCTATCCGCGCCGCTCAGGTCATCGACCGCGATGCGGCGGTTCCTGCGCTCGATATCGCTGCCTGCGACAGGATCATGGAACGCTTCGACAGCCTGCGTTATGCCAATGGCTCGACGCCGACGGCGGTGCTGCGCGACAAGATGCAGCGCGCCATGCAGGACGATGCGGCCGTGTTCCGTACGCAGGAATCGCTGGAAAGCGGTTGCCAACGCATTTCCGCCATCTGGAAAGAGCTGCCTGATGTCAAGGTTACCGACCGTTCGATGGTCTGGAACTCCGATCTGGTGGAGACGCTCGAGCTGCACAATCTGATGGCCAACGCGATCACCACGGTCTACGGCGCGGAAGCGCGCAAGGAAAGCCGCGGCTCGCATGCCCGCGAGGATTTCGTCGATGGTCCGTTCGGCGGTCGCGACGATGTGAACTGGCGCAAGCACACGCTTGCCTGGGTCAGCCCCGAAGGTGACGTCAAGCTCGACTACCGCCCTGTTCATACCGACCTGATCGCCGACGGCATCGATCCCAAAAAGATCGAGCCGAAGGCTCGCGTCTACTGATTTGAGGAACTGGATATGGTTGAACTCGCTCTCCCCAAGAATTCCCAGATCAGCGAAGGCAAAGTCTGGCCGAAGCCGGATGGTGCCAAGAACGTTCGCGAATACCGGATCTATCGCTGGAACCCGGATGACGGCCAGAACCCGCGCATCGATACCTATTATATCGATGTCGACGATTGCGGGCCGATGGTTCTCGATGCGCTTCTCTACATCAAGAACAATATCGACCCGACGCTGACGCTGCGCCGCTCCTGCCGTGAAGGCATTTGCGGTTCCTGCGCCATGAACATCGACGGCACCAATACGCTCGCCTGCACCAAGGGCATGGAAGAGATCAAGGGCACGGTGAAGGTCTATCCGCTGCCGCATATGCCTGTCGTGAAGGATCTCGTTCCTGATCTGTCGAACTTCTATGCGCAGCACCGCTCCATCGAGCCGTGGCTGAAGACGGTTTCGCCGACGCCCGCCAAGGAATGGAAACAAAGCCACGAGGACCGCCTGAAGCTGGACGGTCTTTATGAGTGCATTCTCTGCGCCTGCTGCTCCACCTCCTGTCCCAGCTATTGGTGGAATGGCGACCGTTACCTCGGTCCCGCCGTTCTGCTGCAGGCCTATCGCTGGCTGATCGACAGCCGCGATGAAGCAACGGGCGAACGCCTCGACAATCTCGAGGACCCGTTCCGTCTTTATCGTTGCCACACCATCATGAACTGCGCGCAGGCTTGCCCGAAGGGCTTGAACCCGGCCAAGGCGATCGCGGAAATCAAGAAGATGATGGTCGAGCGTCGCGTCTGAAGGCGATTCGCCTGGACGGAAAATCTATCGGGTCGCGGTGTGGACTGCGGCCCTTTTTTACAACCGGGTGCGGGAAATTTCGGTAAAAATCGACCGAAATTGTAATTATCCCGGCCATCGCTTGCGCAAGATAAGGCTTTGGTAATAATTCAGCCTTCTTGTTTGATCATGGTCTTTCCGGAAGCGAGAGAATCGGGAGCTTGATATGCAATTCAGATATGTGGTGACGGGCCTTGTGGTTGTAATGAGCCTCGCCGGTTGCCAACGTACCTCCTACGATTACAACAACAATAGCGGCAGTAATCCCGGTTATACGCCGCCGCTGCAGGCTCAGCCGGTTCCGTCCGTTCAGTCTGGCGCGCTGCCGCCACCCGGCGGTACTTCGGGCAGTCAGTTCCCTTCGGCTCCCGCTTCTGCGACGCCTGGCGGCACCGATGTGGCATCTGCCGCTCCGCCGACAACGGCGCTCGATGTCACCAAGGAATCCATGGTCGGCAACTGGCGTGTTTCCAATGGCGGCGCCAATTGCGACATGTTCCTGACGCTCACCAATCTCGGCAGCGGTTCGCGTGGCGGCACGCGTGGCTGCTCCGGCGAGCTGACGGCGATGGGCTCCTGGGAAGTGTCCGGCAAAATGGTCCTCTTCAAGAACCGTTCGGGCGATACGATCGGCCGCGTCTACAAGAGCGCCGATGCGCGCTTTGACGGCACGACCAATAGCGGCCAGCCACTCAGCCTCAGCCGATAGAGCATTTCCGGTGCATCCGGATCGCCTTGCCTGTTCTGAGCCATTCCATTCGTCGCGGGCGCTTGTCAGTGTCCGCGACCGGAGCGCTTTTCCATGAAGCCATTGCCCGATTACAATCATAGTGTCGTTGAACAGCTCAACGCATTAACGGCAGCTGGCACCTTGCAGGCGGATGCGGCGCAACTCGGCGTGGCGGCTCACCTCGACCGTATCCTTGCCGATCTGAAGGCACGCAAGCCCGCCAAGAAAAAAAGCGCGCTCGGCTGGATGTTCGCGCGCAAGGCCGGTCCAGCTGCGCCCGTCAAGGGATTGTATGTCTATGGCAGCGTCGGCCGAGGCAAGACGATGCTGATGGACATGTTCTATGAGATGGCGCCCGTTTCTTCCAAACGGCGCTGCCATTTTCACGAGTTCATGGCGGATGTGCATAATCGCGTGCATGCGCATCGGCAGAAGCTGAAGAATGGCGAAACCAAACAGGCAGACCCCATTCCGCCTGTCGCGGCCCAACTTCTGGCGGAAGCGGAGCTCCTTTGCTTCGACGAGTTCACCGTCACGGATATTGCCGATGCGATGATCCTCGCCCGGCTGTTCAGCGAACTCTTCGCCAATGGCTGCACTCTGGTAACGACATCCAACGTCGTACCCGACAATCTCTACAAGGACGGGCTTAATCGCGGCCTGTTCCTGCCTTTCGTCGACTTGCTGAAGAAATATGTTGAGGTCGTGACGCTGGACAGCCCCACCGATTACCGGATGGAAAAGCTGGAAAGCCTGCCGGTCTATGTCACGCCGCTCGACGGTTCGGCGGATCAGGCGATGGATATGGCCTGGCGGCATATGACCGGTGGCCACCTTGTCGCGCCGACGGAAATACCGATGAAGGGCCGCTCCATTCTGGTGCCGCGCGCCAGTGGCCGTGTGGCGCGCTTCTCCTTCTCCGACCTTTGCGAGAAGCCGCTCGGGGCTTCCGATTTCCTGGCAATCGCCAACCGCTTCGATACCGTCTTCATCGACCATATCCCGTTCTTGAATGCGGACAAGCGCAACGAGACCAAGCGTTTCATCATCCTTATCGATGCGCTTTACGACCACAGCGTCCGGCTTTTTGCCTCCGCTGCCGCCATGCCGGAAGACCTGCTCGGCAAGCGCAAGGGAACCGAAGGTTTCGAGTTCGATCGCACTGCCTCGCGGCTGTTTGAGATGCGCAGCGCGGATTATCTGGCTCTTCACCATGAAAAACGGCAGAAAGTTTGACACTTTCGTGACGCATTTTCTTACGTTTACGTAAGAAAATAATGATCTAAACGATTGAAAATATTCATCACAAAAGAATCTGTTGCCAATTTTGGCCAATGGGGCTAATCGAAGTCCGACAATTTGGCTGCCGGTTTGGCGCGGTGAAATTGAATTGAAGCTCAAGAGGAAGCATTCGATGGCTCGCAAAAAAATTGCACTTATTGGTTCTGGCATGATCGGCGGCACGCTGGCGCATCTCGCCAGCCTGAAGGAACTGGGCGATATCGTCCTCTTCGATATTGCCGACGGCATCCCGCAGGGCAAGGGTCTGGATATTGCCCAGTCCGGCCCGGTTGAAGGCTTCAATGCAAAGCTCACCGGCGCTTCCGATTACGCCGCCATCGAAGGTGCAGACGTCTGCATCGTCACCGCTGGCGTTGCCCGCAAGCCCGGCATGAGCCGCGACGATCTTCTCGGCATCAACCTCAAGGTCATGGAACAGGTCGGCGCCGGCATCAAGAAATATGCCCCGAATGCTTTCGTCATCTGCATCACCAACCCGCTCGACGCCATGGTCTGGGCGCTGCAGAAGTTCTCCGGCCTGCCGAAGAACAAGGTCGTCGGCATGGCCGGCGTTCTCGACAGCGCGCGCTTCCGTCTTTTCCTCTCCGAAGAATTCAATGTTTCGGTTGAAGACGTCACCGCCTTCGTTCTCGGCGGCCACGGCGACACCATGGTGCCGCTCGCACGCTACTCCACGGTTGCCGGCATTCCGCTGACCGACCTCGTCAAGATGGGCTGGCTGACCGCCGAGCGTCTCGAAGAGATCGTACAGCGCACGCGCGACGGCGGTGCGGAAATCGTCGGCCTGCTGAAGACCGGTTCGGCTTATTACGCGCCGGCCGCTTCCGCGATCGAAATGGCTGAATCCTACCTCAAGGACAAGAAGCGCGTCCTGCCCGCCGCTGCCCATCTTTCGGGTCAGTATGGCGTTGACGATATGTATGTCGGCGTTCCCACCATCATCGGTGCCGGCGGTATCGAGCGCATCATCGAGATCGAGCTGAACAAGGAAGAAGAAGCAGCCTTCCGCAAGTCCGTCGGCGCTGTCGCCGGTCTTTGCGAAGCCTGCGTCAACATCGCTCCGTCGCTGAAGTAATAGCCTCTAGCGGCTCCAAACAGGGATTATTCCATGAATATTCACGAATATCAGGCCAAGGCTCTTCTGAAGGGCTACGGCGCGCCGGTTGCTGAAGGCGTCGCCATCCTCAAGGTCGAAGAAGCCGAAGCTGCCGCAAAGCAGCTTCCCGGCCCGCTCTACGTCGTCAAGAGCCAGATCCACGCCGGCGGCCGCGGCAAGGGCAAGTTCAAGGAACTCGGCCCTGACGCCAAGGGCGGCGTTCGTCTGGCAAAGTCGATCGACGAAGTCGTTTCCCACGCCAAGGACATGCTTGGCAACACGCTGGTAACGGCGCAGACGGGCGACGCCGGCAAGCAGGTCAACCGTCTCTACATCGAAGACGGTGCCGACATTGCCCGCGAACTCTACTGCTCGCTGCTGGTTGACCGTTCCGTCGGCCAGGTCGCATTCGTGGTTTCCACGGAAGGCGGCATGGACATCGAGGCTGTCGCCCACGACACGCCCGAGAAGATCCACACCATCGCCATCAACCCGGAAAAGGGTGTGAGCGACGCCGACGTTGCCGCGATCTCCAAGGCTCTCGAGCTTGATGGTGTTGCTGCCGAAGACGCCAAGGCGCTGTTCCCGATCCTCTACAAGGCCTTCAACGAGAAGGACATGGCTCTCCTCGAGGTCAACCCGCTGATCGTCATGGAAAATGGCCATCTGCGCGTTCTCGACGCCAAGATGTCCTTCGACGGCAATGCGCTGTTCCGCCACGACGACGTCAAGGCGCTGCGCGACGAAACCGAAGAAGACGCCAAGGAAATCGAAGCCTCCAAGTGGGACCTCGCTTACGTTGCTCTCGACGGCAACATCGGCTGCATGGTCAACGGTGCCGGTCTCGCCATGGCGACGATGGACATCATCAAGCTTTACGGCAAAGAGCCGGCTAACTTCTGCGACGTCGGCGGCGGCGCCGGCAAGGAGAAGGTTGCGGCCGCCTTCAAGATCATCACGGCTGACCCGAAGGTCGAGGGCATCCTCGTCAACATCTTCGGCGGCATCATGAAGTGCGACGTCATCGCCGAAGGCGTGATTGCCGCGGTGAAGGAAGTCGGTTTGCAGGTTCCGCTCGTTGTTCGCCTCGAAGGCACCAACGTCGAACTTGGCAAGAAGCTCCTGAACGAATCTGGCCTTGCGATTACGGCTGCTGACGATCTGGACGACGCAGCCAAGAAGATCGTCGCGGCGATCAACGGCTAATTGAGGGACCGGAAATAATGTCTATTCTTGTTAATAAAGACACGAAGATCCTTGTTCAGGGTCTGACCGGCAAGACCGGCACCTTCCACACCGAACAGGCGCTTGCTTATTACGGCACGCAGATGGTCGGCGGTATTCACCCGAAGAAGGGTGGCGAAACCTGGACCGGTTCCAAGGGCGAAAGCCTGCCGATCTTTGCAACGGTTGCAGAAGCCAAGGAAAAGACCGGTGCAGACGCATCCGTGATCTACGTTCCGCCGGCAGGTGCAGCCGATGCCATCATCGAAGCCATCGATGCGGAAATTCCGTTCATCACCTGCATCACCGAAGGTATCCCGGTCATGGACATGGTTCGCGTCAAGGCTCGCCTCGACCGCTCCAAGTCGCGCCTGCTCGGCCCGAACTGCCCGGGTATCCTGACGCCGGAAGAATGCAAGATCGGCATCATGCCGGGCTCCATCTTCCGCAAGGGTTCGGTCGGTATCGTTTCCCGTTCGGGCACGCTGACCTATGAAGCCGTGTTCCAGACCTCCAACGAAGGCCTCGGCCAGACCACGGCTGTCGGCATCGGCGGCGACCCGGTCAAGGGCACCGAGTTCATCGACGTCTTGGAAATGTTCCTCGCCGACGACGCCACCCAGTCGATCATCATGATCGGTGAAATCGGCGGCTCGGCTGAAGAAGATGCGGCGCAGTTCCTGATCGACGAAGCCAAGAAGGGCCGCAAGAAGCCGATGGCCGGCTTCATCGCGGGCCGTACGGCTCCGAAGGGCCGCACCATGGGCCACGCCGGCGCTGTCGTTTCCGGCGGCAAGGGTGACGCAGAGTCCAAGATTGCAGCAATGGAAGCTGCCGGTATCAAGGTATCGCCTTCCCCGGCGCGCCTCGGCAAGACGCTGGTTGAAGTCCTCAAGGGCTGAGACCACATGAGACCGGTAACGGGCGGCGCGGCTTCAACGCTGCGCTGCCCGATGCCGCAAGAACGACAGACAGAACGGCATACCGCCCCGGCGGCAGACAGCAATAATCAAGCGGCAGGCCGATAAGCGGCCCTAACGGCATCGAGGAGGCGGACTGACAAGTCCGCAAGAACACAATGGCAAGGCAAGAAGCGAACGAGCAGTTTCAGATCACGTCGTTTCTGGACGGCGCGAATGCAGCCTATATCGAGCAGCTCTATGCCCGGTACGAAGAGGATCCCTCTTCCGTGTCGCCGGAGTGGCAGAGCTTCTTCAAGGCGTTGTCCGACAATCCGGAAGACGTGAAGAAGGCAGCCAAGGGCGCCTCCTGGAAGCGCGCCAACTGGCCGATCCCGGCAAATGGCGACCTGGTATCCGCGCTGGACGGCAACTGGGCCACGGTCGAGAAGGCCATCGAGAAGAAGGTTCAGGCGAAAGCCGAGGCGAAGAGCGCCGATACCGGCAAGGCTGTCAGCCCGGCCGAAGTGCTTCAGGCGACCCGTGATAGCGTTCGCGCCATCATGATGATCCGCGCCTACCGCATGCGCGGCCACCTGCATGCCAAGCTCGATCCGCTCGGCATTGCCAGCGCCGTTGAAGATTACAACGAGCTTTCGCCGAAGTCCTACGGCTTCGAGGAAAGCGATTACGACCGCAAGATTTTCATCGATAACGTTCTCGGTCTCGAATATGCGACCGTGCGCGAGATGGTCGATATTCTTGAGCGCACCTATTGCTCGACGCTCGGCGTCGAATTCATGCATATGTCCAACCCGGAAGAAAAGGGCTGGATCCAGGAACGCATCGAAGGCCCGGACAAGGGCGTGGACTTCACGCCGGAGGGCAAGAAGGCCATTCTGTCCAAACTGGTCGAAGCCGAAGGTTACGAGCAGTTCCTCGACGTGCGTTTCAAGGGCACCAAGCGTTTCGGCCTCGATGGCGGCGAATCGCTGATCCCGGCACTTGAGCAGATCATCAAGCGCGGCGGCCAGGACGGTCTGGAAGAAGTCGTGCTCGGCATGGCCCACCGCGGCCGCCTTAACGTTCTGACCAACGTCATGGGCAAGCCGCACCGCGCCGTGTTCCACGAGTTCAAGGGCGGTTCGTTCAAGCCTGACGACGTCGAAGGTTCCGGCGACGTGAAGTACCATCTAGGTGCCTCCTCCGACCGCGAATTCGACGGCAACAAGGTTCACCTGTCGCTGACGGCCAACCCGTCGCACCTTGAAATCGTCAACCCTGTCGTCATGGGCAAGGCCCGCGCCAAGCAGGACCAGCTCGCCAAGACATGGGACGGCGATATCATTCCGCTGTCGGAACGCGCCAAGGTGCTGCCGCTCCTGTTGCACGGCGATGCCGCTTTTGCGGGTCAGGGCGTGGTTGCTGAAATTCTCGGCCTTTCCGGCCTGCGCGGTCACCGCGTTGCCGGTACCATGCACTTCATCATCAACAACCAGATCGGTTTCACGACGAACCCGGCCTTCTCGCGCTCGTCGCCCTATCCGTCCGACGTTGCCAAGATGATCGAGGCGCCGATCTTCCACGTCAACGGCGACGATCCGGAAGCGGTGACCTATGCGGCGAAGGTCGCGACCGAATACCGCATGAAGTTCCACAAGCCTGTCGTCATCGACATGTTCTGTTATCGCCGCTTCGGCCATAACGAAGGCGACGAGCCCGCGTTCACGCAGCCGAAGATGTACAAGGTCATCCGTGGCCACAAGACCGTCGCACGCATCTATGCCGACCGTCTGATTGCGGAAGGCCTGATCACTGAAGGCGATTTCGAGAAGATCAAGGCCGACTGGCGCGCGCATCTCGAGCAGGAGTTCGAGGCAGGCCAGTCCTACAAGCCGAACAAGGCCGACTGGCTGGACGGTCAGTGGTCGGGCCTTCGCGCCGCCGACAATGCCGATGAGCAGCGTCGTGGCAAGACCGGCGTGCCGATGAAGCAGCTGAAGGAAATCGGCAAGAAGCTGTCAACCATTCCGGAAGGTTTCAGCGCACACCGTACGATCCAGCGCTTCATGGAAAACCGCTCGCAGATGATCGAGACGGGTGAGGGCATCGACTGGGCAATGGCGGAAGCGCTTGCTTTCGGTTCGCTCGCCGTCGACGGTCACAAGATCCGTCTCTCCGGTCAGGATTGCGAACGCGGCACCTTCTCGCAGCGCCACTCGGTTCTCTACGATCAGGAAACCGAAGAGCGTTACATTCCGCTTGCCAATCTTTCACCGACGCAGGCCCGTTACGAAGTTATCAACTCGATGCTTTCGGAAGAAGCGGTTCTCGGTTTCGAATATGGCTATTCGCTGGCCCGTCCGAATGCGCTGACGCTCTGGGAAGCCCAGTTCGGCGACTTCGCCAACGGCGCGCAGGTGGTGTTCGACCAGTTCATCTCTTCGGGTGAACGCAAGTGGCTGCGCATGTCCGGTCTCGTCTGCCTTCTGCCGCATGGTTATGAAGGTCAGGGTCCGGAGCACTCGTCCGCCCGTCTGGAGCGCTGGCTGCAGATGTGCGCCGAAGACAACATGCAGGTTGCCAACTGCACGACGCCGGCCAACTACTTCCACATCCTGCGCCGCCAGATGAAGCGTGACTTCCGCAAGCCGCTGATCCTCATGACGCCGAAGTCGCTGCTGCGTCACAAGCGCGCCACTTCGTCGCTGGCGGAGCTTGCGGGTGAGTCCTCCTTCCACCGTCTCCTGTGGGACGATGCTGAAGTCATCAAGGACGGCCCCATCAAGCTGCAGAAGGATTCGAAGATCCGTCGCGTCGTCATGTGCACGGGCAAGGTCTATTACGATCTGCTCGAGGAGCGTGAAAAGCGCGGTATCGACGACATCTACCTGCTGCGCGTCGAACAGCTCTATCCGTTCCCGGCCAAGGCTCTCATCAACGAGCTTTCCCGTTTCCGCAATGCGGAGATGGTCTGGTGCCAGGAAGAGCCGAAGAACATGGGTGCGTGGTCGTTCATCGATCCTTACCTTGAATGGGTTCTGGCGCATATCGACGCCAAGTACCAGAAGGTCCGTTACACGGGCCGTCCGGCTGCCGCCTCTCCGGCGACCGGCCTGATGTCCAAGCATCTGGCGCAGCTTGCTGCGTTCCTGGAAGACGCGCTGGGAGAGTGAGAACTCTCCCGCATCGCCCCGCAAAAAAGACACCTGAATAACGGAACTAGATCATGGCCACTGAAATCCGCGTACCAACCCTCGGCGAATCCGTCAGCGAAGCGACCGTCGGCACCTGGTTCAAGAAGGTCGGCGATACCGTCAAGGCCGACGAACCGCTCGTTGAACTGGAAACCGACAAGGTTACCGTCGAAGTCCCGGCACCCGCCTCCGGCGTGTTGACCGAAATCGTCGCGCAGAATGGCGAAACCGTCGGCCTCGACGCCCTTCTCGGCCAGATCGCCGAAGGTGCTGCCGGCGCTGCGACTTCCGCACCCGCTGCCGAACCGGCAAAGCCTGCTGCTGCCGCAGCAGCACCGGCACCTGCCGCCGCCGCTCCGGCTGCCAGCGCCATGCCGCCGGCACCTGCCGCCGGCAAGCTGCTTGCTGAAAACAACCTGTCTGCCGATCAGGTCGACGGTTCCGGCAAGCGTGGCCAGGTTCTGAAGGGCGACGTTCTCGCTGCTGTCGCCAAGGGCGTTTCGGCACCTGCCGCCGCTCCGGCTCCGGTTGCTGCTGCTCCCCGTCCGGTTTCCGCCGAGCAGGATCAGGTTCGCGAAGAGCGCGTCAAGATGACCCGCCTGCGCCAGACGATCGCCCGTCGCCTGAAGGATGCGCAGAACACCGCCGCCATGCTGACCACCTATAATGAGGTGGACATGAGCGCCGTCATGGACCTGCGCAACCGCTACAAGGACGTGTTCGAGAAGAAGCACGGCGTCAAGCTCGGCTTCATGGGCTTCTTCACCAAGGCCGTGACCCACGCGCTGAAGGAACTGCCCGCTGTCAACGCTGAAATCGACGGTACCGACATCATCTACAAGAACTATTGTCACGTCGGCATGGCTGTCGGCACCGACAAGGGTCTCGTTGTTCCCGTTATCCGCGATGCTGACCAGCTCTCCATCGCCGGCGTCGAAAAGGAACTGGGTCGCCTCGCTAAGGCAGCCCGTGACGGTTCGCTCGGCATGGCCGACATGCAGGGCGGCACCTTCACCATCACCAACGGTGGTGTCTACGGTTCGCTGATGTCTTCGCCGATCCTCAACGCGCCGCAGTCCGGCATCCTCGGCATGCACAAGATCCAGGAGCGTCCGGTCGCCATCGGCGGTCAGGTCGTCATCCGTCCGATGATGTATCTTGCGCTCTCCTACGATCACCGTATCGTTGACGGCAAGGAAGCCGTTACCTTCCTCGTTCGCGTCAAGGAAAGCCTCGAAGATCCGGAACGTCTGGTTCTCGATCTCTGATCGGTCTTGCTTTTCGTTTCGGCGGGGTTTCAATTGAGGCCCCGCTGAAATTCCATCAGGAGAGCGAACGTGCAGCCGACATTTCTTGCCGCTTCACCCTTTTTACCGCTGATCGGTCTCAGCGTCCTGCTGCTTGCGGTGCATATCATGCTGCAGGCCATGACGGCGACGCGGGAATTTGGGATGGACTGGAATGCCGGCCCGCGTGATGCGGAGAGGAAGCCTGAAGGCAGGTTTACCGGTCGGGCAGCCCGCGCATCGGAAAATTTCCGTGAAACCTATCCCGCTTTCATCGCGCTCGCCTTTGGTGTCATCATGGCCGGCGATCCGTCCGGGCTGGCACTCACCGGCGCGTGGATCTGGCTGATCTGCCGGGTGGTCTATATTCCACTTTATCTGGCCGGTGTGCCCTATATCCGCTCGCTGGTCTGGCTCGGTTCGATGCTCGGCCTTGCGCTGATGCTTTTCGTGTTGATGTTTTAGAGGTTGATTTTCCGATGCATCAGTATCTGATCGAACTTGCATCCCTGATGGCGATCTTCGCTTTCGCAATCGTTTCCCCGGCGCCGATCTGGCAATGGTCATGCGTCAGGCGATGGTGCATGGGCGCAAGCAGGCCATCATCACCAGCTTCGGTGTTGGCACATCCCTGATGTTCCACGTCACCTATACGATCCTCGGACTTGGTCTCATCATTTCCCAGTCGATCTATCTCTTCAACATCGTCAAGTGGCTGGGCGTCGCCTATCTGATCTATATCGGCATCAAAGCACTGCGCGCCGGCAAGACGGAATTGCCGACGGCTGAAGGCGAGGGCGGCGTTCGAGCCAAAAGCACACAGACCGGGCTGAAGGCCTTCACACTCGGTTTTGCCGCAAACGCGCTTAACCCCAAACCGGTGTTTTTCTTCCTGTCGATCTTTTCGACGGTGGTTCATGCGCATACGCCGGTTACCATCAAATTCGGATATGGGCTCGTCATGGCGAGCTGCCTTATCCTCTGGTTCGTTGGCGTCAGCCTGTTCATGACGACGCCGCGCATGCGCGCCGCATTTCAGCGCGCCAGCCAATGGATCGACCGCACCAGCGGTGTGGTGTTCATCGCTCTCGGTATAAAACTCGCAACGGAAAAAGCGGCCTGAGTTTCAGGTCAAACGGAAGCAGGGCGGTTCAAAATCCTGCCCGCAATCAATCAGGAACAGAAACATGGCATATGATGTAGTTGTAATCGGTACGGGTCCCGGCGGTTATGTTTGCGCGGTCAAGGCGGCACAGCTCGGCCTGAAGGTCGCTGTCATCGAAAAGCGCGCCACCTATGGCGGCACCTGCCTCAATGTCGGCTGCATCCCTTCCAAGGCGCTGCTGCATGCGTCCGAAACCTTTGCGCATGTCGCCCATGGCGTCGATACGCTCGGTATCGAAGTTGCCGCTCCGAAGCTGAACCTTGAAAAGATGATGGGCCACAAGGACGGCGTGGTGAAAGCCAATGTCGACGGCGTTTCCTTCCTGTTCAAGAAGAACAAGATCGATGCCTTCCAGGGCACCGGCAAGGTGGTTTCCGCCGGCAAGGTTTCCGTCACCAATGACAAGGGTGAGACGCAGGAGATCGAGGCGAAGAACATCGTCATCGCCACCGGTTCTGATGTCGCGGGCATTCCAGGCGTCAAGGTCGATATCGATGAAAACGTCATCGTGTCCTCCACTGGCGCGATCGCTCTTTCCAAGGTTCCGGAAAAGCTCATCGTCGTCGGCGGCGGCGTCATCGGCCTCGAGCTTGGTTCGGTCTGGTCGCGCCTCGGCGCCAAGGTGACCGTCGTCGAATATCTCGACAATATTCTCGGCGGCATGGATGGCGAAGTTTCCAAGCAGGCGCAGCGTCTGCTGGCCAAGCAGGGTCTCGATTTCAAGCTCGGCGCCAAGGTGACGGCTGTTGAAAAGACTGCTGGCGGCGCAAAGGTTGTGTTCGAACCGGTCAAGGGCGGTGCTGCTGAGACGCTGGAAGCGAACGTCGTGCTGATCTCCACCGGCCGCAAGCCCTACACCGAAGGTCTCGGCCTTGCGGAAGCCGGCGTCGTGCTGGACAGCCGTGGCCGTGTCGAAATCGACGGTCACTACAAGACGAATGTCGACGGCATCTATGCGATCGGCGACGTGGTGAAGGGTCCGATGCTGGCGCACAAGGCGGAAGACGAGGGCGTTGCGCTTGCGGAAATCCTCGCCGGCCAGCGTGGCCATGTGAATTACGATGTCATTCCGGCCGTGGTCTATACGCAGCCTGAAATCGCTTCCGTCGGCAAGACCGAAGAGGAGCTGAAGGCCGCTGGTATCGCCTACAAGGTCGGCAAATTCCCCTTCACCGCCAATGGCCGCGCCCGCGCCATGCAGGTGACGGATGGTTTCGTGAAGATCCTCGCCGACAAGGAAACCGACCGGGTTCTCGGCGGTCACATTGTCGGTTTCGGCGCTGGCGAGATGATCCACGAGATCACCGTGCTGATGGAATTCGGCGGTTCTTCGGAAGATCTCGGCCGCACCTGCCATGCGCATCCGACCATGTCGGAAGCGGTGAAGGAAGCGGCACTGGCGACTTTCTTCAAGCCGATCCATATGTGATCGACGTTGGAGCGCTGAACATGAAACTGCTGTGCAGTTTCAGTCTGATGCTCCAATATTAAATTTCAGCCATCTGCTGGACCCCGGCTTGCCATGCAGGCCGGGGTTTTCCATACTCGCGCCACAGCCTGTCTAACCTTTTGATAAAAGGCAATAAAATGGCGTCTTCCACTCAAGTTTCATTTTCCGTTCCACAGCGCGTCATCCATTGGGCGATGGCGCTTCTGATCTTCTTCAATCTCCTGTTTCCGGATGGCATGGCCCATGCGTATCGGCTGATGCGGCGGGGTGAAACGCTGACGCCCGACCAGATTTCGTCCGCCAATATTCACGCCTATGTCGGCTTTGCCATTCTGTTCCTTGCTGTTCTGCGCCTCTGTCTGCGGTTCTTCCAGGGGGTGCCGCCGCACCCCGCCGAGGAACCGCGTGTCTTTCAGATCGCCGCAAAGGTGGCCCATTTCACCTTCTATGCGCTGTTCCTCATCCTGCCATTGTCCGGCATCGCCGCCTATTACTTTGGTGTTCAGGCTGCGGGGCAATTGCATTCGGGCCCGTTCAAGGCACTGATGTGGGTGTTGATCGCCGGCCATCTCGTCGCTGTTCTGGTTCACCAGTTCTATTGGCGTACCGGCGTCCTGAAACGCATGACGCACGGCTGAGCGGCGGTTTGCCGCGTTTTCGCATCAACAGGAATAGAGGATAGTGCCTTTGCCGCGAAGGGCGGCAAAAAGGGGTTACGAATGCCGGATTTCGAAGGAATATTACCGGGTGCTGACTGGCGGGATAGCTATCAGGGAGAGATGGTGCAGGGTGCATCGAGTTCGCTCGATGTGAGCCGACTTCTTCTCGATCATCCGCCGGCGTGGATCGGCAGGCTCATGGCCCTGCGCAACCGTATCGTGTCGCTTTTTGGTCTCAAGACAGTTGAACACGCATCCGGAACCTCGGCGGGAGGGTTCCCCATCGTGTCAACCACCCCGGACCGGACCGTTCTTGGTTTCGACGACAGCCATCTCGATTTCCGCATCGTCGTAGATTTGGAGGAGAAGCCTGATCTGCCGATCGTCCATGACCGGCGGATCGTGAAAGTCACCACCATCGTCAGGCGCAAGACGTTGTTCGGGCGTATTTATCTGTTGGTTGTCGGACCGTTTCATCGCCGCATCGTGCCCGCGACGATGCGGCCGTTTTGCAGGGACATCCAGCCCGTCAGGACATGAGCGCGAGTTTTAATCGACCCGCGTCAGTTTGAAACCCTGCGAGCGCAGGAGCTCGACAACGCCTTCCTCGCCCGGCAGGTGCAGGGCGCCAACGGCCATGAAGACATTGCCCTTGCCAAGCTCGGGCGAAGCCCGCTCCGCCATGACGTGATTGCGGTCGGTGATGATGCGTTGCTCGAAGGCGGCGTAACCCTGGTCGCTCTCTGCCGGTTTCTTGGTGTCGAGGCTTTTCAGCATCGGCATCGTCATGCCGATATCGCCGCTGACATACAGATCGGTCATGGTCGTCATGATGTCGTCCATGCGGTCGCCCAGTTCCAGCGTTTCGATGAGCGCCTGAAGATGAAACTCCATGGGTAGCTCTGACATGGCCGTCAGCTGCTCGACCATGGTTTCCAGCCCAACGAGACGTTTTCCGTCAGCCACCGCGTCTTCGGCCAGCTTCTTGTCGAGAAAGGACAGCCCGGTGGCCTTGCGGGCAAATTCGCAGGCGGGAAGGGCGACGAAGCTCGACAGCATCCATGGCTTCATGCGCGAAACCGCGTTCAGCGGAATGCCGCGCTCCTTGAGGCCCTTTTCAAGGCGGGCAACATTGTCGGGCGACAGGATGTCGGTGATCGATTTGCCGTCGAGAAACATGGTGAGTTCGGGCCGGGTCAGCAGCGACGCGGCAATCTTCTTGTCGTCAACGATTTCGTCGGATTCCACGATGACCGTCGCAGCCTTGTCGAAGGCAGGTGCGGCGGCGGCAGGCATGCCCAGAACACGCGGATCGGTGACATGCATGGTGCCGAGAAGAAAGGAGGGTTCCGTTCCGGCTTTTTCGATGCGCCAGAAGTTGCCCTTGCCGTTCGGGATCGCGGCCGCTTCCTGTTCGATTTTCGCAAAGCCCTGCGGATCGTTCTTGCGCATCTCCACGAGAATGTCGCTGCCGGTGCAGCTCATCTCCTGTTCGGCCGCTTGCGCCTCACCCAGCGAGAGCAAAGTCGCGAGCAGGATTGCGACAGCGGCGACGTGCATGGCTGCGAGCAACCAGAGCAGGGCATCGCCGGTCTTGCCCATCAGGGTGGCGGTGAGATTGTGTGGCTTTATCAGGCTTTGCATAGGTACCATCCGGTTCTCGTTTTCTTATAGAACGGTGGCTTGGACGTCTGGTTAACGACTATGGTTAAGCATTTCATGCTTCATGCGCGCGGGTGGGCATTATCATATATTTCCAGCAATCTTGCGGTATCGACGCCGGTATAGATCTGCGTGGTGGAAAGGCTGGCGTGGCCGAGCAGCTCCTGAATGGTGCGAAGATCGCCGCCGCCGGCCAGAAGATGGGTGGCGAAGGAGTGGCGCAGCGCATGCGGCGTGGCGTTTTCCGGCAGGCCGAAAGCGCCGCGCAATTTCTGCATTTCGCGCTGGATGATGGCAGGCTGCAGCTTGCCGCCGCGCGCACCGAGGAACAGCGGTTGATCCGCCGCCAGATGATAGGGGCAGAGTTTCTTGTAGGCTTCGACCGCTTCCGTTACCACCGCCAACAGGGGAACGATCCGGGTCTTGTTGCCTTTGCCGGTGATGCGAAGGCTGCGCGCACCGGGCGGGAAATCGGCCGGAATGAGCCCCAGCGCTTCTGAAATGCGAAGGCCGCAGCCATAAAGCAGCGAGAGGACGGCGGCGTTGCGGGCAGCAATCCACGGCTCTTCGTTCAATTGCGCCTCGGCGGTGGTGATCTTCAGCGCCTGCCGGTCGGTCAGCGGCTTAGGCAGTGATTTTGGCTGTTTCGGCGCGCGCATGGCAGTGGCGCCCGCCGCATTCACCAGACCTTTCTTTTGTAGATAGTGAAGAAAGGAGCGCAGGCCTGCCAGATGGCGACCAAGTGAGCGCGCGCCGGCACCTTCCCTGCGGCGGCTGGCCAGAAAGGCACGAAGATCGACCGGGCGCAGATCGGCTATATCCGCAATGGCTGTGGGCTTGCCAATATAACCGGTGAGGAATGTCAAAAACTGGCGGGTGTCGCGCTCATAGGCCTCGACGGTGTTGTCTGAAAGACGACGTTCGCCCGCGATCGAGGCAAGCCAGGACTGGCGCTCGTTCAGGAGATCGGGTTCGGCAAAAGTCAGGATTTCAGTCACGGGGCGCTCCATTCCTCTCCTCAAAGCTATGCTCTTATGGTCAGCATTTGGTTAAGGCCCGCGTCTGCGCTTTCTATCTGGCGTGGACTTTGCGGGAGCCAGACATTACATCCGGGCGGTTTCCTTTTTCACCTCGCCGGGGCATGGTCGCCACATCATGGCAAAAGATTCGTCCGATCTGTTTGGGGCTCTGTTCGACCCGCCGTCGCCCACGCGCACGGTGCCCGTTCTCGTGCCCATGCCGGCGCCGGGACCCTACAGTTACGCCGTGCCTGAAGATATGGTCGTGGAGACCGGCTCCGTCGTTCAGGTGCCGCTCGGCCCGAGGCAGGTCTTCGGCGTGGTGTGGGACGATGCCGGAGAAAAGAGCGTCGATCCGAAGAAGCTGCGGCCCATCACCAAAAGTTTCGAGTGCCCGCCGCTGAAAACGGAAATGCGGCGTTTCATCGACTGGGTTGCCGCCTATACGCTTTCTCCCCCGGCCTTGTGGCGCGCATGGCGCTTCGAGCGCCCGCCGCCTTCGATCCCGAGCCGATGATCGAGGGACTGCGACTGACCGAAGGCAGGCCGGAACGTCTGACGCCTGCCCGCGAGAGGGTGATGGAACTGGCGGCCGAGGGGCACGGCTGGACGAAGAGCGGGCTTGCCCATGCAGCCGGCGTCTCCACCAGCGTTGTCGACGGTCTCGTCAAGCAGGGTGTGTTCGAGACGGTTTTTCTGCCCGCGCCGCCCGTGGTCGCTGAACCTGATCCTGATTATGCCGAGCCTCGACTGGAAGGCCCCCAGAAACAGGCGGCATCGGAAATTCTTGAGGATGTTCGCAAGGGCGGTTTTCATGTTTCGCTGATCGACGGCGTGACCGGCTCGGGCAAGACGGAGGTCTATTTCGAAGCCGTGGCCGAGACGCTGAGGAAGGGCAAGCAGGTCCTTATCCTGCTACCCGAAATCGCGCTAACGGCGGCGTTTCTGGATCGATTTCACGATCGCTTCGGTGCACGGCCGGCGGAATGGCATTCGGATCTGTCGCCGCGCATGCGCGAAAAGGTCTGGCGTCAGGCCGTGACGGGCGAGGTGAAGGTGGTTGCCGGTGCCCGCTCGGCGCTTTTTCTCCCCTTCGACAATCTTGGTCTCATCATCGTCGATGAAGAGCACGATCCGGCCTACAAGCAGGAGGACCGCGTCTATTATAATGCCCGCGACATGGCAGTGGTGAGAGCAAGGATCGCGGATTTCCCGGTGGTGCTGGTGTCCGCTACGCCCTCGGTGGAAAGCCAGGTCAATGGCAGTTCTGGCCGCTACAATACCATCCACCTGCACACCCGCTTCGGCGATGCGGCGATGCCCGACCTGCACCTTGTCGATATGCGCCGCCATCCGCCGGAAAGGGGAGGGTTCCTGTCACCCGTCCTGCTGCGCGGCATCGGCAAGACTATCGAGAAGGGTGAGCAGGCTCTGCTTTTCCTCAATCGCCGGGGTTATGCGCCATTGACGCTCTGCCGGGTCTGCGGCCACCGTTTCCAGTGCCCGCAATGTTCCAGCTGGCTGGTGGAGCACCGGTTCCGCAACCAGTTACAATGCCACCAGTGCGGTCACAGCGAGCCGACGCCCGACCATTGCCCGGAATGCGGTACCTTCGATCATCTGGTCGCCTGCGGGCCGGGGGTGGAGCGGATCGCTGAGGAAGTGGAGAGACATTTCCCCGAGGCCCGGACCATTGTCCTCTCTTCCGATCTCATGGGCGTCAAGCGGCTGCGTCTGGAGCTTGAGGCCATCGTCAAGGGGGAGGCTGATATCGTCATTGGCACGCAGCTCGTCGCCAAGGGACATAACTTTCCCCTGATGACGCTTGTCGGCATTGTCGATGCCGATCTCGGCCTTGCCAACGGTGATCCGCGCGCGGCGGAGCGAACGTTTCAGCTGCTCTCGCAGGTGACAGGGCGCGCCGGGCGCACGGGCTTGAAGAGCCATGGCCTGTTGCAGACCTATCAGCCGCAGCATCCCGTCATGCAGGCGATCGTTTCAGGGGATGCATCGGCCTTCTACGAAAGGGAGATCGTGGAACGGGAAAAGGCCGTTCTGCCGCCCTTCGGGCGTCTTGCCTCGGTCATTGTCTCCGCCGATACGCGCGCTGAGGCCGAAACCCACGCGCGGGGCTTGAGGGCGGCGGCACCGCAGGTGACAGGCATCATGCTGCTTGGCCCGGCAGAAGCGCCGCTGGCGCTCATCCGTGGTCGGCACCGTTTCCGTCTGCTGGTGCACGGGCGGCGCAATTCCGACATGCAATCCTTCCTTCGAACGCTCCTGGCCAATGGCCCGAAGGAGCGGGGCAGCGTGCATGTCCAGCTCGATATCGATCCGCAAAGTTTCCTTTGAACTTTATCAACAGGGGCGTTTTCCCGCTGTCATGACCGTGTCATAACGCAGCAGGCGAAAAGAATGATTTGGGGAACGAGATGGAGTTTTATTTTCCCGCCGAGTTCGGCGAGCAGCTGGCCTTTGGAGCGGCTGCGATATCGGCCGTGATCGGCCTGTTTTTCATGTTTGCACCGGGCATGACGCTGCGCGCCTTCGGCCTGCAACCGGCTGGCGAGCGCAGGGACGGTTACACGCTCGTGCGCTCCTCGCTTGCCGGTTTTTATCTCGGCCTCGGCGCTGCCGCTCTGCTTCTGGCGCAGCCGATGGTCTATCTTGCTTTCGGCGCGGCCTTCGCCCTGAGTGTCTTCGGTGGCATTCTCTCCATTCTCTCCGATGGAGGCGCAACCATGCGAAATTGCTTACTCATGGTTGTGCATTTTCTCCTGGCCGCATTGTCGTTGAGCTACGTGTTTGGACTGGTCTAAGCCGGGCTTTTTGGCTTTTCTGCCGCACCAGACCCGCATCCTGAGCGAAATCGGAAAATTTAAACGCATTCCCCCTTGCCCAAACGGCGCTTTCCGCTATTACGCGTGTTGCGAGTCCCGGCGTCCTATGCTAGACGGACCGCGAAATTGGGAAAAGGCAGGGGGGAATTCCGGTCTTTTTCGGGGAAATTGAAACGATTTCAAGAATTTGATGCGGTGGATCGCCACCGTTGATAATCTTGGACGATTAGCAGGGAAAAAGTGCCCGTGGCAGATACCTCCCATGGAACATCCGGTGTAGCGGAAAGGTATGCGTCGTCGCTTTTCGAGCTTGCTTTGGAAGCGGGTGCGGTCGAAGCGGTTGGAGCCGATCTGGACAAGTTCGGCGCACTTCTCGACGAGAGCGACGATTTGAAGCGTCTGGTTGCGAGCCCGGTGTTTTCCGCCGAGGATCAGTTCAAGGCAATCACCGCAATCTGCGAAAAGGCCGGCATTGCGGGTCTTGCCGTCAATTTCCTCAAGGTCGTTGCCAATAATCGCCGTCTCTTTGCCGTTCCCGGCATGATCCGCGCCTACCGCACCATTGCCGCTGCCCATCGCGGCGAAATCACCGCCGAGGTCACCTCGGCACATGCGCTCGACGAGGCGCAGGAAACTGAACTGAAAGCGGCGCTGAAGAGCGTTACCGGCAAGGATGTGACGATTTCCGTTACCGTCGATCCGTCGATCCTCGGTGGTCTGATCGTCAAGGTCGGTTCCCGCCAGATCGATACGTCTCTTCGCACCAAACTTTCCACCCTTAAGCTTGCACTGAAAGAGGTTGGCTGATGGATATCCGCGCCGCGGAAATTTCCGCAATTCTGAAAGATCAAATCAAAAATTTCGGCAACGAGGCGGAAGTCTCGGAAGTCGGTCAGGTGCTTTCCGTCGGTGACGGTATCGCCCGCGTTTACGGCCTCGACAATGTTCAGGCTGGCGAAATGGTCGAGTTTCCCGGCGGCATTCGCGGCATGGCGCTCAACCTCGAAGCCGACAACGTCGGTGTGGTTATCTTCGGTTCGGACCGTGACATCAAGGAAGGCGACACCGTAAAGCGGACTGGCGCTATCGTTGACGTTCCCGTCGGCCCGGAACTGCTCGGCCGCGTCGTTGACGCGCTTGGCAACCCGATCGACGGCAAGGGCCCGATCAATGCCGCCAAGCGTTCGCGCGTTGACGTCAAGGCTCCCGGCATCATTCCGCGCAAGTCGGTTCATGAGCCGATGTCGACCGGCCTCAAGGCCATCGACGCCCTCATCCCGGTTGGCCGCGGCCAGCGCGAGCTCGTCATCGGCGACCGCCAGACCGGCAAGACCGCGATCATTCTCGACACGATCCTGAACCAGAAGGCCATTCACGATAATGGCCCTGACGGCGATAAGCTTTATTGCGTTTACGTCGCTATCGGTCAGAAGCGTTCGACCGTTGCCCAGTTCGTGAAGGTTCTGGAAGAGCGCGGCGCGCTGCAGTATTCGATCATCGTTGCTGCTACCGCTTCCGACCCGGCTCCGATGCAGTACCTCGCTCCGTTTGCTGGTTGCGCCATGGGTGAGTACTTCCGTGACAACGGCAAGCACGCTCTCATCGGCTATGACGACCTTTCCAAGCAGGCCGTTGCCTACCGTCAGATGTCGCTCCTGCTGCGCCGTCCTCCGGGCCGCGAAGCTTATCCGGGCGACGTTTTCTACCTTCACTCCCGTCTTCTGGAGCGCGCTGCAAAGCTCTCCGACGAAATGGGCGCCGGTTCGCTGACGGCTCTGCCTGTTATCGAAACCCAGGGTAACGACGTTTCGGCGTTCATTCCGACCAACGTGATCTCGATCACCGACGGCCAGATCTTCCTTGAAACCGACCTGTTCTACCAGGGCATTCGTCCGGCCGTTAACGTCGGTCTGTCGGTTTCGCGCGTTGGCTCCGCCGCCCAGATCAAGGCGATGAAGCAGGTTGCCGGTTCGATCAAGGGCGAGCTTGCCCAGTATCGCGAAATGGCCGCCTTTGCCCAGTTCGGCTCGGACCTCGACGCTTCCACGCAGCGCCTGCTCAACCGCGGCGCCCGCCTGACAGAGCTTCTGAAGCAGCCGCAGTTCTCTCCGCTCAAGACGGAAGAACAGGTCGCGGTGATCTTCGCCGGTGTCAACGGCTACCTCGACAAGATCCCGGTCGCACAGGTCGGCAAGTTCGAGCAGGGTTTCCTCTCCTACCTCCGCTCGGAAGGTAAGGCGATCCTCGACACCATCCGCACGGAAAAGGCAATCAGCGACGATACCAAGGGCAAGCTCAAGGGCGCTCTCGATACCTTCGCGAAGTCTTTCTCGTAATTAGGGCTCTTTTACTCGGACGGATAACGGATGCCTTCACTTAAGGATCTGAAAAACCGCATTGCCTCCGTGAAGGCGACGCAGAAGATTACCAAGGCGATGAAAATGGTCGCCGCGGCGAAGCTTCGGCGCGCCCAGGAAGCTGCGGAGGCCGCCCGGCCTTATTCTCAGCGCATGAGCGCCGTTCTTGCCAACATCGCCAAGGCGGTTGAGGCGGACGTTGCTCCGGCGCTGATGACCGGCACCGGCAAGGACGACGTGCATCTGCTCGTCGTCTGCACGGCCGAACGTGGTCTTTGCGGCGGTTTCAACTCGCAAATCGCCCGTTTTGCCCGCGATCAGGCCCGCAAGCTGATTTCCGAAGGCAAGACGGTCAAGATCATCACGGTCGGCAAGAAGGGTTATGACAGCCTTCGCCGCGAATTTGCAGCCAACATCATCGAGCGCATTGAACTGCGCGACGTGAAGAAGGTCGGTTTTGAAAACGCCGACCAGATCGCCAAGAAGGTGATCTCGCTCTTCAACGCGGGTGAATTCGACGTCTGCACTCTGATCTATTCGGAGTTCAAGTCCGTCATCAGCCAGATCCCGACCGGCCTGCAGCTCATTCCGGCCGCAACGCCTGTTGTGGAAGAGGATGAAGTGACGCAGAGCGCCGTCTACGAATATGAGCCGGATGCGGCTTCTATTCTGGAAGACCTTATTCCGCGCAACATTTCGGTTCAGGTTTTCCGGGCTCTGCTCGAAAACGTTGCCGGTGAAATGGGCGCCAAGATGAGCGCGATGGATAATGCAACGCGCAATGCCGGTGAGATGATCAACAAGCTGACGCTTTCCTACAACCGTCAGCGCCAGGCTCAGATCACCAAGGAACTCATTGAAATCATTTCGGGCGCGGAAGCGCTCTGAGGTAAGGAAAGAGGGTAAGGATAATGGCTAAGGCAGCTACCCCCAAGAAAACCGCAGCGGTGAACGGCGCGGGCAAGGTTACCCAGGTTATCGGCGCTGTTGTCGACGTGGCGTTCGAAGGCGAACTGCCTCCGATCCTGAACGCGCTCGAAACCGAGAACAACGGCAACCGCCTCGTTCTGGAAGTCGCGCAGCATCTCGGCGAAAACGTCGTACGCACGATCGCCATGGACTCGACCGAAGGTCTTGTCCGCGGTCAGCCGGTCAGCAACACGGGCGCTCCGATCGAGGTTCCGGTCGGTCCTGAAACGCTCGGCCGCATCATGAACGTCATCGGCGAGCCGGTTGACGAAGCAGGCCCGATCGTTACGGCCAAGAAGCGCGCCATCCACCAGGATGCGCCGTCTTACGTCGAACAGTCGACCGAAGCACAGATCCTCGTCACCGGCATCAAGGTCGTTGACCTTCTGGCTCCTTACGCCAAGGGCGGCAAGATCGGCCTGTTCGGCGGCGCCGGCGTTGGCAAGACGGTTCTCATCATGGAACTGATCAACAACGTCGCCAAGGCGCACGGCGGTTACTCGGTATTCGCCGGCGTGGGTGAACGTACCCGCGAAGGTAACGACCTCTACCACGAAATGATCGAGTCGAACGTCAACAAGCTTGGCGGCGGCGAAGGCTCCAAGGCTGCGCTCGTTTACGGCCAGATGAACGAACCGCCGGGTGCCCGCGCCCGTGTCGCTCTGACCGGTCTGACGATCGCTGAAAACTTCCGTGATGAAGGCCAGGACGTTCTGTTCTTCGTGGACAACATCTTCCGCTTCACGCAGGCTGGTTCGGAAGTGTCGGCTCTGCTCGGCCGTATTCCTTCGGCCGTGGGCTACCAGCCGACGCTCGCAACGGACATGGGCCAGATGCAGGAACGCATCACCACCACGAACAAGGGTTCGATTACCTCGGTTCAGGCTATTTACGTTCCCGCCGACGACTTGACCGACCCGGCTCCGGCAACCTCGTTCGCGCACCTTGACGCAACGACGGTTCTGTCGCGTTCGATCGCTGAAAAGGGTATTTACCCGGCTGTTGACCCGCTCGACTCCACCTCGCGCATGCTGGACCCGATGATCGTCGGTGAAGAGCACTACGAGGTTGCCCGTAAGGTTCAGTCGACCCTGCAGCGCTACAAGTCTCTCCAGGACATCATCGCCATCCTCGGCATGGACGAACTGTCGGAAGAAGACAAGCTGACGGTTGCCCGCGCCCGCAAGATCGAGCGCTTCCTGTCGCAGCCGTTCTTCGTTGCTGAAGTCTTCACCGGTTCGCCGGGCAAGCTCGTTGCGCTCGAAGACACGATCAAGGGCTTCAAGGGCCTGGTCAATGGCGAATACGACAACCTGCCGGAAGCCGCTTTCTACATGGTCGGTTCGATGGAAGAAGCCATCGAAAAGGCAAAGAAGCTGGCTGGCGAAGCTGCCTGATCATGAATTGGCGGGCGCGTGGTTCAACCGCGCGCCTTGCCGGCAATGACGGCGAAACCGAAATGGTGAGGCCGGCGTTGTAAAAGACAAGTCCGTGACGCCCGCGTAATTGAAAAGAAGTGAATAGCCATGGCTGACAGTTTCAAATTCGATCTCGTTTCCCCGGAACGTCTGCTCGTTTCCGAAACGGTTACGGAAGTCGTCATCCCGGCTACGCTGGGTGAGATGACGGTGCTGGCCAATCACGCGCCGACCATGACGACGATCAAGCCGGGTCTGGTGACGGTGAAGTTTGCCTCCGGTGAAACGCATAAATACGTCGTTTTCGGCGGTTTTGCCGATATTCTTCCGACGGGTTGCACGCTTCTGGCGGAATCCGCCGTTTCGGCCGACGATATGTCCCCCGATACGCTGCAGAAGCGCATCGATGCGGCCAAGGCTGAAATCGAAGAAGGCAATCACCAGCACGAGCATCTGACCAAGCTTGAGAAGCATCTTTACGAACTGACGAACCTGCATGAGGTTCTCGTCGCTGCTTGAAAGCACCGGGCGGGTTCGAAAGAATGACTGCCCACACAATATCAAACCAGAAAAGCGGCCGCTTCGGTCGCTTTTTTGTTTTAAGCCGGTGCCTGTCTCTCGGGATGAGGGGAAGAAGTCCCCCTCCGTAAGGTCCCTGCCTCGATCGACGCGCTCAACGGCCTGAAATAGATTCCGATTTTCCGGGCCTTGGGCTAGAGGTGATGTTGAGAAGAAATGCAGCTTCTGTCAGCCGCGAGCGGAGAGAGGTGCCTTCTTGCAATGGAGGGATGATCGTGTCGGCAAAGGCAAGTTACCGAAGGGTCGCAAGAACTGCCCTACGACAGGGCACAGTCGCCGCGGGTGAGCGATCCGTTCCGGAAGAGGTGCCCGTTGCCTTTTCTTATGGTGGCAGCACCCATGCCGTGATGATGGCGAGCCCAGCCGATCTTGTCGATTTCGCCATCGGCTTCAGCCTCACCGAGGGTATCATATCGGCGCGTTCGGAAATCCTCTCGGTAGAGGTGATCGAAGCGGGGCAAGGTTATGATCTCCAGGTGGATCTGCGGGATGCAGAAGCAGACGCCCTGCGCGCGAGACGGCGGCATATGGCGGGTCCGGTTGGCTGCGGTCTGTGTGGTATCGAATCCATCGAACAGGCCGTGCGCCTCGTACCGGATTTGAGTGGCGCGAAACTATCCGTTGAGGGTCACGAGATCGTCGCCGCAATGAAGGCGCTCAATGATGCGCAAGACCTCAACCGCGAGACGAGGGCCGTTCACGGTGCGGGGTTCTATAATCCCGAAAAGGGTCTGCTTGCTGCGCGCGAGGATGTCGGCCGCCATAATGCGCTCGACAAGCTTGCCGGCGCTGTCGTCAACGCCGGCATATCAGCCAGGGCGGGCATCGTGGCTGTCACCAGCCGCCTGTCGGTGGAAATGGTTCAGAAGACGGCGATCCTTGGCAGTCCCGTTCTGGCGGCAATATCGGCCCCCACCGCGCTTGCCATTGAAACCGCCGAGAGAGCAGGCATCACGCTCGTTGCGTTGGTGCGGGGTGAAGACTTCGAAATCTTCACCCGTGCGGACCGCATTATTTTATAACGCCAGGGGCCACCATCTGTCGGTGGCCTTCCGGCCTGGTGCGGTGTTAATATCTAAAACTCCGCCCATTCTGCCGCCACGTTCCCATGAGATCTCGCTGCGGAATATCGCTGTTGCGGTGCTGGCAGCCTGGTGACGATGGCTGGCTTTCTGTCGCCCGATTGCGCAGACGATGGCGAAGCCACATGCGAGATTCTGAACTGACGCAGCAATTCGTGTAGCGTTTCAGCTTCATTGGCGAGGCCGTGGCTGGCGGCGGTGGTTTCCTCCACCATGGCGGCGTTTTTCTGGGTTGCCTGATCCATGACGTTAACGGCCTGGTTGATTTCCCTCAACCCATTCGCCTGTTCGCGCGAGGCTTCGACGATGGCCGAGACATTGGCATCGATTTCGCCCATCTGGGACTGAATATCCCGCAGAGCACCGCCGGTTCTGCCGACCAGATCAACACCATTGGCCACCTGTTCGCGCGAGGTGTTGATAAGCGACTTGATTTCCTTGGCCGCAACGGCGGATCGTTGCGCAAGTTCCCGGACCTCCTGTGCCACGACAGCGAAACCCTTGCCCGCCTCACCGGCGCGGGCAGCTTCGACGCCTGCATTCAGGGCAAGAAGATTGGTCTGGAAGGCGATGTCGTCTATGACGCCGATAATGTTGGTGATTTCGCCGGAGGAGCGCGAAATCGCATCCATAGCGGAAATTGCCTGCTGAACGATTTCACCGGAATGCTCGGCGTGATCTTTCGTGCGCAGCACCAGCTTCCCGGCCTCGCCGGCGCGCTGGCTGGCATCGGTGACGGTGGTGGTGATTTCCTCCAGCGCGGCTGCGGTTTCCTCCAGCGAGGCGGCCTGCTGTTCGGTGCGTTGCGAGAGCTGATCCGCAGCTATGCGTATCTCGCCCGAGCCGGATGCGATTGTCGAGGCGTTGTGGGCGATCGTCTGCATTGTGGTCTGGAGCTTGCCGACCACGTCGTTGAAGTCGTGCCGAAGCTTCTCCATGCTTGGCACGAAGCTATTGTCGAGCCGCTGCACCAGATCGCCCTCGGCCAGCGCCTGCAGGGCATCGGCAAGAACCGTAATGGCGCTCATGCGCGGCGTGACGTCGGTTGCAAATTTTACGACTTTCACCACCTTGCCCGCCTCATCCAGCACCGGATTATAGGCGGCCTGAATCCATATCTCCTTGCCGTTCTTTCCGTAGCGTACGAACTCGTCAGAAATGAATTCTCCCGATGCCAGCCGCGGCCAGAAATTGGCATAGGCCGGAGACGCTGCGTAAGCGGGATCACAGAACATGCGGTGGTGCTTGCCCTCGATTTCCTTGAGGTCGTAATTCACCGTAGCGCAGAAATTCGGATTGGCGGTGATGATCGTGCCGTCGGGGAAAAATTCGATGGTGGCCTGAGAGCGGGAAAGCGCCTCGAGCTTGCCGGCGTCTTCGACGGCCTTGATCTTCTTGGCGGTGATATCGGTCGCGATTTTGATGACCTTGTAGGGTTTGCCCGAACGGAAGACCGGGTTGTAGGACGCTTCGATCCAGATGACCGAACCGTCCTTGCGGATGCGGCGATATTCCTTGGCCTGAAATTCGCCTCGGCCGAGGGATTCCCAGAATTCCTGATAGCTGCGCGAGGCTGCGAGATCCCTGTCGCAAAAGATGCGATGATGTTTGCCGACGATCTCGGCGAGCTCATAGCCCAGCGCCTTGCAGAAATTGCTGTTTGCCGTGAGAATATTGCCTTCAAGATCGAATTCTATAACCGCCTGCGATCTGGATATCGCATCGAGCATGTTTCGGTTATCTGCGCTTTTCCCTAACCCCAGCATTGGACGTCCCCCAAATATCGGTCCACGGTGCGGCGAACTACACTGTTATGCGGTTCACGCCGTATTAGTTTGAACATCGGACAGGTTCTGCCGCCGAGGCGGCAATTCAGGCACTTGCGACTTCTTGGCCTCGGTCGGGTATCCTTTTAGTGCGTACTGATCTTCGGCCTTTAATATTAGATATCTATAATATTAAAATGTTCTTATTTGATAAAATGAGATCGGCACAAAAAACAAAAACCGCCGGGCTTGTGCTCCGGCGGTCTGTTTAATTGTCGATAATCGAGTGAATGACTGCTTAGGCAGCGAGATCTTCCGCTTCGGTTCCCTTGAACATCTTTGCAAGGTTCAGGAAGCAGATCATGCCATGTTCGTTGGCGATGATGCCTTCGGAATAGGACTTGTCGAAAGAGGCGGAGATTTCCGGAACCGGCTGGACCTGATTTGCCGGGATCGTCAGAATGTCGGACACGCGGTCGACGAGCATGCCGATGACCATGTTGTGCACTTCAGCCACCACGATGGCGCTTCTCTCATTGGCGACGGTGCTCTTCATGCCGAGCTTGTGGGCCAGATCGATGATCGGAATGACCGAGCCGCGCAGGTTCATGACGCCGATGACGTCTTTCGGCGCGTGGGGAATGGGCGTGGAAGGCGCCCAGCCGCGGATTTCGCGGATGGTCGTGGTCTTTACGCAGAATTCCTGATCATGCAGGCGGAACGCGATGATTTCGAGCGTCTCACCGCCAAAATTGGTAGAGTTAATCATTGCCATCAGAATTCTTCCCAATGCTCGCTGTGGAGGCCGGCGCAAGTGCACCGACACTTGCATATGCGGATTTGGCGTTCTGCCTGGTGCCTGAACAGCCGGAAACAATATTTCCGTCTTCAATGGAGGATTCGTAACATGAGATGGTTTCGCAAACCTAAATGCGGACGGCTCTGGAGTGTTTTCGTTCCTTCGAAACGTGAAAACACTCTCTTCTTTGATTTACGCATTTTTACTGGAGTGTTTAGTATTCTTTCTCGTAAAATATGCCGGCAGCGCCTTCGCCATCGCCGCCTGCTTCACCGCGCAATTTCACGCCGCGCCCGACATCGAGGTTGATTATGGCTTTGGCACCGGAATCGCCGCTTTGCTGCAATTCGAGATAGGTTCTTTCATTGAGATATTTGCCGGCGGAAACGCGGGCCTGGCCTTCGGAATCCGTCGAGATATCAAGATCGTCGACGCCGAGATTGCTTCTGAGCTTGTCGAACAGCGAGGTGGAGCGTCCGCCGGCAAGCTGGGCGGCGGCATCCGCCAGTCGGGCGATCTGCAGGGCGGAGAGTTTCGACATGGACTGACCGAAGATCAGCTGGGCCATGACTTCATCCTGCGGCAGGGCAGGGGCCGAGGAGAAGGCGAATGTCGGGTCGTTGGCATTGCCGGAAACCGCGACCGTGACGGTGGTTGAACCGACCGTCGAGTCCGCCTTCATATCGAGAACCGGGATGAGGCCGCCACCGAAGCTGATGTTGCCGGTGGTGAAATCAAGACGACGGGTGAGGATTTCCAGCCTGCCGCGACGCATTTCAAAGCCGCCGGAGATGACGGGAACAGCCGCCGTGCCCCGTATCGTCAGATTGCCTGTCAACTCGGCGTCGATACCGCGTCCGCGTACGAAGATGCCGCTTGGGGCGTTCACCTGCAGATCGAGATTGATGGTGGAGGAACTGCCGCTGCCGCCCTGATCGCCACCCAGTGCTTTCGCCTGCGCGCGGACCTTCGGTGGGGCATTCTTGTGCTTGACGTCGATTTCCGTCAGCGAGGCCGGAAGCTTTTCGGGAATGGTGATGGCGCTCCTGTCCAGCGTCAGGTTGCCGCCGAGAACGGGCGAATTCAGCAGCGGGCCTTTTAATGTCAGCGTGCCGCTTACCACAGTGGTCACCAACGTACCGTCATTATAACCGGCGCGATCCAGCGTGATCGAAATATCTGCGGGGAAACCCGAGCCGCCGGCTATGCCGACGCTGCCGGTTCCCGAGATTGTGCCGCCGCCTGCCAGCTTGCCCGTCAATCGGGAAATGACGGCGCGGTCACGATCGAAGGTGATGGTTGCACCCAGTCCGTTGACGGTCAGGTTCCGGCGCACATCGGTCAGGCGTGTGCCATCGGTGGTGATGCTGCCGGTCACGACGGGTGCGGAGGCGCTGCCGGAAATCTTCACATCGATGGCGGCCGTGCCATCCACATCGAGGCCCTGGTCGGCGGTCTGCGCGGCAACTGCAGAGAAGGGCAGCCTGCCGGTAAAGGCCATGGAAAGCGGGCGGTTGCCGGCAATGCCAAGGGAGCCGCCGCCCGCAAGCGACATGCCGCCCTGACCGGTCACATTGGTGTCGATCTGCAGCGTACCGCCGGCAAAGCGGCCATTTGCCTTGATGCCAAGCGCTGCAAGCCCGGCGGCGCGGGTCTGC